>DIHU01000224.1:0-30282 GCA_002420315.1 Akkermansiaceae bacterium UBA5688
GCGTCTTTATCAACTTGGCTACAATTTAGGAGGGGCCCAGTTTGGGATGCCTTTTCCCACGAGCTGTTTTTGGTGATCCACCCGATAAGGCTGGGTCGGTGACATGGGGGCGGTTTCGTTGACCATGAGGGGGCGGGCTTCTTTCCAGAATTTGTCGTATGCGACGTGCATTTCTTTGACGATATTTGGGTGTTGGTTAGCAATGTCGTTTTTTTGACCGGGGTCCTTGAGCATATCGAAGAGTTGTTTGTCAACGAGGCGGTATTGGTGGCTCCGGACAGCGAAGTTTTTCCATTGGTGTTTGTTTGGTTCAGATCCGGTAGGCCAGCGGGCTTTTTGAGTGAAAAGGTAGCGATCGGGCCAGGCTGATTTGGGATCCTTCAGAAGAGGTAGCAAGCTGCGTCCGGCAACTTGCTTTTCGGGGCTGGTCGCACCGGCGAGGTCCACTAAGGTGGGATAGAGGTCGATGTGAGCGGCGACCCTTGAGAGGTCGTGATCTGCTTCGAGCGTTCCTTTCCACCGGATAAAGAAGGGGACGCGAACTCCGCCTTCGTCGGCACTTCCTTTCAGGCCTTTTTGACCTGCGTTGAACATCATCATTGGTTTGCCATCCTTTGTTTTTCCGAGAGGTTTTCCGGCGCGACCTGCCCCCCCACCGGTCATGCCGTTATCAGACATAAAAATGAGAATGGTATTTTCGTTGAGATCCCACTCGTTGAGTTTTGCCATGAGCCGCCCCATATTCTCGTCGATGTTTTCGATCATGCCATAAAAGCCGGCGGTCTTGGCTGAGAAGCCGAGGTCGGTGAAGCGTTTAGTATTAGAGCGCGGGGCGATGAATGGCCCGTGTGGGGCGTTGGTGGTAATGTATGTGAAGAAGGGTTTGCCGGTTTTCTTGGTTTCCTTGATCCACCCCATAGCAGCGGTAAAAAAGAGATCGGTACAGTAGCCTTTGGTTTTTACAAAGGAGCCGTTGTGGCGGATCGTAGGGTCAAAATATTTGTTGCCGGGGACGTCGGCACAGGAGCAATTATATCCTTGCCCGATACCTCCAGCACCGTGGATAAAGACTTCATCAAATCCACGCTTGTGAGGCTGGTAGGCTTCCTCATCGCCGAGGTGCCACTTACCAAAAATTCCGGAAGTATAGCCGGCCGTTTTCAAAACTTGGGGGAGTATTGTCGCATCAAGCGTCATACGCTCGCGTTCGAGGATGGTGTGTGTGATGCCATTTTTGAGGGGATGGCGCCCCGTCATGAGAGCGGATCGGGTGGGTGAGCAGGTGGGGCTAACGAGAAAGCGGGTGAGGCGGGTGCTTTGGTCATAGAGTTTATCAAGGCTGGGAGTCTTGATCCACGGGTGACCGTGACGTCCGACGGGCCCGTATCCCTGGTCGTCGGTCATGACTAGAATGATGTTTGGTTTATCAGCTCCGGTGAGGAACCCGGGGCAGAAAAGGCATAGAATGAGGAGGAAGATGCGGGTCATGGTTGCATCTTACTTGAATAATTCAGTGGATCTTTCCTTTCCCTCGAGTAGATCGAGACGATGAAATTAATGACTTTTGTCACTTTAGGACTTTCAGCTGTCGCATTTTCGGCAGATGACCTGAAAGTTTTTGACTGGAGAGTAGAGCTTTTGGAGCAAGAGGGGATTGGAATATCGGTAGAGGAATTGCAGGAGGCTTTGAGTGCAGTCCCAGAGGTGACGATTGAGTTTGATGAAGCTTTAGAGAAGCTCGCTTCTCAGGATTTTGATGAAAGAGAGGCAGGGCGTAAAAAGTTGCTCGTTGGGAGTGAAAATGCCTTGAAATGGTTGCGCGAATTGGAGCCCTCCGAAGATCCCGAGTTGAGGCGTCGGGTTCTGAACGTGATTGAAGAGCTTGGGTTGGTTTTTCGGAAGGACCGTGAAGTTGCCCTTGAGCATGCTATAAAATCTTTACTGGCGGAAGGTTTAGAGGGACGCGAAAAACTAGCCGATACGGGAGGCGTTTTTTTCGAATGGTTTGGTGAAGAAAATGAAAATCTCAAGCAAGGTTATCGTCGATTTTATTTTGAGAATTCATCGAAGCGCCCCGGAAAAATCGAAGGCACACGATTAATCTTTGCAGGGAAAGTGGGGCAGGATGGCGATCAGCGATTGATTTTAAAATCCAAGACTTGGCCAGGTAAGGTTGAGTTTGGCGATCGTTTTCGGGTTTCGGCGATCCTGGGAGGTGAAGATGTTTCATCCGGCGCTTGGCACATGGGTGTCACGATCGGGAGGATCCGGACCCTGTTTCACCCAGGAATGCAGGGTGGCGCTTTTCGTTTTGAGCGGATTGATAATAACAGGCATCTTACTGGAACGAAAGGGGTTGGATTTGAGCCTCTGGGAGATAGCCGACAGCGGATGTCGATTGATGTGACGAAGATGTTGGATGGTAATGTGCGCTTGGATGTTTTGCTGGAGCAATTGGGCGAAGGTGGGCGAACTTTTCAAAGCTCTGTCACGGTGGAAGCAAAAGATATTGGTGATCTTAACCAAATCAGCCTAGATCGCAGTGGGAGGTCAGGTGGGAAAGCCTATTTCCGAGATTTTATGATCACTCTGAATCATTGAAGACAGAGGATCTGAGAATTTCTGGCATATGATCCCAATTCTGTCAGTGGTCGCCGGAAGGCTAGGAAAAAAAAGAATTGAGGTTTTGTAGCGTGATTGAAAGTCAGGCGTCGCTGGTCCCGTTTTACTACCATGGCTCAATCATCGACTAACCGGCGTCAATTTATTAAGAAATCTGGCCTCCTTGCGGGCGGAACATTCGGAATGCCTGCTTTTGTAAGCGGGAAGAATTTGAATTCCAAGATCCAAGTAGCCTCCATCGGAGTGGGTGGTAAAGGCAGGAGCGATACAATGAATGCGGCCAAATGTGGTGGCGAGATTGTTGGCCTGTGTGATATTGATGGAGGGAAACTCGATGAGATGGCGAAGCGGTATTCCAAGGCGGCCAAATACTCCGACTTTCGCGAAATGTTAACTAAGATTGGAGACAAGGTCGATGCAGTGACAATTTCTACTCCAGACCACCTCCACGGGGTGGCCGGTATCATGGCGATGCAGATGGGAAAAAATGTTTTTTGTCAGAAGCCTCTGACTCAGACGGTGTGGGAATCACGTATGATGCGGAACTTGTCGCGTGAAAAGAAGTTAGCAACTCAAATGGGGAACCAAGGTAGTGCTGGAAGTGGATTACGCCGATCAGTCGAACTCGTTCAAGCTGGCGTGATTGGAAATCCTAAAGAGCTTCACGTGTGGACGAATCGTCCGGTTTGGCCACAAGGCTTAGATCGTCCAGCAGGCGCAGATCCAATCCCTGATAATTTAAATTGGGATTGTTTTATCGGGCCGGCACAAATGCGCCCCTACAAAAAAGGTGTTTATCATGACTTTAAGTGGCGTGGATGGAGCGATTTCGGAACTGGTGCCTTGGGTGACATGGCTTGCCACACCGTGAACATGCCTTTTCGTGCATTGAAGCTGGGCTATCCAACCAAGATTGAATGTGAGATGGCTTCTCGTATCTATGATGAGACTTATCCCCTAACTTCCAGAGTCCGCTTTGAATTTCCGGAGCGAGAAGGGTTGCCACCATTGAAATTTTGGTGGTACGACGGGAATCCGAGGCAAAGCTTCGATCCGGTTCGCCCTAAAACGGAGATTGTTTCTGAAGTGATTGCCCTTCGGGGAGGGAAGCTTCCAGGTAGTGGTGCTGTGATTGTTGGTGATAAGGGGAAGTTATTCTCCCAAGATGATTACGGTGGTGACCCTTACGTGATGTTGAATGACGAGAAAGGATACCGTGACGCGGGTCAGCACGAGGCTTGTAAGGCGATTCCGCAAGTCGTCCCTCGATCTCCTGGACACGTTGAGGAGTGGTTCGAAATGATGAAAGGTGGTTCTCCAGCCTACTCAAATTTTGAGATTGCAGCTTACTTGAATGAAGTGATTTTATTAGGATGCATTGCTCAACAAGTGGGAGAGGGACAGTCTATTGATTGGGATGGTCCTAATATGAGGTCGCCTAATAATGATCGGGCAAACCAATTTGTGAAGAGGGACTATCGCGAGGGTTGGGCTCCTCGAATCTAGGGTTTGATTTTCTTTTAACGGGGCAGAACTAGAAAAGGTCCACCAGTTGTCTGGTCTCAAATCCAGATGGCTTGGTTGGGCTACTCTCCTAGCTCTTGCCTAGACAAACTAGGTGTCTACAGCACGATCTGGGGAGATCGTGTGCTTCATCACATTTTTGATTAAAGCGCTTCACAAAATGCCCATTGCGGTAGGTGGGTGAGGGTGCTTTTATCCACGGTGTCTGTAATTGATATTCCTGATCTTCTGACTTCTGGTTTGGTGCCTGTAGGTCGCTTTCGATCACCGCAGGAAGCCCAGGAATACGCCTTGGTTATTTTAGCGATGAGGTTGGATTGCCTTATTACGGTTGAGGAAGAGGGTGGTTACTTAGTCCATGGTGAGGAGAAATTTGTTGAAGCGATTCGGGAAGAATTCCGACTTTATCAAGAGGAGAAAGTTTGCCAACCCTCTCCGGTGGCGATTCCAATTTTTGGCTCGGGAGTAGAGCTTGCTCTTCTTTGGCTCGGAATCCTTCTTTTTTGTTTTACCCGTCAAATTCAGGACCCAGAAGTTGAGACAAAGTATGTCAGCTCGACTGTTGGGATTTTGATCGAGGGAGAATGGTATCGGGCTTTTACGGCTTTGTTTCTGCACGCGGATATGCCGCATTTGTTGGGTAATGTTGTATTTGGTTCAATTTTTGGAATCTTTGTGGCCAATTCTTTTGGACCGTTGAGAGGCTGGGGGCTCATTATTTTAAGTGGATTTATTGGGAATCTCCTAAATGTGTTTATTCGATTTCCGGAAGACTATTTTGGTCTGGGTGCATCGACTGCAGTCTTTGGGGCTCTAGGCTTGTTGGTTGGGTCCGGCTTAGATCTGGCGTGGCGCGAGCGTTCGTTCCGAAAAGGAGTGAGGTCATTTACCCCGTTATTGGCTGGGTTGACGATCTTTGGAATAAATGGAATTGGAGGGCCGGGGATTGATACTTTGGCTCACCTCACTGGGATGGTGTCTGGAATTTTCCTAGGCTTTCCTGCAGCGTATCTCCTTGCTAGAAAGGCAGATTAGATACGTAAATATATTATGCGTTTCTTGCTTTTTAGCTTCTTTGTTATTGGTCCTCTCTTTGGGTATAAACCTGTGCCCCTGGTCGAAGGTCAAGAAGCTCCGGATTTTAAATTACCAGGGGTGGATGGGAAGAACTATACCCTGAAGGACTTCAGCGGGGGAGAAGCTCTCGCGGTTATCTTTACAACTAATCATTGTCCCGATGCAATAGCCTCTCATGGCCGTATGGTGGCCTTGGTTGATCATTTTAATGGTAAGTTGGTTAAGTTTGTTGCCATCAATAGTAACTCGCCGGAAGGGCTTCACTTGCCAGAGCTCGGGTGGACAGTCTATGATGATAGCTTTGAGGATATGAAGCTTATCGCCAAAGATAGTGGCTTCAATTTACCTTATCTCTACGATGGTGAGACTCAGGAGGTAGCCAAAGCCTATGGAGCAGTCGCGACTCCTCACGTTTTCATCTTCGATAAGCACCTCAAGCTGCGTTACAACGGCCGGATGGACAATGGTCGCCGTAGAGTTGGGGTTGTCGAAAAAAATGAAGCACGTGATGCTATTTCCGCGATCCTTGAAGGAAAAAAGATTGAAGTTGTGAAGACTCGTCCCGTGGGATGTACAACAAAGTGGAAGGAAAAATCGGAAATTGTAGCGGGCGAAGACCGCAAGTGGAAAGCCCAGCCAGTAACTGTTGAAAAGGCGGATGCCAAGACGCTTAGAAAGTTGGTGGCAAATCGAGGGCGAACTGGCATGCGCCTAATCAATCTTTGGTCGACAAGCTGCGGTCCCTGTGTGGCGGAGTTTCCGGACTTGGTGGAAATTTACCGCCAATATTCGTGGCAGGAGTTCGAATTTATTCCCATCAGCCTCGATTCTGTTGATGATGAGGGGAAGGTATTACGGTTCCTAAAGAGAACTCATTGTGGGCTTTCGCCCCGGACCAAACCGTTTTTGGATGAGGAAAAAAGAGCGACAAACAACTACCTTTTCGACGGAGATACTGAGGATTTAGCAAAGGCCATTGATCCCACCTGGAATGGAGCGCTGCCTTTCACTTTGCTCGTTGGTAAGAATGGTGAAGTTCTCTTTCGTCATTCTGGTGTAATTGATCCACTGGCTTTGCGAAAGAAGATCGTCGAGCAGGTTTGGCAGAGATCTGAAGAGTAAAAAGAGGTTTTGAAAAAAAGAATCATTCTTTTGTTCCTATTTTCCTAAGCTTGTGGCAAAGGTGCTGGCCGTCACCTTTGCCATGTCCCAATCGATTGAAGATCTCACCGCCATCCTGAGCGAAACTCCCGAGTTGACTGTCACTGAACCAGAGATTGGTTTCCCTGTGATTGAAGTTCAAACTCCTGTTTCAGCTGCTACTATTGCGGTTCATGGCGCTCAGGTGCTCACTTGGGCTCCGACGGATCATCCGCCGGTTTTATATGTGAGTCCGAAAGCCAAGATGACTGGTGGGAAAGCTCTCCGCGGTGGGATTCCGATATGCTGGCCGTGGTTTGGAAATCACCCTGAGGATCCACAGATGCCAGCACATGGTTTTGCCCGGACCCGCTTTTGGGAACTTGTCTCCGGCGAGATGGTAGGGAAGATGGCGACCCTTGTCTTTAAACTCGTCTCTGACGAGGAGACCAAAGCTCTTTTCCCCTTTAACTTCGAATTAACTGCAACGATTCGTATCGCGGATAAATTGCGGGTGAAATTAAATATGAAGAATACTGGCGAAGAGATCTATAAGGTGAGCTCGGCTCTCCACACTTATCTCTCGCTTGGTGATATTGAGCGCATCCAACTCGAAGGAGTTAAAGGATCTCACTACATTGATCAGGCGAGCGATGACAAAGAGCCTGTTTATCAGGAAAAGAACCTCCAAATCAAAGGTGAGGTTGATCGTATTTATCAATCTATGTCCTCGGTATTGATTCGTGACCTTGATCGCTACCGATCAGTGTTTGTTGACAAGGCCGGCTCTCGCTCCACCGTTATTTGGAACCCATGGAAAGAGAAGTCAAAGGAACTCGCCGATCTTCCGGACAAGGCCTACAAGGAGTTTGTTTGTGTGGAGTGTGCGAATGCCGGAACGGATAAACCAACCCTACGTCCAAATGGATCGCATAATCTTGAGACTGTCATTGGACTTCGTCCACTGTCCTAAGTCTGGATAGAATAAACGCTGCCGGTTTCAGTAGCGAAAAACTGCATCGAAGTTCGAAATCTTTTACCCCAATGAGCCGGTGGGAGGAGAAGTTTATTGGAACTTACGCGCTCTTAATGAGCTTTTCAGCGTTTTGAGGTAGGGCTCGACGCCACTGCCGCTGTACCCGGATATTGATTTGAAGACTTTTCCTTGCGAATCCATCAACATTACGGTGGGGTAACTTCGGAGTTTATATTTCTTGGCAACTTCTTTGTTTGCTTTGGTTTGAGCGGCAGGGAGCTTTTCCTTCCTCGGGTAATCGAGCACGATCACGACGAAATCCTTTTCGACCTCGGATTTGAAAACCGGTTTTGAGAAGACTTCCTTATCTAGCTTTATGCAAGGAGGGCACCAATCAGACCCGGTAAATTTCACAAGCATACATTTTTTTTCTGCAGCGGCTTTTTTCTTTCCAGCTTCGAAGTCAGTGAGGAAGTCTCCGGCCTGTGCGGTTGTAGTGAAAGTAACCGACAAGATGGCAAGAATAATGGTTTTTAGTAGGCTCATAATGTTATTAGGCATATCAACGTTCGGTTTTATTCCAAATTTGTCGAAATATTTTTGCAGGTTGTTATTCTGAACTAGTGAAACAGCGATTGATTGTGGCGACAAGGAATGCTCATAAGGTCGGGGAAATTCGCGCCATTCTTTCCGCTTTTGAAGTTTTGGACTTGTCCGTTTTGAATGACCCTCCGGAGGTCGAGGAGACCGGTAAGACTTTTCTTGAAAACGCCACTCTCAAGGCTCTAGCAATCAGTGAGTTGACCGATGCTTTGGTTCTTTCTGACGATTCTGGATTGGAGGTTGATTCGTTAGGTGGGGATCCGGGCGTTTATTCCTCACGCTATGCTGGAGAGGATGGGAATGATTCCCTAAATAATGAGAAACTACTCCGTGAAATGGATGGGCATAGTGAGCGCACCGCTCGCTTTCGATGTGTAATCGTCTTGGCTCGAGGAGGAAATGTTCTCGCTGATTTTTCAGGTGCGGTTGAAGGGCGGATTCTTCAGAAAAAGCAGGGAAGGCGTGGTTTTGGCTATGATCCCTTGTTTGCTCCCGAAGGCGATAAAAGGTCTTTCGCTGAGCTTGGCGAAGAGATTAAAAATGGCATGAGCCACCGATCTCGTGCTCTTGAAGGTGTGGCGGATTGGTTGTGTCAGCCCGGTGAAATCGATTGACATCGGTCATCAACTTGCAAGCTTGCGCCGTGAAGGCAGCCGTTTTGCTCCTTATTTTTTTAATGTTTTTCTTGATTGGTTGTGCTGTGGACTCCCGTTGGGGAGTTCGGAGTGAGCCTAATCAGCGTTTTCCTGGTTCATTTGGAGTCGATAGCCGCTGGGGTGAGCCCCGGAGTGGGCTGCTTAAGGCAATGGAGTGGCAGTATCAATAGAGCTTCTATCTTACTTAATTAAGAAAGAGTATTTTCCTGATTGGGTGATAAGAGAGACTTTTCCATTTTTTCTTTCAATGATCTCGACCCCTTTTGCGTCAGCGATTTCATTCCCACTTTCGGTGATTTTTTGATTTTTCCCGATTGGTAAAATGACTCTCGAAAGAGCGCCAGTTGGAATCATAACCTCTGCTTTGAGTGCCGAGTCAGGAGCAAGTTTTTTCCAGTAAACCGAGATTTGTCCGGTTGGCGAATCGTGGTAGGCCCTCACCCATGACAGAGAATCATTGGAAGGGATGCGGGGAGAAATGATTACTTGATTGAATCCGGGGGCTATTGTGTCGATTCCTGCCACGAAAGTCATGAGCCACTCAGCGATTCCGCTTTCGGTATAGTTTTTTTGTTCTTCTGCGTTGAGACTAGTCAGACTTTTTAGTGCTAGATCTTGATTTCCTGTCAACGACAGGACACCCGGAAGAAAATGAGCTCCGATAGGGCCGACTTTGGATCCATTTTTCGTGACCAAGGCGATTAAGTCGGCGAGGACTTTGGCTTTTTGTTCAGGATTTAGAACGGCACTTCGGAGTGCCAGAACGTGGCCGGTTTGTGATTTTGATTTCAGAGAGCCATCTTTGTTGACGAACTGGCGTTCAAAACTTTTGCGTATCCGAGATGCGTAAACTTGGAAGCGAATAGCTTTTTGTGGCTGCACGGCGGGCAAAGCTAGTTCGAGAATCAGGCGGCAGCTGAATCCAAGGTAGCAGAGATCAATAAATTCAGCTGCTACGTCTTCCGAGTCAGCGATTCCTCCCCATTTGGTTCCCTTCAGAAGTGTATCTTGTGCTTCGCGTGCAATGATATGTCCCTCGTAAGCATCCCAACGGGATCGAGTCGGTTGGGCATCTCCACTCATCCACCATAGTGGGTGGGTGACAAGAACTCCTGAGTCAGACGAGACCGGAGCGGTAGTTTGAGCTCCGGGATAGATAGGGAAAAAATTGTCTTTGGTGATTTCAGAATCCATCAAGCGAAGCCATTCGGTGAGGTGAGGAACGGAATCGAAGTGATAGAGAAATGCCCGGGCAGATCGATGGACTGCACTGCCATCTCCTAGGGCGGCAACATCACCCTCTGTGAATGCGTCAAGACGCTTTTCAAGATTGGCAATGCTCTGTCTGTAAAGTTGGTTAAGTTTCTCGGAGCTGCTTTCAAAGCCTGATATCCGGCCTGGCTTTAAAAGCTTCGCTTGTTCACCAACGACAAAGGTTGCAATTTTACTCCAGCCGCTAGGACGATCCTGCTTGTCCCAGACACGAACTTTCCAATGAACTTTTTGCCCTTTTTTGAGTGGTTTACCCTGCCACGAGACTAGTAGTTTGGCAGCTCCCTGTTGTTTTTTTGTCGCCCAGAGATCAGCTTTTTCCTCATCGAGTTTTTCTTGGGTCGTAGCGGCGAGGATCTCGTAAGCCCTCTGGAAGTTTCCCCGCTCGTCGGAATCAAGTTGCCAACTTAATCTTGGGGAATTTGAAACTCCAATTGGGTTGGTTGCAGATTCGGTCCGGAGCCCTTTTACTTCAAGGGGTGCACCTAAAGAGCAAATTGTGGAGCAAACGAGAGCTGTTAGGAAAGCTTGTTTCATTGGGAGTAAGAAAACCTGCCGAGCTCCAGTGTGCAAGCAGACAAACGGACTCTGGCTACGTGATTACTAATCGAGCTGACTCCACATTTTTTCAAATTTTTCAATAAAGCTCCTCACGAGTTGTGGATTATTGGTAATTACGATATTTTCGTCGTTTTCCGCGGCGGCCGCGCGAGTCCAATTATAGCTTCCTGTGAGGAGGAGGTCTTGATCAGAAATGGCAAACTTGTGGTGCATGTGGGCATCTGTCCGGTCGAGCCGGCAATCTATTCCTGATTTTGAGAGATAGGTGAGATCCGACCCTGAATCCAGTGATTTGTCGTTGTCGGAGATAATTCTAATTTTCACACCGCGGGCTTGGGCTTCTTCCAAGCGACGCACGATTCGGTTGTCGGTAATGGTAAAAACACAAATATCGAGGGCTTTACGACTTTCGCTAATCAGTTGGCGGATCCGGTGGAGGCAGTCGTTCCCCGGGCTAAAAAATGCGGAAGCCCTGGTTTTATTTTCATTCGTATAGAGCAGTTTGATGAACCCTTGAAGCCAGTCGAGAGCGGTGATTTGTCCGAATTCATTGATGGCTTCTTGCGTCAATTTGAAAGCAAGTTTTCGAGCTTTGGCTTGCTCGATCGCATTTCCTGCGATCTGCGATAGATGATTTTTAAGGTTCTTTTTCTCGGATCGACTCAGGGCGAAATCTTCGATTGACTCCTTCATACAAACTTCCAACTCAAACATCTCAAAAAGACCGTAACGAAAAGTTAACACTGTGACAATGATGGTTGCTCCACTAAGTTTCCTATACTTCTGTGATTAGTCCGAGATTCTTTGAAAAAATAATGCCAATTGAATAGGCCCCCTTGTCCATGAGGAGATGGCCTACTTGCCATGCAAGTGGTTAGCGATTCAAATAAGAATCTTAAAGATCCGTATTATTCACTCTCTTGTGTTTCTCCCTCAGGAGTCCCGCCTTCGACAAGAGTCGTAAATTGAGCGATCCACTTAGGGGCGGATTTGTGAGTAAGGTGCTTCTTTAGATGCTCGAGCATCCTGAGAGCACCTCCGCGTTGGTCGCCGGCTTCAAAGAGATCTACCTCCATAGCCCAAGTTAAACTTGGGCGACCTTCAATGAGCCATTTTTCGAAGGCTGGTTTGCGATCACGATCACCACTCGCTTCGTTAGTCCATTTCTCGAGCAGGTTTCCTTCGTGCTCGACTCGCTTGAGCCACGCTTTGCGGAGCGAGTCGAGTGTTTTAGGGGTCCGGAGTGGAGGGAGGATAACGTTCTCGTAGAGATCAGCTATATCGAGTGGAGATTTCGGCCAAGTATCAATTTCGATAGTGCCGACCGAGTAGGCATCAGCAAATATACTACTCAAGGGATCACTTCGGAGAAGCTGATCTTGCCCTTTGAGATCTTCGGCGTCCCGAATGATCGCTTCTAGAACAGCAACTCCCTTGGCTGAGAGGACGGAAATGTCATCTAGTTGTGCTGCCTCCAGGGTCAGCACTAGCCAATTCAGTTGATGCCGGAGCGCGAGACGAAAAGCGGGACTATCGCCGCGCTCCTTGTGGCGCTTTTTCCATTCGCGAAACTCACTCGCTTTCCGTAGTTGATCTTCATATCGGACTTTCTCGATGCAGTTAAGATAGAGCTCATGTGCTGCAGCCGAACTTTCGCGGGCTTTTCGGAAAGCTGAAAGAGCAACCCCATACCGACCTTTGACTGTGCTATCGGAGGTGCCTTGAACTTCCTTGAGCTTTTCAAGAAGAAGCTCACGATCGAGTTCTGAGAGCGGTTTCTCCTGTCCGTTGGCTGGAAGCAGCAGCGAACAAATAAGTGAGGCAATATATTTCATAAACGAGGGTATAGGTTGGAGACCTTGAACTGTTAAATTTGGATAATTCAAATAAACATGACTCCGAATTTTGTCCAAGTGATAGTTTTATTTCGCAGGAGCTTTAAGGGTGTAAGTAGTTGCTAAAGGGAGGGGGTTAATTAGCTATTGCGTTCGATAGGCCTTTGCCCCTTTTTCTTTATACTCTGGCATTTCGGGCAAAAAGTAGAAAACAAAAAAGGACCATGAGAGTTCTCATGGTCCATTGCTGACTGATTCCTGTTAGAGTGGCGAGTGTTTTGGCACTACCCTCCAGTCTTGGGGGCGCGAGGTTTTTTGGGCTTAGCTTGTTTTTGGCCAGGCCGCTGTCCGAGCCCTCTTTTTTTCTGTTGCTTTTGAGCTTCCTCAGCTTTTTCGGCGAGTCTCTGGGCCCAGCTTTTTTTACCTGCTTTCTTAGAGGTTTTCAATTCGGGCTCTGGCAACTTTTGCATGAGCCAAGTTTGGCCGATAGAGAAGATGTTTTGGGTGGTCCAGTAAAGGGCAAGAGCAGATGCGAAGTTGTAACAGAAAAAGAAGAAAATGAGCGGCATTAGCATGAAGATGCGCTGCTGCATCTTATCACCGGTTTTTGGTGTGATCTGCATTTGAATAACCATCGTGACAGCCATCAAGATAGGGAGGATATTAAGAGGCAGTCCCATAATATAGGTGACTGTATCTGGCTGTGAAAGATCCTTAACCCAGCCGAGAAAGGGCTGGTTACGAAGCTCAACGGCATATTGAAGCATATTGTAAAACCCGAAGAAGATGGGGATCTGCACTAGCATGGGAAGGCACCCTCCCATCGGGTTGACCCCGAACTGCCGGTAAAGCTTCATCATCTCCTGGTTCATTTTGTTGGGATCGTCAGGATACTTTTCTTTGAGTGCCGCGATCTTAGGTTGGAGCTTGGACATCCGCTTCATGGTCCGAGTCGACTTGGCGTGGAGAGGCCACATAAAGGTTCGAATAATGAGAGTAAGAACGACAATAGCCCATCCCCAAGACCAGTCATTATCTTCTCCGCCGAAGAGATTGGATAGCTTGTTGAGCGTCCAATTGAGTGGGCGGCTGATCCATCCAAAAATTCCGTAGTCCATGACGTGCCCTTTGTCTCCGTCGAGGCTACGAATGAGCGCGTTGTTTTTTGGCCCCATGAAAACATCGAAGATGTATTCACGGCTTTGTCCGGCAGGGATAGCTTCCTCGGGAAGTGAAAGGTAGGTGTTAAAAGCTTTGACCATCTTACTTCCGCGCGATGCGGGAAGGTCAACATCTACCGGGATAGCACGAAAGGTGGCGGGGTAGGGTTTCTCCGGGGTGATAATGGTTGCAAAGAATTGGTTTTCCACTCCGGTGAAGAGCAGGTTTTGCTCGAAGCTCGTACGAAACTCGGTGGCGTCTGCCCCAAAAAATGAGCTGAAGTAACCAGTTGTCTCGGAATCGTAATCACCATTTTCATTCCAAAAGAAGTTGAGGTAGTTGGAACGCTCATCTTCATAGGTAGGGGCAGCTGAACCATTAAAAATCGCAACGTCTTTCAGTGAAATTTCGCCGTTGGTTGTATTCTCAAGGATCAGCTTAAACTTTAGCCGGTACGGGCTTCCGGCAGACTCATCTTCGACAACTGTCCAAGTTTTCTGCGCGATCAGGTTGTTGGAAAGAGAGCCTTTGTAGGTAATCGAGGCCTCAGATTTACTAATCTCGTCCGGGTCATAGTAGCCTTTCTCTAGGCTTTCTCCAGAGATCTTAGTGATGGCGCCGATACGATTAAGTCCGAGATCGTTCATTGTGATCAGCCCGTCTCCAGAGAATGCCTTTTCTTCGAGGAACTTGTTTTGAACGATGCCGCCTTCGAGATTCGAAAGTGTGAAGACACTAGCTGGGGTCGCAATTTCGTGTTTTTCCGCTGTTCCAATGTCTTCAGGAATGGGGCGGGGCTTGACGGTGACAGAAGGGATTTTTTCTGTCGGGGCTTTTTCGGCATCCCGTGCTTTCTTTTCTGCCTGCTCTGCGAGCTCAGCTTCCCGCTGTCTTTTTGCGTTTTCGCCTGTGTAGTGGAGATTAAGAGCCAGTAAAATGGCGCAGATTGTGACGACGATCCAAGCTTTTCGATCCATGATCAGTTGTGGGTAGTGGGAGAATTTTTCGAGGAGGCTTTAGAGCCTCCGGTTGATGAGACGGGGTCATAACCGCAGCCACCCCAAGGATGACAGCGTAAAATCCGCCGAATTCCAAGGTAGGTGCCTTTGAGCGAGCCATAGGATTCGACGGCTTCAAGAAAATAGTGGGAGCAGGAAGGGGTGTAACGGCACCCGCAATTAGGTCCGCCTAAGGCATGCAGCACGGGGCGGATAAAGATCTGGTAGCCACGAATGATCAGTCGAATAAGAAATTTCATGAGGGATCTATGGGCTGTTCGTGCCAGATTTTAAGTTTTTTGGCGGTTTTGATCCAATCGGCTTCGAGCTGCTGGAAGGTCGCTTGTGAGGCTCTCCAGCGGGCGATGGTAACGAGCATGACGTTTTGGTGGAGATTGTCGCCATGTTTTCGGATGATTTCACGAAATCTGCGTCTGAGAAGATTACGGGTGACGGCTTTTCCTGCCTTTTTGGAAGTGATGAGGCCAAAACGGCGGTCAAGAGCCATCTCTCCCTCAAGTTTCCCAAGAACGAGATATTTCCCGGCAGCAGATTTCCCCCCGTTACGAACGATTTGAAACTCGCCCCATTGGCGCATTCGCCTTTTCCGGGTCAGTCTCATGACTGGAAAAAAATCCCAATGTAAGCAGGTGAGGTCCCACGAGAGGAGCGGGACAAAACCAACTTACTTGGTGTTGTTTTGCACCGTATGGCGCTTGAAGTGAATCTCGGCACCTTTTGGAAGTAGGCGCTTCCGACCTTTGCGGCGACGGCTCTTGAGGATGCCACGTCCCGCTTTGGTAGCCATGCGAGCACGGAAACCGTGTTGCTTCTTGCGGGTGCGCTTGGAAGGCTGATATGTCATTTTCATGGCCGTAAAGAAAAGATAAGTTTTTGAAAAATCCGGCTAAAAGGAGCGGGGAGGCGGAGACTAGCTTGCGGAAACCGCTTGTCAACCCATCGTGGATGGTTTTTCTGAAAAGATCATAGAATTACTTAAGATCAAATATTGGAGCGGCTTTCGCTACCCAATATGGAGCAAGACTCCTCGGTTTGAGCTAGAATGGGGTTAATTGCCGGTTTCTCCCTGCAAATGTTGTGCTAAGCTCCTGTCATGTCGGCGGAGGACACACTAGCAGTTTGCATGTTGTTCGTGCTGCTGATCTCGGCCGGCACATTAGCGACGATTCTCTTTTCGATGATGCGGAACGCTGGAAGAAAAGACGAGTTGGCCGATTTATTAAAAGACGATGAGGCTTCGAGTGAGCCCGAAATCGAGCCAGTAGGCCCTGATGAGGAATCGGGACAACTACCGTGGGAAAAAGACGCTGATTGGTGGCGGGAATGATTCACTCGCCGCCAAGGAGATATTTGGAGGCCTGCTCGACGTCTTTGTCACCACGACCAGAAAGGTTTGCAATGATGATATCTTCCTTTCGCATGGAACCCGCGATCTTTGAAACGTAAGCCATAGCGTGGGAAGACTCGAGGGCGGGAATGATACCTTCGGTATAAGAAAGCTCTCGAAAAGCAGCCAATGCCTCGTCGTCGGTCGCGTAGGTGTATTCGGCCCGCCCGATATCTTGGAGGTAGGCGTGTTCGGGTCCGACGGCGGCGTAGTCAAGGCCGGCGCTAACGGAGTGAGTAAGCTCGATTTGACCGTCATCGTTGGCAAGGAGCCAGGTTTTGGAACCTTGAAGAACGCCTAACTTACCACCTTGAAATCTGGCGGCGTGTTTTTCCGGCTTGATTCCTTCGCCACCGGCTTCCACTCCTACCATCCGGGTGTCTTCATCGTCGACAAATGGATGGAATAGTCCCATGGCATTTGAGCCTCCGCCGACGCAAGCGACGAGGAGGTCAGGGAGGCGACCCTCCTTTTGAAGAACTTGCTCGCGTGCTTCGAGGCCAATGATGCGGTGGAAATCCCGGACCATCATGGGGAAAGGATGGGGCCCTAAAGCGGATCCTAAAATGTAGTGGGTATCGTCGACTGTGGCGACCCAGTCGCGCATTGATTCGTTGACAGCTTCTTTAAGGGTGGCTTGCCCGGCAGTCACAGGAACAACTTTGGCGCCCATCAACCTCATTCGGGTGACGTTAAGGGCCTGGCGCTTCATATCGACTTCGCCCATGTAAACGGTACACTCCATTCCGAAGCGGGCGCAAACAGTTGCGGTGGCGACACCGTGTTGACCAGCACCGGTTTCGGCGATAATGCGCTTTTTACCAAGTCTCTTGGCTAGGAGGAGTTGGCCGATGGCATTATTGATTTTGTGAGCTCCGGTGTGGAGAAGATCTTCGCGTTTGAGGTAGATTTTGGCACCACCGAGTTGCTCGGTCCAACGCTCCGCAAGGTAAAGAGGTGTTGGGCGGCCACAATAATTGTGAAGGAGATCATCCAATTCAGCTTGAAAACAAGGGTCAGCCTTGGCCTCGTCGTAGGCGGCCACGAGATCATCCAGGGGTGTCATGAGTGTTTCTGGAGCGAAACATCCTCCAAATTGACCATAGTGACCCGTTGCGTCTGGGACAGCGCTAGCCTCGTTGCTCATGATGTCACGGTAGCCGATGAGTGAGGATTGGCACGCGCAAATTTTGCAGTCTTCTGAGCCATTACGAATTTAGACCCAATAGAATTTTAGGGGTTCTTATTTGATGCCCGTATCCTCGATAATTTCACATTTGTGTGAAACGCAAATCAGGTCGTGATTTTGTGTGGTGTTTCTGCTGGATTCTCTTCATGGCGAAGATCGCGGTGCTAGGTTCTGGAACGGGGTCAAATTTCCAAGCCCTTTTAGAGGAGTTTGCTGATGAGATCGTGCTGGTGATTTCTGACCAGCCGGGTGCTGGGATTTTGGAGAAAGCAAAAGCAGCTGGAATACCAACGGCATTAGAGGAAGGAGGTCCTCGTCTTAGCGCCCGAATTTTGAAGCGTCTTGACGGTATCGACCTCATCTGCCTCGCGGGTTATATGCGTTTAGTAAAAGATCCACTTTTAAGTGCTTTTCCAAAACGTATTCTTAACATTCATCCATCACTTCTCCCAATGTATCCTGGGAAAGCGGCTTGGGAGCAAGTTCTGGCTGATAAAGCAGAAGTGACAGGTTGCACCGTTCATTATGTCGATGCCGGAATCGATACCGGAGAAGTGATTTTACAAGAAAAAGTAGCGATCTTAATGAATGATACTGCAAAGACTCTGCATGCCCGGATCCAAATTGCAGAGCATCGCATTTATCCAGAGGCGGTGAGGCTGGTGCTCAAAAAAATGACTGGCGGGGCGTTATGAAATTGCCAGTGAAGGGGATAAAAGCATTAGTCCGACTAACCGCTAAGCTTATTTCAAGCTGCTAAATATAAAAACTCCCTTTTTGTTTCCGACACCTAAGTCGGTTTTCCCATCACCATTAACATCGCCAGCGGCAAGTTGAGTCCCGACGCCTGAATCGGTATCGAGAAGGTGGGGAACAAATCGAGATCCCCTATCATCACGGACGAGTTCGAACCAGTAGAGAACGGCAGGCTGGTCAGCCCCAGGGTCATTACCATTGTGGGCAAAATACCGCTTACCAGTTGCGAAGTCGGTAAGTCCGTCTTGATTGAAGTCGCCCGCAACGAGCGAGTGTGCTTGGCTAAAAGTTACGCCGCCAACCCCGGATGACTTATCTTCGGGGATTAGGCTATGTTTTTTGAAAGTGATGCGGCCTTCACGTTTTTGGTTTTCAAACCAAGCGAGTCCCCAAGAGTGGGCGGCGGTGCTTGAGACGACGTCATTGTCCCCATCCCCATCGATATCAAAAACAAGCATCTGAGCACCACCAGCTGGCGCAAATTGGTAGCGGTGGAAATTCCAGTTGCCAGCCTTGAGGGGCTCAGCAGGAGCCTCATACCATCCTTCTTTTTCGAGCACGTCGGTTCGACCGTCGCCATTTAGGTCACCGAAGCCAAGACCGTGATAGTAGGGAGATTTGGTCCGCTCGGGCGAGATGGAATGAAAGGTCCATGGTTTTTCGGGAGATTTGGGATTCGGGCTGAAGAAGCCGAAACGCCCATCCTTCATCGCGATTAGCTCAAGGTTACCGTCACCGGTAAGGTCTGTAATTTCAGGAGATTCGTTACCGATTTTCTCGGCCACGCGATATTTGGTCCAGTTTAGCGATGGTTGTTCGGGCTGTAGATAGAGGTCGAGGTGGAATTTGCCGTCGTGTGCGATCTGGAAGATGTCGCTGCGTCCGTCACCATTGATATCAAGGACCCAGCTTTGAAAGGAGTTATGCTGATAGCCTTTTGCTGGAACAGCTTCGCCGGGGCGGTAGCGGGTTGACTTTTTGAAGTCGGGGCCAGACCACCAGAAAGGACCGGCGAGAAGGTCTGTTTTACCATCGCCATTGACGTCACCAAAAGAAGCTCCTTCGGTGTAAACGCCGGGGGCAACGACCTGACGAGAATGGGAGGGTTTTTCTTTTTCGGAATCGCGGGCAGCAATTGAAATGGCAACGAGTCCGAGGGGGAAGGTGAGATTAAGAAGCTTCATTCAGTGACAATTTCCAGTAAAACTCCAGTCTGCCGGGAAGCGGAATTTACGGCGAGAGTAAAATGCTGAGGATCGTCGTTTCCATTGAGTTCAATGATAGCAGGTCCTTTTTCGGGGAGAATAATTTCGGTTTTCCCTGCGAAGAGATCAAGGAGGTTGGTGTCGTTGATCTTAAGTTTTACTTTTCCTTTTTGAGTGATGCCGAAGCGAGCGACTCCCCAGGTGTTATGACCGCGACCTCTGACCTGGGGAAGCTCTGAAGGAAGGAGTTCTCCACTGACTTTGCTACCGTAGATTTGCCATTCGTAACCCTCAAACTTTTCGGTAAAGGTGGCGGTTCCATAATGGCCCATGCCATCGACTGTTCGGGGGTGAGGCTTCAAGGCCATAAAGTCTCGGATGAGGGGTTTTGCGCTAACTTTAAAGTCACCGTCTTTCCCTAACTCGGAGAGAAATCGAACCAAGTCAATGAATTGGTCTTCCCGAAGCCCGGCGGTGAGCCCGGGCGGCATCATAGAAACAGGGCTGATGGTGATGTCCTTGATATCACTCCTAGCGATGCGGTTCATCTTGCCAGCATAGTCACGGAGAATAACCTCGTTATCACTTTCGCTGATCAAACCACCTGTGTGAGTATTACCATTTTTCTCGCTGACCAAGGTGGTGTGGTAGCCTTCCTTGATCTTGTCGTTGGGATTAAGAAGTGAGGTGATGAGGTAGTCGACCGGGGCGCTGGCTCCAATGCTGACGAGGTCGGGGCCGATTGGGCTGCCGACTCCGCCGATGGCGTGGCATGCGATGCATTGGAGATCGGCTCGCCGATAGATCGTTTCGCCGCGATGAGGATCGCCTTCCGTTCGCACGCGCTCAATGAGCTTGGTCATATCTGCGCTAGAGGGTTGCTGAGACATAGGCGTGAGCTTTCCGGAGAGTTGTAAGGCCGCCATCAGGTCCTTGGGGGGCCGCCCCGAGGTGCCGGCACGCTGGAGGCCGAGAGTTGCGATTTTGGAAGGCAAGGTTTTATCCTCAAGGGCTTTGGCAAGCGAAGTAGAGGCTCTGGCGCTTTGCAGGAAGCTCGTAAATAAGCTGTGTTCGTCTTTTCCTTCTTTGTCTTTTTGCAACAATGCCACGGCGCTTGCGGCAGCTCGATCGGGAGCGATTTTAGCTAATTCTTTCACTGCAATGACGCGAGTGGCTTCGTCGGGCGATTTCTTCGAGAGCTTGAGGAAGAGCTTGATCGTTTCTTCGTCGCCGAAGAGGCGAAGTCCCTCGGCTGCGGCTTGGCGTTTAGCAGGGGACTGAGTGAAAGCAGTTACCAACTTGTTGCGGGCAGGAGCGAACTTCCAAAGACCCGCAAGTTTGGCAGCGCTCGCGAAGACAGTCGGTTTCTTCGAATCTAGGAAGGGCAGAAGCTGTTCTTGGCCTTCCGCGGGCTGAAGTTTTCGAATCTGAGCAGCAGTGACAAGCCTGTTGAGGATGGTCGGCTCTTTGGGCGCTAGTTTGAAGAGGCGGCTCAGGTTGTTAGCAGAACCAACTTGTGAAATGACGGAGATGGCATCTTTGCGTTCGGTCGGAGTGAGGCTTCCATTGTCAAGACTGGTGAAGATGGATTCGAGCGAAAGTGTCTTTCCAAGGGCTTTCATCGCAAAGATCAGGTGCGGGAGTTTGTCTCCGAAGACAGGCTTGCCAGCCTCAAATTTTGGAGCCCAATGTTCCTGGTGTTCGCGAACGATGGACCAGAGCGCGAAGTCCATGGTCTTGTCGACCGGATGATTGAGCGCTTGCAGGGCAGTGGGAACCGAGTCAGGTCCAGGCATTTGGGCGAGACAACTCACGGCCCAGAGGCGAACGCGTCCGTTTGGGTCGTTAATAGCCTTCTTAATGATGTTGGTGGCGCCGGTGACTTCTTCGTGGCGATGATAGATGACACGCAGTGCGGCGGCGCGGTAGCGGGGGTCATCAGATGAGATGAGGGATTTGATGAGGTTGATTGCGGTGTGGTTGACAGCCTGATGATTCCACATTGCTTGCATACGGGAGAAGTTATCGGTGAGCTTGCTGCTCCAAGTGCTGAGTTCCGGGAGCACGTCTGTGCGGGTGCGAAGCTCGTTGCGAGCTTGTTCGCGGTGGATACGCTCTTTTGAAATGGTGTGAGCGAGGAGTTCTTTGATGGAGAATTTAGAGAAGTCCTTTTTCTCAATGAGCGGTTGACCTTTGAAGGTGACACGCCAGATACGGCCCCGTGAGTGGTCGCGGCGGGCGTCGCGGAAGTCCACTTCGCCGTGCTGAATAATAGGGTTATACCAGTCAGCAATATAAAGTGCCCCATCGGGTCCCATTTTTACGTCGATGGGGCGAAAGGCGCGGTGGGAGGAGCTCAGGAAGTCATCGATGCGGGTTGAGTTGTAAGATGAACCCTCGGGATTCAAGCGGTAGGCATTGATGCGGTGGCCACGGAAGTCGGGTGCAATTAGCACGCCGCGAAACTTTTCCGGGACGTGGGATCCGGATAGGATTTCCAAGCCGCAAAGCTTGGGCTGCCCCGGATTGAGACCATCCACGATACGTTTGGCTCCGGGTGAAGTACGGAAGACGGAGCGTGGGAAAATATCATTGATACCGTGACCGCCGGCGCCATCAGTAGCGAATGTTTGGCCGTGTTCGTCAAAGATGAATCCCCAAGGGTTGATTAGACCTTTGGATAGGATCTCGGCGCGTTGAGTTTCGGGGCGGAAGTGCCAGATGCCACCACCCATCAGTCGGCGAACTCCGTAAGGGGTTTCGAGGTGGCTGTGTATATAAATGGATTGAAGAAAATAGAGCATACCATCGGGACCTTGTTCAAAGGTGTGGACGATGTGGTGGGTGTCCTCAGTCCCAAAGCCGGAAAGGACGACCCGACGTTGATCAGCTTTTCCATCACCATCGGTATCTTTAAGAAAAATGATTTCCGTGGAATTGGCGACATAGGCTCCACCATCGGCTGGGAGGACTGCGGTAGGAATGTGCAGGTTGTCGGCAAAGACAGTACGTTTGTCAGCAATACCATCGCCGTTTGTGTCCTCCAGAATTAGGACCTTATCGTTTTCTTCAGCGCCAGGAACGATGTGCGGATACATCCCACTGGAGACGAGCCAGAGACGGCCTCTAGAATCGAAGTTCATCTGCACCGGCTTCGCGATCATGGGATCTGAAGCAACGAGCTGGATCTCCATCCCTTCCGGAAGGTTGAAAGCGGCGGCTTGTTTGATCGGATCTGGATCAGGAATGTCTTTGAGGCCGCGTTGGGCGAAAGTTGGTAGGGTCGTGAGAGAGACCGCGAGGAGAAGTCGGGTGATCATTTCTACTTGAGGGAGAGAGTGGTTTTTTTAAGGGCTTCGATTTGCTTTTCGGCGTCGGCGATGAGCGGGTCAAACATGGGCAGTTCTTTAAGGTTGTTACCTTGCTCGTGTTTGCGGAATAGGCGAAGATAGGTTTCGTTGGCGGGGCGCCATCGAAAGAAGAAAAGCTTGTTTTTAGCAACGGTTGCTTCGCGGAGTTTGCGGGCGTGCTCGCTTTGAAGTTGGTTGCCGGTGGCAAGGGAAAGACCGAGGGCTTCGACCAATTTTGGAGCTGCGGTCTGATAGCCTTCAGGTGTGAAGTGGAGCCCATTGTCGGTGAGGCCCCTGCTTTCACCTAGAGTGGTGAAGAAGTCTGCGAATTGAAGTTTGTGTTTTTGGGCTAGTTTACCAACAGCCTTTGAGTAAAGGGCGAGTCGCTTGTTGTGCTCTCTCATATCTGGCATGGGAGCGCCGAGGGATTCGGCGGGCGGGGGTGAGACGATCACGATCTCACGGGGGCTCGCGGATGATTTAATCATAGAAAGGAGGGTTTCGTATCCAGCAAGGAATTCGGGAAGTCCCTTTTGTCCGTCATAGGCAGCGACCGCACCGTAGCAAACGATGACAACGTTGGGTTTAAGCTCGGTGAGGTCGGATTTAAGCCGGTCAAAGCCTTCCTTGGGCGGACCAAAGTAACTTCGGGCGTGACCAAAGACGGTATCGCCACTCCAACCGAGATTACGGAATTTCAGTTTCTTCTTTCTAGCCGAGAGATTGATTGCTGTTTCGAGATAGCCATATTTTTGGGCACGTTCGATCACGGTGTTTCCGAGGAGAACGACCGTGTCGTTGTCTTCAAACGTGACAGCTGAGGCGGGAATGATGATTGATAGGAGAGATAGCCAAAACTTCTTCATAAATTGCGGGCACTTCCTACGCTTCATTGGGGTTAGGTTTGTCATACAATTTCCCAACCCTTAGCCTCTTTATCTCTCGTCGACCTAAATTGTATCATAATCTCGACCGAGAGAAAGTAGTGAGATTATTGGCCAGAGAAGTGATGTGAGAAGTGGCTGTTAGGTGATTTTGGGTTGGGTGCTTGCCTCGGTCCTGTAGATCTGGCAATTACTGGTTAGAGGTTAGATTTCAATGCTGGGTATTCTTTCATTGCTCAAGAATTTTAGACTTTATGAAAAACGTTATTGTTACCGGAGGTGGTTCAGGAATTGGCAGGGCGATTTGCCAGCGATTGGCGGAGGATGGCTATCATATCGTGATCCTCGATCTCGATGAGGGTGCTGGATTTGAGACGGTCGGTTTGGTCAAACAAGCCGGCGGGAGTGCCGAGTGCCTGGTATGTGATGTTTCTTCGACCGAATCGGTTCAGGAAGTTTTTGCTGGGATTTTAAGAATTGATGCTTTGGTCAACTGCGCCGGTATCGCTTCAATCGGCAAAGCGGCCGATACCACCCCTGAAGAAATGGACCGGATTTATGGAGTGAATGTGAAAGGGATTTATCACTGCATTTACTTTGCGATTCCAAAAATGATTGAAGGTGGGGGAGGAGCGATCGTGAATATGGCGTCGATGGCGGCGAAAGTGGGAATTCAGGAACGTTTTGCTTATTCGATGTCAAAGGGAGCGGCGGTTTCGATGACCTTATCGGTCGCTCGAGATTATCTAGCGGAAGGAATTCGTGCGAATTGCATTTGTCCGGCACGAATCCATACTCCGTTTGTTGATGGTTACCTCGAGAAAAATTATCCCGAAGAGGAGAGGGCGGGAATGTTCAAAAAACTTTCAGAGTATCAACCAATTGGTCGAATGGGAAAACCTTCTGAGGTTGCGGAATTGGCCGCATTCTTGTGTTCGGATAAAGCAGCCTTTATCACCGGATCCGCATACGATATCGACGGTGGAGCAACTCTTTTAAGATAGAAAATTTAGACTAATGAAATTGACCCGATTTTACGAGAATGGCGCGATCGTGCCTGGTGTTCTTGTTTCTGAAGACGAGATCCTGAATTGTGCTGACTTTGGCGAAGACTGGGGTGAAGCGTTTTTTGAAAACAATGGTTTGAAAAGGCTTGAGAAGTTTTTGCAAGAGCTTGGAGATTCGTTGCCTCGGGTGGATGCCGAAGGTGTGATTCTGGCTCCGGCAGTGGCCCGGCCTTCAAAGATCGTTTGTATTGGATTGAACTATGCTTCGCACGCCGAGGAGGCTGGGATGGAAGCTCCGAGTGAACCGGTTGTGTTTTTTAAGGCTACGACGGCTTGGGCTGGTCCCAATGATGACATCGTTATTCCTCGCGATTCAAATAAAACGGATTGGGAAGTAGAGTTAGCGGTGGTGATCGGAAAGCGAGCGAAGTATGTGAGCGAGGATGAAGCTCTGAATTATGTTGCTGGTTATGGAGTTCATAATGACTACTCCGAGCGCGAGTGGCAGTTAGAGAAAGGTGGACAATGGGTGAAAGGAAAATCAGCTGACACCTATGCGCCGTTTGGGCCTTATTTGGCGACCAGTGATGAGGTTTCAAATCCGAATGATCTGCGTCTATGGTTAAATCTAAATGGTGAGCAGCTGCAGGATGGCTCTACTTCTGATTTTATTTTCAATATCCAGCAAGTAGTGAGTTATTTGAGCCGTTACATGACTCTTCTACCGGGAGATGTCATTTCGACAGGAACCCCGGCTGGAGTTGGTTTAGGGTTTGATCCTCCAATGTATTTAAAAGAGGGCGATGTGGTTGAACTTGGAATAGACGGTTTGGGAATGCAGAAACAAGTGGCCGTCAAGGAGCGATAGAGGCATGAAAATAATTTCGGCAAAAGTCACAGATCTTCGGGTGCCAACATCGGACAAGATGTTGGGGTCTGATCCTTTTCACAAGGCGCCGGATTACTCATCAGCTGTCTTGCATCTAGAGACTGATGGTGGGCTACGGGGCGTGTCGGTGGTTTTCACAGTTGGGGCCGGGACTGACTGGATTGGCCATGGTATAAAAGACCTAGCGACCTTGATTGTCGGTTCTACCTTAGAGGAGTTTTGCGAAGCCCCGGTCAAGCTTTACCGAAGGCTGAATGATCACCACCAATTGCGATGGTTACATGATGGGGTGTTTCGTATGGCGTGCGGGGCTATCATTAACGCAATGTGGGATTTATGGGCTAAAGCCGAGAAGAAACCACTTTGGAAGCTTCTCGTAGACCTCGAGTCGAAGTTTGTAGTCGATTGTATCGACTGGAGAAATCTGAAAGACGCTTTAACTCCCGAAGAGGCGTTAAAGATTTTGGATAAGGCTGGTGAAACAAAGGCGGCTCGTGAGAAGGCGATGGGCCAGCTTGGGCCGAAAGCATACTGCACCGCTGGATGGCTTGGGCTGAGTGATGAGGCGATTTTAGCAACGGTTCGTAAGCTTCAGGAGGAAGGCTTTGACGCCTTCAAAGTGAAGGTAGGATTAAATTCTTCCGAGGACGTGGCGCGGATTAAGTTCATGCGGGAAGCGATTGGAAATGATCAGTCGCTTATGGTGGATGCCAATCAATTTTGGGGAGTCGGAGAGGCCAAGGAACATGTCGCAAACTATGGACCGTTCGGATTGAAGTGGGTGGAGGAACCCATCGCACGGGATGACGTTCTCGGGTATCTTGAGCTTTCTGAGAGCTTCAAAAAGGAATCGTTTCAGTTTGCTTGTGGTGAGCACGCAGCTTCTCCGGTGATTTTTAAGCAGCTTCTTAAAAGTGGAGCGGTTGGGTATTGTCAAATTGATGCCGTAAGGGTGTCTGGGGTGAATGATGTGATGGCGATCATTTTGATGGCGGCAAAGTTTGGTGTGCCGGTTTGTCCGCATGGGGGAGGGATCGCGCTTTGCAATATGATTCAGCATTATGGGATATGGGATCAAATTGCGGTGAGCGGCCATTCCAAGACGCAATTGGTGGAGTATATTGATTTTCTTCAAGATGCAGTAGAGCAACCGGTAAGGATGAAAGATGGGCACTACCTTGCTCCTGAGGCTCCTGGATGGGGCTTAGAATTCCGGGAGGAATTCCTGAGGGACCATACCTTTCCAAGTGGGAAAATTTGGAGTAGCCGACCAAAAGAAAAGTGTGGAGTTCACTTTGAATTTGAAACGGATTAGTATTTAACGTTATGGATTTAGAGCTCAAAGAGAAAGTAGTCGTAATAACGGGTGGTTCTAGGGGCATTGGCGCAGCTTGTGTCGAGGGTTTTGCCGCCGAAGGAGCGATTCCAGTTATCGTAGGTCGGTCGATGGAAGATGGCCGCGCCCTCATTAAGAAGTTGGGAAGAGGTCTTATGATTGAAGCCGAGCTCACTTCGGAGGAAGCCTGTGACAAGGCAATCTTCAAAGTCATTGAGACTTACGGTCGAATTGATGGAGTGGTTCATAACGCAGGAGTCAATGATCGAGTTTCTCTGCGAAGTGGAGTGGATGATTTTGTGGACTCGTTACAAAAGAATCTTGTACATGTTTATGCGCTCACTCACTTCGCTCTCGATGCTCTGATCGAGACGAAGGGTTTCATTGTGAATATTTCATCAAAAGTTCCTGAAACTGGACAGGGAGAAACCTCGGGGTATGCAGCTTCAAAAGGAGCGATGAATGCTCTGACACGTGAATGGGCTCTTGATCTCGCGGAATTCGGGATCAGAGTGAATGCGGTGGCTCCAGCCGAAGTCTTGACGCCAATGTATGAAGCGTGGGCCCAGGGAAAGGAAGATCCCAAGGGCTTTTTGACGGAAGTTTGCGAGCGAATTCCTTTGGGCCAACGAATGACGAGCGCGAAGGAAATCGCGAATACCGTTGTATTTTTGGCTTCCGGGAAATCTGGCCATACCACGGGGCAGATTGTTTACCCTGATGGTGGCTATGTGCACCTAGATCGGTCGTATTAGAATATGATCAAAAAAATTAAGATCGCGAGAGAAGGGGTGCGAGCAAGTGGTTCGGTCAGTCCACCTGTTTTCGTGATTTGTGACGGGTTGCAATTTTGCGCGCGCCGGGCAGAATCTTTTTAAATGATCGTTCTTCTGTCACCTGCTAAGTCGTTGGATTATGGATCGCCGCTTTTGAGCAAGCGTTCCACCAAGCCGCGTTTCATTGAGGATTCCGCTGAACTTATTTCGCGCCTGCGGAAACTTTCGGTAGGGGATGTGGGTAGCTTGATGTCGATCAGTGCTAAGTTAGCGCAGTTAAATCACGATCGTTTTGCGACTTGGGAGAAGGAATTTACTAAAGAAAACTCCCGCCCTGCAATTTTGGCTTTCACCGGTGATGTTTACCAGGGGATGGAGCTAGATCACTGGGACAAGGCGGATTTTGATTTGGCGCAGAAGAGGATTCGAATTCTTTCCGGGCTATATGGTGTGTTGCGGCCGTTAGATTTAATGCAGCCCTATCGTCTCGAAATGGGGACAAAGTTCACCAACAAGAAAGGAAAAAATCTATATGAGTTTTGGGGCGGTTCGCTGACGAAGTCCTTGAATGCCGATTTGAAAAAATCGGGATCTAACTATGTGGTCAATCTTGCCTCGAACGAATATTTTTCAGCGGTCAAAAAGAAGGATCTTAATGGAGAGCTTATCACGCCGGTCTTTAAGGACGAAAAGAATGGGAAATTTAAAATCATCTCCTTTTTTGCTAAGAAGGCGAGAGGGATGATGGCAGACCATATTATACGCAGCGGAGTCACCAGCCCCAAAGACTTACAGAGATTTAAAACTGCCGGTTATCGCTACTCCAAGCAAGATTCTGATGAATCCAATCTTGTGTTCCTGCGCAAAGAAGGTGCGGCTTAACTAGTTGACGTAGGGTCGGGCCTGTTTGATGGAGATCTTACCTGACTCAGTAATTTTGAATTCGATCTCCATAGCGAAATCTCTATTGAACCGTTCGTTGTAGAGTGTTTTGAAGCGTGCATTGACGACTTTCAAATTCTCGACAAGGTCCAGAACTTGACGCCGAGTTAGGACGGTTTCGCCTTCTGGGACCTGGTTGGAGTAACGAATATATTGAATTTCGAATTGGGAGTTTCCGAAAAACTTCGCAGCGAGGAGCTCCTCTGGAGTAGAGTTAACTTCGGGGTTAGTAACTAGATTTTCTCCAGCCTGAGCATTAAAGTAGTATCCTTCCCAGTCAGGATCGAAGATGTTTTTTGCGACAGCGACGCCGTTAGATTGCTCGTTTTTCTGATTAGGGTGAACGAGGATTCCCATGGCAGAAGAGAGGTGATTGATACGATAAAATTCGCGTTCCTCGTAAGCGCGGTAGTTCCAAAGGCTGGCCCAGACCTGTTTGACGCTTTTACTGATATGGCCTTCGTCTTCCTTGTGGGTGAATGAGTCGTAAAGACCAGCGCCATTGAAACTGGTGGTATCCTCCGCGTTGGCGCTGGAGCGAAGGCGCGGAGTAATATTAGGGGGCAAGTTATTTTGAAGTTCGGTCAGTTCTCTATACATCCATGGGGGCATAGTGCTTTTATTTTTTATGCGATCACGGAAGTTGGATAAAAGTGATTCCCGAAGTGCAGGATTACTTTTGAAGTCCGCATTAGAGATCATCGCCGCCACCTCCGGATAGAAGCGGTTGTGAATCATGAATTCGTGGTAAAAATGGAAGGGGATTGCAAAGCCATCAGGTGCGTTGTTCGGGAAAAGTCGTCGCAACTCAGCAACATTGGCGGCCTTTCCCCCAAATGAATCGCTCTCTGAGAAAGCGATCCCAGAGAGTGCCGTGATTTTGGTTTCACTTAGGTCCCGGGGCGGAGAGGATGACTTGGTTGGGCGGATCGACTCAAAGTAGTCCTCGACCTCGTCTTGGGTTGCTACCCTGATTTCGAACCCTTCTGCGGAGACATGGTAGTAAATATTTTGGCCTATGAGAGGCGCGATTTCGGGGTGGTTGGCAGCGTCTTCAATATAGGAGTTGGGAGTGTCGTTCTGTTGGGCTTTGAGATTGACGTGTGAGAGCGGTGTTTGGGGGACTTCGGTAATGATTCCCGAGACATAGGTAAGGTCGTTGGGAAGATTTTTGAAGATCACAATGTCGCGGGCGGAAAGAGTTTCCGTTCCAGTTGAGGCAACAAGGCGTCCGAAAGCTTCTTGTTGATTCATGGGCTGATAGGTAGTGCTGGAGAAAAGATTGTCAGTCTCGATCGTATGAATTGAAGAGGCGTCGTAGCGGGCTTGGTTTGCCCTTTGGAGTTGGCGCTGGGTTTCGCTGGGAGCGTGGTAGGCGAGGCGGGAGATGAAGGGCGCATTCTTCGCGATCATTTCGTAAGCCAGTTCGATCCATTCGAAGGCCACGGGATCTGTGGGCCAGAATTCGAGGGTATAAATTCCTTTGGAGCCATCGGGTGCGATGTAGTTATCATGCGAGACAAGGGATCCGGCGAGATTTTGGCGATTTACGGCGCTAATGTAGGTATTGCGCGTGAACTCGTTATAGTTCCGGGGGAAATTAAGAACGTTGATAGCGAAATCGTAGTGGTGTTGGTTTTGGTTAATATTAAAAAAGTAGAGTTCGGGATTCGTGCGAATGTTGGTAATGAGGAATTTAACTTCCCTTACGTTTTGAGCTCCGGGGAAATTGTCGCGTTTGGAAAGAGAATTGTAGTTTTCCTCGGTGGCGAGGAAGATGTTGCCGTCGAGAATTGAGATGGGGTTGGCTGGGTTGAGACCATGCCCTAGTGCAAGCTCATCGACATCACTGCGCCCATCGCCATCGGAGTCCAAAGGGAACCGGTTGGAAATTCGCTCAAGTTTGTAGAACCCGTTGGGTCGGGGTAAGACAGAGTCGCTAAGAATTGCCGATTTGCTTCCAGACGGGGATTTGAGGTCGACGGTTTGCCATGTTTGGAGGTCCCGTGATCGGAGCAGGCGAAAGTAGTGGGAAGGAGAAGGTTGGGAGCTGACTTCAAACTTTCCTTGCTCTCCGAGCGAAATGTCCTCCAAAACCTGCCCTGAAAGGGTGCT
>DIHU01000224.1:30662-42211 GCA_002420315.1 Akkermansiaceae bacterium UBA5688
AAAGTCTTCGGGTCAATGGGCTTCCATCTTATTTCCCCCCGTGGCAATCAATACGAGACCCAAGGCGTAGGTAAATTTTTCCGTTGGCGATTGCCGGGGTGGCGTCGCTCCACTCCGATTCGGGGCCGGGGGAGAGGCTGCAACGTGACAGTTCTTCGTAGCCATCCGAAACATCGGCGGTGATTAATTGGCCTTCGCGTGAGAGGGCAATGAGCTTGCCATCGGCAATGATGGGTGAGGCATAAAAATTAGCCTGCATTTTTTGGGTCCATACTTCTTTGCCCGACCTGGCTTTAAGCGCGGTCAGCACTCCTCCATCGGAAAGAGCGAATACCGTTTTACCATTTGAAACGGGAGTTGGCACGTAAGGGGTTTTCCCTTTCATATGCCATGCAATTTCAGCAGCAGCTCCTTTGTTCGAGGGTGGGCGGACGGCAAAATAGACTCCGTTTTTACAGCCAACGGCGATGAGGGGTTCTTTGCTATTTGATCCAGCGAGAACATTGATGGGGGAAACAATCGTTCTTTGTTTCATGGTGTCGGGAAGCGTCCAGTTCTCCTTTCCGGAAGTGAAGTCGAGAGCGACCACTCCGTGAGCTTGGCTCGCGCAGATCACTTCGAACCCGGTTGAGCTTTTGTGCACCAAGGGGGTAATGTAGCTCGTTTTTTCACCGTTTCCTTGAAACCTTGTTTTCCAGGTCACTTTACCGGACTTTGCTGAAATGGTAGCGACGAATCCGTCGTCCATGTGAATGTGGGCGATGACAACTTGTTCTTGGTGAATGACTGGTTGAAGGCTGAATCCGTGTTGGGTTTTGACCTTTCCGATTTCGTAGTCCCAGAGCTTGGTTCCGGAATGGTCAAAGGCAGTTAGCATGGCTTTGTTATCGGTTCCGTTGAACCAACTGATGACGACAATGCTCTCATTCACGGCGGGGCTTGCTGCCGCGGTGTTATTGAATCGGTGGAGGTGGTAGTCTCCTACGGCTAGGAATTTACTCCAGAGGGTTTTTCCAGATCTGGCATCGAGGCAGAGCAAAGTGACAGCTTTCCTGTCGCGGTTTTCACTGGTAACGAAAAGTTTGTCTTTCCAAATGACAGGGGAACTGGAGCCCGGGCCAGAGAGCTTGGCTGACCACAAGAGGGTGTTTTCTCCAAGCTCGGTCGGAATCTTGGTAGAGGAAACTCCGGTGCCGTTTTCACCTCGGAAACGTGGCCACGTGTCTTGTGCAAATGAAGAGAGGATAAGGAGGGAAAAAACAAGACAGGATTTCATGGGGGAAGATAGAGAGATTTCTTGGGCTGGGTTTTGGGCATAAAAGACGAGATGCTTTATGCTTTTCAGTTATTATGCATAACTTTCAAGTGTTCTTTTTTGGAGTCTAAGTGGGTCCAGGAAGAGTTTAGACAATTTTGTGGAATATTGTCACGACTTCGTCTGGTTGCGATCTTGGCAGGGAGCCTTCTGTATGATTTTGTTTCCTTGTGAAAATCCCCTTGGTGTTCTCAATTGTCGTGGTCGCTGTTTTCTTTGCTGCCGGGGCAGGGAAGGAAAAAGAGACGATACTTCGCGTAGCGACTTTCGATCTTGATGTAACACCGCCGGTGGGATCGGCAATGGCTTACACCATTGTTGAGAAGAGTCCGGAGCTTTCGTTAAGATGCCGGGGTGTTATTGTTTTAGGGGCAGGTAAACCAATTGTGATGTGCGCGATCGATTGGATCGGAGTTGCCAACGAAGGTTATGATCAATTCCGGGATGCCTTGGCAAAGGCTGCGGGCACTACGCGTGACCGGGTGGCTCTTCACGCGCTTCATCAACATGACGCGCCGGGGTGTGATTTTACAGCAGAGGAACTAGTAAAGAAATTTGGGCTGAAGGGATATGAACGGACGAAAGGCGATTTTCATAGAGAGGTGATTGGGCGGGCTGCAGCGGCTGTTCGTGATTCACTTCCTAAGGCGCAGAAAGTGACTCATTACGGGTGGGGTGAGGCTGCAGTGGAAAAGGTGGCCTCAAATCGTCGACTTTTAGGACCCGATGGAAAAGTGAGAGCGGTTCGTTACACGACGACGCGCGACCCAGCGCTGCGAGCGGAGCCGGAAGGCACGATTGATCCGGATGTGTCGTTGCTCTCGTTTTGGAGTAACAACAAGCCCGTAGCGGTATTGAGTTACTATGCTTGTCATCCTCAGAGTTATTATCTCACGGGGACGCCGAGTCCGGACTTCCCAGGTATTGCTAGGTTCATGCGTGGGCAGGGGGTGCCCGAGGCCTTGCATCTGCACTTCAACGGAGCGGGTGGAAATCTCGGGGCTGGAAAATACAACGATGGGAATAAGGAGAACCGCATGATTCTGGCAAATCGAATGGCCGAGGCGATGCTTAAGGCCTGGAATGCGACGAAGAAGTGGGAGGTTGGTCCGGATGGAATTCTCTTTGAGGTTGAGAAAGTGCGGCTCCCTCTGGCCAATCACCTTAATGATGAAGAAAAAGTTATGGAGGCCCTTAAAAATGAGCCGGGACGTGGGTATTTTGCAAACGTGGATCAGGCGGCTTTCATGCTTCGTCATAAGGCTGGAAACCAAATTGATGTTTCATGTCTGTCTGTTGGGGATTCCCGGGTTCTGCATATGCCGGGCGAGTTATTTGTGGAGTATCAACTCAAGGCAAAGGCAATGCGTCCTGACCTTAAGGTCGCGATGGCGGCGTATGGTGAATATGGCACGGGCTATATCGGGACCGAGATTGGCTACAAGGAAGGTGGGTATGAGACCAGTCCATCAGCCAGTGCCGTGGGTCCAGGCTCGGAAAAAATTCTTACCTCAGCGATGAAAAAGTTGCTGTCAGTGAAGCCTGGGAAAAAGCAGGGACAGGCAGGCCCGAAGTCTCCCAAAGAGGCGATGGCAGGTTTCCAAACTCTTCCTAGTTTTGAAATGCAATTGGTGGCTAGCGAGCCACAAATACACGAGCCCATCGTATTGAGTTACGATGAAAACGGACTAATGTATGTCGCAGAGTATCTCAAGTTCCCGTCTCACCATGGTAAGAGTGATGAACCGGATGGCTGCATCCGTTTGCTCAAAGACGAGAACGGCGACGGGCATTATGAGACAAGTGAAATTTTCGCGCAAGGGCTGGAGTGGCCGACCGGAATTTGTTGCTGGGATGGTGGTATTTATGTCGTTGCGGCACCAGATCTTTGGTATTTAAAAGATACCAATGGAGATGGACGGGCTGATCATCGGGAGAAGGTTTTCACAGGGTTCGGTTTTAGAAATGACGAGGGAACCGCGAACAATTTGATTTGGGGTCTGGATCATTGGATATACGGAGCGGGATCGAACAGTGGTGGGGAAATCAAAAGTCTCCTGAGGCCTGAGGAGAAAACTGTTTCGGTCAGGGGGAGGGACTTCCGATTTCATCCGAAGACTCGTAAGTTTGAGGCGATTCCGGGCTCCGAGCAGTTTGGTAATGCCATAGATGACTGGGGAAATCGGTTTCTGAGCCAAAATTCTAAACCGGCCGTAAATGTGGTCCTTTCCTCGGAAAGTTCTAAGAGGAATCCTTTTCTCCCGGTTCCTTCAGCTAAGGTCGATTTGTGGAAAGATCCTACTATTTATCGTGCGAGTCGAATTGAGGATTGGCGATTGGCCCGAACAAAGCTTCGGCTTGCGGAAAACCGGAGCTATCCGGCCCCTTCGGTATCTCACGACGTTTTCAGTGGCTGCTCAGGATTACAGATCTATCGGGGAGCGGTTTATCCTAAAGAGTTTCGGGGGAACTTGTTTGTTGGTGACGTTCAGGGAAATCTGATTCATCGGCGGAGTTTGGCTCCACAGGGAATGACTTTTACGAGCGAGCGGACAGAGCTCAAGAGCGAGTTTTTACGGTCGGAGGACAATTGGTTTAGGCCCGCGAATTTGGTGAATGCGCCTGACGGGACGCTGCATGTAGTGGATATGTATCGCGAAACAATCGAGACTCCAGACTCGATGGTGGAAGAGATTTTTGAGATGGTTGATTTTCGCTCGGGGAGGGAATTCGGTCGGATTTACCGATTGGCGCCAAAAGGATTTGAGCCTCCTCCTCCTCCCCGCTTGGGTGAGGTCACATTACCTGAGCTGATAACGACTTTGGAAAACCGAAATGGATGGTGGCGTGATACAGCAGGGCGGTTGATCGTTGAAAGGGGTGGGACGGATGCTTTGCCGGGATTGCGGGCCTTGCTTCGTGAAAGCGATTGGGACGTGGCAAGACTTCATGCTCTCTATGCCATTGCTGGTTTGGGCGAGCTTGAAGAGAGTGATCTTAATCTTGCTCTCTCAGATATTTCGGCTGGGTTGAGAGAGCATGGCCTTAAGCTCTATCGGGAAGAGTTCACAAACTTGCGAGGGAGGTTGTTTGAGCTAGCGATTGATGGGAATGTTCGGGTGAGATTTCAATCTGCTCTGGCACTGGGAGATTTAGGTGGTGCAGAGGTTGCATCGGCGCTCGCGAAGATGTCGATCCGAGATGCAGCCAATAAATGGATACGTTTTGCAGTACTGAGCGCGCGGCCTGAGACGGCCTTCGATGTTTTTTGGGAACTTAAAAATCAGACCCATCAGAGCTCTCTTTTTGAGCCGCTTGCGTTTGTGATTGGGGCTCGTCATGAAAAAAGTGAAGTGGTGGCTTTATTAAGAATTTTGGAAAAAACTTCGTCTAATTTTCCAGTTGCGGCGGTGATGTCGAAGTTAGGGGAGGGATTGAAGAGCTCGGGTGCCAACTTGAGTGATTATCCAAAAGCAGCTGAGGTGATGGTGGGTTTAGTGGAAGAAGCGCGAATGGTTTTGAAAAGAGATGGTGTTTCGTCAGGAAAGCAAATTGAGGCGGTGAAAATTCTGGGACAAGCGGACGACCAGTTCCTTAGCGATCTTCACCAACTTCTGGTTCCTTCACGAACCGTAGAAGTTCAACAGGCGGCTCTTGCTGAGATTGCTGAATTCGGAAGGAGGTCTTCGGCGGGTAAATTGATTGACCAGCTGCTAGAGCTTTCTCCTTCCGTCCGGTCTGAAGCCACAGAAGTCCTCCTGCGGCGCGACGCCTGGGTTGAGGACCTTCTTGTGTCGATTGAGAAAAAGAAAACCTTAACCCATCAAATTTCACAAGCCCAACAAAAGCGCCTTTTGAAACATCCCAACCCGACGATACAAAAGCTGGCAAAGAAATTGTTCTCAGCCAAGAAGACTCCCCGCGACAAAATCGTCCAAAAATATAAAGCCGCACTCAAGCTTGCGGGTGATGCTAATAAGGGCTTGGAGATTTTTCGAAAGAACTGTGTCGCTTGCCATCGCCATGGTGAGGAGGGCTATGCGATAGGGCCTGACGTCGCCACGGTTAAAAACCGGGACTACGAATCAGCTCTGATTCAAATTCTCGATCCAAATCGGGAAATCTTAGCTAATTTCGAACTGTATTTTGTAACTCTAAAAAATGGTCAAACAGTGTCAGGTCGAATCGTGCGTGAATCAGCTTCAAGTCTAACTTTAGGGAGAGCCGGTGGAGTTGAAAGCGAGATCCTTCGTAAAAACATAAAATCGATTATAAGCTCGGGGCGGTCTCTTATGCCAGAGGGACTCGAGGCAGTGATCGACTTACAATCGATGAGCGATCTTTGGGCGTTCCTTAAATCGTAAGAAAGCGATCATTTGGAGGTCAGGATGACTTGAAGTTCGTAGGTGTGTTTACTGCGAGGAGTCCCGGGGCCATTGTAGCCGAGCATCCGGAAGGATTGAGCCTTAAGGCCTCGCTTTTCGAGCTCTAAATCTAGAGCTTCCTTGGCCTCGCTGATTTTTGCTTTCGAGTCAGCTCCCATCCACGTGTAGCTTAATACTTTTGAGGTTTCGACGTCCTTGACTTGAACTTTCTTACCATCTGGACCCGTCGTTCCGACATTGGTGTTCTGGTAGAGGAAAGCCATATCAACTTTTTCCATTTTTTCGCCCTTGTTCTCCATCTTCATTTCGACCGGGGCGGTCATGGGAATTTCTTTTTTCTTGATGTGGCTGAAGAGCGTCCAAAAGGACATTCCACTACCTCCCGTGGTTACGGCGGCCCGGTATTTGGGATATGTTTTTTCGGAGACTTGATCGTAGGGCCCCGGAGCTGGCCAACCTTCGGGAAGAGGTGCTTCGGACTGGTAAGAGGGCTTTTCGATCCCTGTGTCTTGTGCGATGCAAACCGGAGTGGCTGTCAAAAAAAGGAAAATTAGAAGTTTGTGCATTAGAGGCAAAGGAAACCTGATTTTGGAAAACGCAACTGAAAGTGTGCCTCAAAACAATTTTCATGTTAGGGACTGGCATGCCAAAAATCCCCATTTCAAGAACTCAGGTAATAGCGAGTCCGATTGAGAAGGTTTTTGAAATGTTGCGAGATATTCATTCGTGTCCGGATTGGTCACCATGGTTAATTGCTGATCCTGATTTTAAGTTGGACGTCCAAAATGATTATTATTCTTGGGAAGGGGCGATTAGCGGTTCCGGGCGAATGGATTTGGTCCGGGACGAAGCGAACGAGTCGATTACCTATGATTTAAGTTTTGTGAAGCCATGGAAATCGCAAGCGAGGATTCATATCTCGTTGGCAGTCAAAGGCGATGCCACTGAGGTGACTTGGACGCTGGAACATTCGCTGTCATTTTTTCTGTTTTGGAAGAAAAAATCGATACAAGCCTACCTTGAAGTAGATTATGATCGTGGATTCTTAATGTTGAAGAATTTGATTGAGACTGGCTCGGTGCCGTCTCATCTCGAATTTTTGGGACGGGAGCCGAGTCCCAGTTTCGTGGGTGTTGGAATCAAGCGCTCAGGGAGCATGAATGGGTTTGAGCAAGATATCGAGACCAGTTATAAGGAGGTGAAGGATTACTATCCGGAAGGGCAGGTATTCAGTGTCTATTACAAATGGGATTTGGTGAGGAAGGAGGTAGCGTACTTCATTGGGGTGAGGTTGGATAAAACTCCAGGAGTCATTCCAGATGGGATGGAGCTGATTAATGTGCCTGGGATGGAGGTCTACGCATTGCGGCATCGAGGCCCGTATTCTCATTTGAGTAATGGCTGGTCGGCAGGAAGAATGCATGGGCGAGCGAAGATATTTAGGCAGTCTAAGCGGTTCCCGCCTTTTGAGATTTACGAAGATGAGAATTGGGAAGAACCTGTCGTAAAGATTTGCTTGCCGATGAAGTGATCAGCATGATGCGCGTATGAAAGTCCTTGAGCTTGTTGCCCCGTCAGAGTTTGTCATCTCCGAGAAGCAGAAACCTGTGCCCCAGGCTGGCGAGGTCCTAATCAAAGTGGCTTGCTGTGGAATTTGTGGAAGTGATGTTCACGGGATGGATAATAGTAGTGGCCGCCGTATTCCTCCGATGATCATGGGGCATGAAGCGAGTGGGGTGATTGAAGAGGTCGGAGCCGAGGTATCTGGCTGGAATGAGGGCGACCGAGTGTCGTTTGATTCAATGGTGTATTGTGGAAAGTGTGAGCACTGTAAGCGAGGTGAAACGAATCTGTGTCATCACCGCCAAGTGATGGGAGTATCTTGTCAGGAGTTTAAGCGTGATGGAGCCTTCGCGGAGTGGGTAGTTGTCCCATCACTGATTTTAGAGCGTATACCGGAAGGTTTGGGATTTGAAGAAGCTGCTTTTACCGAGCCGCTGGCAGTGGCCCTACATGCGGTGAATTTGGTGCAGGTTAAGAAAGGTGAGAGAACTCTTGTAGTTGGATCTGGTTTAATTGGCCTGTTGGTGATTCAGGCTCTAAAGCGTGCAGGCGCTGGCGAGGTGGTTGCAGTTGATACGGACCGGAAAAGATTGGATCTGGCTTTGAAGCTTGGTGCAACAGGGGCGTATACTCCGGATGAAGATTCTGGGGACGAGTTTGATATCGCGATGGAAGTAGTGGGAGCAGCTCCGACTTTGGAAAAGGCGGTGAAATCGGTTCGCAAAGGTGGCCGGGTTGGCCTGGTTGGAAACGTTGTGGCAGAGGTGCCGCTGGCCTTACAGTGGGTGGTGACACGCGAAATTTCCTTGCTGGGATCATGTGCAGCGGCAGGTGAAACAAAGGAGGCCTTAGAGGCAATTGCGAGTGGAGAAATTAAGGTTAAGCCCTTAATCTCGGCAGTGGCTCCGCTCGATGAAGGTGGGGACTATTTTCAGCGTTCGAGGGATGGGAAAGAGGGGCTTTTAAAAGTTTTGCTAAAGCCTTAGTTTAACGGGTGGTCCGCGTAAAGCAGTGGAGCCTCAGTCGGGTGTGCTTCTGCTATGCCAGGTGAGCACCCGCGGCGGGGCGGGTGATGAAAAGGAGTGGCTCGATGCCAGTTTGGGCTAGATAGCGGTCGTGCATTTGTCTCGCGATTGCTTCGGCATTGATGGAGCAGCAGAGCGTGATAGTAGAGCCGCCAAAGCCTCCTCCCGTCATTCGGGCGCCGAGCACGCCATCTTCAAAGCCGATTTCTTTGGCGAGGGCAACCATGAGATCGAGTTCATCACAGGAAACTTCAAAGTCATCGCGAAGTGATAAATGCGAGCCTTCCATAAGGGAGCCGATGTTTGAGAAGTCGCCGGATTTGAACGCCTCAACTACTTGGGCAGTACGGGCGATTTCGGTGACGACATGTCGGGAGCGTCTGAAAATACGATCGCCCATTTTCTCCTGTGCAGCATAAACATCTTCCATGGTGACGTCTCGCCAACTTTCTTTTCCTGCGAGGGCAAGTCCCTCTTCTGTTTCCTTACGGCGTGTTCTGTAACCTCCGTCAGATAGGTCGTGGGAAACTTTGGTATTAGCGACGATGATGGAAATAGAAGGATCTGAAAAAGGCACCATTTCGGGCTCGCTAGTGCGGCAATCGATGAGAATGAGTTGATCCTCCATGCCGAAAGTGGAGGCGAATTGATCCATAATCCCGCAAGGCACACCAGCGAAGTCATGTTCTGCTTTTTGGGCGAGGAAGGCTTTAGTTGCTTTGGAGAGGACGGTGTCGACAAGGTCTTCGAGTAGTGTGGCAAAGGCACACTCAAGGGCGGCTGATGAGGATAGACCAGCCCCGAGGGGGACAGAGGAGACAATGGAGGCATCGAATCCAGGAAGTTTGTATTCGAGGTCCTGAAATCCGCGAATAACTCCCCGGAGATAGTTGGACCATTTAGGATCGGCAATCTCTTGCGCTCTAGAAAGATCGATTTCAATTGTGGACTCTCCAGTGCTAGTAACCCGGGCGGTTTGGGAGTCGTTGGGCCGAGCAGCGATCCCGACATAACGCTCAATCGCAAGGGGAAGAACAAATCCATCGCAGTAGTCGATGTGTTCACCGATCAAGTTGACCCGCCCAGGAGCTACGGCGACCAAGGTGCTTTCAACTCCGAAGTTGGATGCCAACTCCTTCTTCGCCCTTAAAGCGAGTTCGGAGACAGTCATGTTTGTTTCAAGCATTTACTATAGCTAGCTCTTTAGCGGCTCAAGGGGATGCGGGCAAGGCAGGGGTAAGAAAAAGCCCCGCACACCAAGTGGCGGGGCTTTTAAAAGATGCCGAAAACACCTTATCGATGGAAAGATATATAGATGATGAGAACTAGGGTGATAAGAACTCCGCTCGCGATGGGGACACCTTTCCAAGGGGTCATATCGATTGGGGTATTTGTTTTCATCGTCCAAGCTTCGGCACGGGGGGCTAAAAGAGAAGCGATAAACATTATTCCTACGAGGATTGCAAAAGTTATGCCCATCAGGTGGAAGTTACTAAAGCCTGTGACTTTTTCGAAGCTTTCTCCTTCATTGATTGCTGGGTAAATGATGAGGGTTGAGATGAGGATGACTAGACCAACTACCATGCTGGCAAGAGCTGCTTTCGAAGGAACGCGACGATTGAGCATGCCCATTACAACGACTGCAAAGATCGGTATAAAGTAGATGGCATTCATCGTCTGGAGATAGCTGAAAAGGCTTCCAGTCTTCGAGAGAAGAGGAGCTCCAAGCATTGCGGCGATTGCGATAACGGTGACGAAGAGCTTGGCTGTTTTGACGGTTTTTTCATCGCTGGCGACCGGATTGATCTTGTGTTTGTAAAGGCCGATAGAAAAGAGGGCGGAGGTGGAGTTGAGCGCCGCATTAAAGGAGCTCAAGATCGCTCCAACCATGACGGCAGCGAAGAAACCGGTAAGGTGGGGTGGAAGGACGTCGGCGACAAGTTTACCGTAGGCGTCGTCATTGTTAACATCCTGTCCGAAATAGAGGTGGTAGGCTATGATGCCTGGAAGAACTAGGTAAACTGGCCCAAGGAGTTTGAGCCCGGCTGTGAGAAGCACTCCCTTTTGCCCCTCGGCAAGTGAACTGGCTCCGAAGGTTCGTTGGATAATTTGCTGGTTAGTGCACCAGTAGAAGAGGTTGAGAAGCGCGACTCCAGTAAAAAGAGTAGCGAAAGGGACTTCTGAGCCTGACTCTCCAGTGGAGTCTAGGCGTTCGGGGTGGACCTCTCTGAGAGTCTGCCAGCCACTGGAAACGCCTCCATCACCACCGAGGTGCCGAAGGGCAAACCAAGCGATCATGAATCCTCCGACGAGAAGGCCAATTCCGTTGATGGTGTCGAGAACAGCGAGAGTACGCAAGCCGCCAAGGCGAGCGTAGACCATACCTGCGATGCCAATTCCAACACACGTGATTTGAAGGATCAGGTAGTCGCTTTCGATCGCGGTCATGGTTTTCAGGTCCATGATATTGATAAGTCCTTTTGCTCCGCTGTAGAGAATGATGGGAATGAGGAGAAGTGCGTAGGCCGCAAGAAAAATGGTGTTTGCCAAGGTTTGTGTTCCCTTGTCGAATCGTTTTTCAAGGAATTGTGGGACGGTCGTAATCCCAGCGCGAAGGAACTTGGGAAGGAAGAAAACGGCCATTAGAACGAGGGCGATAACGGAGACAACCTCCCAAGCCATTACGCTAAATCCATTCTTAAATGCCGATCCGTTTAGCCCCACCATTTGTTCGGTGGAGAGATTTGTGAGAAGTAGCGAACCCGCGATAATAGGAAAAGTGAGACTGCGGCCTCCTAAAAAGAAGCCTTCGGAGCTGCTATTTTCGTCTTTGCGGGTAATACGCCAAGTCAGGATAGCTGCGAAGGCAGTGAAGAGAATGAAGGAGATGACAGTTAGCATACCTTAGAAGATGTGTTGCGGTGAAGAGAGGCTGTTGAGCAGCCGAAAGGCCAAGGTTATAATTCTCAAAGGCGGGTTACAATCACGTAATCCAATTCATGATATCCCCTCAAGGCTGTTCACTAGAGGATTCGAGCTATTCTTTGTAGAAAATGAACCAACACCTATTTTTTAAACAGATCATATTTTGGATCCCAGATTATTTACGAGTAGGCAGAGAGTCTCGTTCTGAAACGAGGTTTTCGTATCAAGCGGCCCGGCGGAGTCTTCAGTAAAAAATTCAATTCGTGCCAAGGGGCTGAGGATCGAAGCAAAGGTCGAAAAAAGTAGTGGGGCCAGATCGATCTTCTGGTTGTAAAT
>DIHU01000224.1:42623-43607 GCA_002420315.1 Akkermansiaceae bacterium UBA5688
TTAGCTTTTGTAGAAGACGGGCTTGATCTAGTTGGGTTGCAAAGAGATCTGAAAACAGAAATTTGGGGGGCTCCGCAGGTGGATAATCAAAGGGAATTAAGAGACCTGTGTGATCGATACCAAGATGGTCTTACTCCTCGTCTTTTTTTGGCAGGGGAATATCGTTTTCCGCGGCCCATCCGCTTGCCGCATCGGGGTCACGTTCCATCCATGCTCCGATCCCAATCGCGAGCGAAATTCCCCGGAGCCCTTCGTCGGTAATCTGGGTAGCCCACGAAAGTGAGGCGGCTGGATCTTCTTCGAAAGCGGCGCGCGCTAATCCTGTAATCGCCCCATCAAGGGCAGGGCCTTTTTCTTGTGAATTGAGCCAATTCCCCGCTGACTCAGGGTCTTGGGTGGTCCACTGCCAAAGCACATCTCCGAGAGCCTTCCCGGCAGCGTCTCGAGATTCTGGCTCCGAGGTTTGACTCATCACCCACTCGGCTGCCTCAGCGGGTTCTTGTTGGGACCAGGGGCCTGATACTGATTGCAGAAGAGGGCCCCGCTCGCCGGCGTCAAGTGATCCTACGAAAGCAGCAGCGTTTTTACTCTCGCTGCGTGCCCACTGATCAAGGCTGCTTCGGAGGGCTCTTTCGCGGTCTTTTCCGGTGAGAGTCGAGGCCCAAGCAAGTGCTTCGTTGGGAGAAAGACGTGCCCAGCTTTCAGCGATCTCGCCGACAATGTGTTCTCGGCTTCCACCAGGGCTAAGCTCCATCGCGAGGGTGGCTGCTTTCGCTGGGTCGGTAGTGGCGAGGCTTCCCAGAACTCCAGAAAATGCTCCGGCCTTCTGACTATCAGGAAGTTCGCGGGCCCACTGTAGAGCGGCGTCCGGATCACGGCGGACCCATTCCTTGGCAATTGATCCAGCTAGAATTTGGCCCATAAATGGGAGTTTTACCATCGAGTTTTCAGAATCGTTGAGCCAGGAGATAGCGGTTTGAGGGT
>DIHU01000139.1:0-4382 GCA_002420315.1 Akkermansiaceae bacterium UBA5688
GCTGTCAGCGTGATGGCTTTACTGCTAGAGGTTTTAAATTTTCTATCTTTTAGCATCTTTTGCCACCGTCGGAATCGAAGCCTCCAAAAGATGAACCATGAGTTCCCCAATAAAGCTGTTTGAAATAAGCGAGCTGGATCTAGTAATAGGCTTTTATCAAAGTGGGAGAAAGATGAGGAGTATGTCGTGTGTATTTCCTGAATGAAAAGGACGCGAAGAGCATTTTTTGGGATAGGGGCGATGGTTGGTGTTGGAGCAGTGGGCACAGGAACTGGGCAGGGCTCGAAAGCGAAAAAGATTGGATGGCAGGGGGGCATGAGTCCGTGGCCGATCTGTTTAGATACGGCGACCTTGGCCAATGAGATACCGTTGGATGAGAAGGTGGAATTGGTGGCAGGAGCAGGATTTGATGCAATTGAGCCATGGGATCGAGAATTAGAGGTTTACGAGAAGGCAGGAGGGTCTTTAGAAAAGCTCGGAGAGAGAATCAAAGAGCTTGGCTTGTTTGTGCCGAGTGTGATCGGTCTCTGGGGAGTGTTAGCGAACAGTGAGGAGGATTTTGAAAAAAGGATTGATGAACATCGTAATCGGTTGCGAATGGTGAAGGCGATCGGGGCGGCGCATGTTCAGTGTATCCCAGACTTTAAGTATAAGGATGACTTTAACCTAGAGTCAGGAGCGACCTGCTATGCAAGGATAAGCGAAATAGCACTGAAGGACTATGGGTTGAAGACGGGCATTATCTTTCTCAATGCGGTAGGTAATTTAAAAACGGTGGCGGATGCCGTGAAGTTGGGCATGAAGTCGGGTTGGAAGGATGCGAAAATTATTCCGGATAGCTATCATAACTATCATGGTGGGACTGAGTTAAATTCACTGCGTATGTTGCGCGGGAATGCGATCGCAATTTATCAATTTTCAGATGCGCCGAAGGGTCAGATAAAAAAGGATTCGTGGTGTGATGGGGAGCGGGTGCTCCCGGGAGACGGACAGTTGCCCTTGGCAGAAGAGCTGCAAATCTTGTTAGAGATTGGGTATGAGGGGTGTGTGTCGTTGGAATTGTATAATGAGGAGTATCGAAAAAGAGAGCCTAAGAAATTTCTGAAGGAGGCGCATGCCAAGACTTTAAAGGTAATCAAGGAAGCAGTGGGCTAGGCGGGATTGTCATTGCGACCGTTTTTGGATTTGCCGGCGTTGGTTAGTTCTACGGTCGGGGTGCGACCGTATTCTCCTCCGACTCAATCAGGAGCTGTGTTTGGATAACAAAAAAAATCCGCCCCTTGGGTCTCACGCAAGGGACGGATTTAGTCAGCAATACACTCGTATGCTTCATTTTGAATTCGGTGTAGCATCCTGAATTCATAGGATTATAGAACTACTTTGACCTTTTGCGCTCATGAGAAGAATTCACGATCTCTATTTATGTCTTCTCCATGATACGTAGACGCTGACGTAAATCGGTTTTTCACATTTGGGATGCTACGATTTGGCAAACTGTATCTGAGTCGCCAAAAAGAAACCGCCCCTCTGACACACCGAGGAGCGGTTTACTGTCTATGAAACAGTTTCTTCTAACAAAGAGGTCTTTATATACCGATTCTTAATTACGGGCTAATGTGCAGAATTCATGACCTCCATTTATGGCCTTCTCATGATGTTTTGCCGCGGAATCTTATCTTCATTAGTCCTTAGCTGGCGTTCGGTAAGAATTGTCTAACTAAAGACTAGGGGATTGAAGACGACTGAGACCTGTAGACGACTTTTGCTCCTAATAAAAAGTGACACAAATCAGATCTCTAGTGCGCGTTATACGATGAGGCTGTCTCTCCCAATCGGTCTTATTATTCTCTTTTGAAGTGTAATAGACTGAGAATGAATCAGTTGGAAATGATGTATTATTGTATGTGTGAAAGTCCGTCCCCTGTAAATGGGGGCGGGTTTTTATTATGGTAATGATTAGCCCTATACTTTGATTAATATTCTCGGTATTGGAGTAGTATGAAAATCTTCCTGGGAATATGGTTCTTATTATTCCTCAGTGGGTGTGGATCTGACGAATCAGAGGCAGAGGCAGAGGCAGAACTAGAAGTAGAGAGAGAAGTAGAACTAGAAGGGCAAGTATTCGCAGTCACGAAAAGTCGCGAAAACATTAAGATGGGATTAGTTTCTATCCATGTCGTTCCCCATGATCAGTTTGAAATAATTGCGGCTGAATTGGTCCCGAAGATAATGGTATTCCGGGAAGAGGGCGCTCAGCAAAAGGCAAATCAAAATGCGAGGGAAGAGTTGGTTAAAGAATTAATGGCTCTTGAGAAACCTGATTTGACAGTTCCGGTCTTGAAGACTTTAAGAGAAGAAGCGACTTCGGCCATTGAAAAAACTGGGGTTCAAAATCGTTTTACTCCGTCAGAGGGAATGGAATTCTCGACGGCGCTTCTTTTTTCTCAGCTACCCCCTGCGGTTGTTAAAACAGATGCTGATGGCCGATTTAAGATTTCTTTTATGTCAAAGGTCTGGGTGATTGCCCAAGCAGAACGCTCGGTGGGTGAGAAGACTGAGACTTATTTATGGATTATGCCGGTTGAAAGACCGAAAGAGGGTTTGATCCCGCAGCTTCTTGTCTCAAACGATTCTGAGTATCGTAGTGTCGAGAAGGTTTTCGCTCTCCTGGCTTCCGTGGGAGGCGAACCTGCAGAGCTCCCAAGTTTGTCTAGTGCTGAGGTTGATCCAGAGACTGCGCAATGGATACAGGAAGCAAACGAAAAGGCAAACAGCGCAATCAAGGCGGTAATGATAGAGGAACAGGCACAGCTAGATGCTGGCGAAGCTGTGAAACAGGCACGGCTAGATGCCGCCGAAGCTGCGAAACAAGCTAGGCAAGATGCTGCCAAAGCTGCCCAAAATGCTAGGATTTTGGAACTTGCATCTATCCGAAAATCTTGGTCTCTCCGAACCTTACTACACGGTAGTAGGAGCGAGCTCATCGCGTGGGGTGAGAACGACGGGAAACAATGTGACATTCCAAATAGATTAACGAAGGTGGTGGAAATTTCGGGAGGGTCAGGCCACAACTTAGCATTAAAAGAAGACGGCACAGTCGTCGCTTGGGGACGCAACGAATGGAAGCAATGCGATATTCCAAGTGGTTTAAAGAACGTCGTTGGAATTTCTGCTGGAATTTTTTCTCACAGCCTAGCGGTTAGGAAAGATGGGACAGTCGTCGCTTGGGGATATAATAAGGAAAAGCAATGTGATGTTCCAACTGGTTTAGCAGATGTGGTGGGTATTTCTGGAGGATCGGCTCACAGTCTAGCACTTAAGAAAGACAACACAGTCGTCGCTTGGGGAGATAATAAATGGAAACAATGTGATGTTCCAGTTGGTCTAACGGGTGTGGTGGGTATTTCTGGAGGAGGACGTCATAGCCTAGCACTCAAGAAAGATGGGACAGTCGTCGCTTGGGGAAGGAACGAACAGAAACAGTGTGATGTTCCAGTTGGCCTAACGGAGGTGGTAGGGATTTCTGGAGGGGGACGCCATAGCCTAGCACTTAAGAAAGATGGGACAGTCGTCGCGTGGGGTGAGAACGACGAGAAGCAATGTGATGTGCCAATAGGCTTGACGGATGTGGTGGGGATTTCTGCTGGATTTTTTAACAGTTTCGCAGTTAGGAAAGATGGGGTGGTCGTCGCTTGGGGGCGAAACGAAAAAAAACAATGCGATGTGCCAATTGGATTGACCAATGTAGTAGCAGTCTCTGGAGGAGCAGGTCACGCCTTAGCACTTAAAAAAGCCAGCAGTGATTAGTAGTTTTTCGATTTTTCATATTGAACTTAGCACCTCGGTCGGCTTTTTTTCTTTACGAGGCCTGTCTGTCTAAGTGAATGAGCCGCCCCCTTATCCAACAATCGCAATTCTATTGAAGCAGCAACATTGAATCATGCAAGGGAAGGGGTGAAGTAAGGGTCAAGGCTAAGGGCAACTTATGACTCAATTCTCAAGGCTTTCGCAGCTGTTTTCGCGTAAAAGATCCTTCTACCTCTTCACATTAGCCTTTAGATAAAGTTGCGTATATTTTTCATCACCCTTGAAAATGGGAAGTTTGAGGTCCCCGATGAGCTTTCTAATATCCCGCAAATTCCAATAGAAGCTCAATTCTAAAATGTTATAACCCCGGTGCCGGTTACACTGAAGGCAAACCTCAGCGTGTGCTAGAATTTTTCCTTCTTTATCATAGAAAACGAACCCGTGATGAGGCCAGTAGCAATCCGGAAGCGGCGGGATTCTTTCAGGTAAAGGTTGCTTTGCGATTGCCTTAGTGAGTCTTTTTATCTGATCGGGGGATAGCTTGAAACCAGCTTTGTTGATGACCCCCTTGTGTA
>DIHU01000139.1:4753-5294 GCA_002420315.1 Akkermansiaceae bacterium UBA5688
ATAGGCTCGGACTTCATAAATTGCTGGATCCGACAATTCGATTGCTAAAGTCATGCCGGCGCAGCAAAAGAGCGCAAGGAGGGCTTGGATTAGCTTCATAAAGACAAATCCTTAGCGTGTTATCTGAGCGGGAGAAAACTTTAAAGCGGAAAAGTGGTTTGGGATCAGGGGGAATTATTCAGAGTTGAGGAAACAAAGAAAACCCCTTCAGAGGGATCCAAAGTTTGCTTGGGTTGTATTTCGATTTTGCTGAACCGCAAAGCGGTAGATTTTACTTTCGACTTTTTTTGTTTCTCTATCCTCGTTTTCGCTACGATCATCGTGCAGAATAGTTTCCGATTAGGAGATCTTCAATTGTCCGTCTTTAACCCGAAGAAACCACGTTAATATGCCTGAGGAAAAACACACTGGAGAGGATGCAATCTCTTCAGCGAAAGCTGATTCTCAAGACAATGTTAAACGCGAACCAGAACATCAGGAGCAAACTGCGGAGGAATGGTTCGCGGGTGTGGGAGCTGGGATGAAAGGAGTCTCGAAAAAA
>DIHU01000255.1 GCA_002420315.1 Akkermansiaceae bacterium UBA5688
CGCCAGGTTTGATTGAAGTGGTGACGTGGGCGAAGGCCGTAATTGAGGCCCGCCTTGAAGAGATAGTTAGTGCGACATGATTTTGGATTCCACGGACGGCAGCATCGTCCGGATTGATGTCGAGAAGGAGAGCGCTTGGGTAAAGCTTGCGAAGGACGCTACTATTTTGAGTCCGTGACTGAGTGTGCCACTGTGCACTTGTACCTCTTCCAGTTAACAAGGTGAATGGGTATTCTTTGCTGGTCGGCTCGGGAAGAGGGGTGGGCGGTTCAAAAAGGAATTTCGCCTTACCGGAAGGTGTGTAGAATTTCCCATCTTCAAAAAGTCGTCGTTCTTGTTGGCATGATTCAGAGGTTTTTGGCCATTGAATACCGCCAGATTTGTCAAGATCCTGGTAGCCATTGATTCCGGTAATATCACAAGCTTGATCAGCGGAGAGTTTTTGAAGTAGACCAAATACGCTCTCGGGGTCAGTCCACTTTTCAAAGAGATCCCCGACACCCCAAGTTTGGGCGAGAAGTTGGAAAATACGAAAATCACTGAGGGCCTTGCCGGGAGCTTTCTTAACCTGCTTGAGCGTTCCGATACGGCGTTCGCTATTAATGAAGGTTCCGTTTTTTTCACCCCACGAAGCTGCCGGAAGGACGAGATCAGCAATTCTGGCAGTTTCAGTGTTTGCATACATGTCTTGTACTACGAGAAATTCTAGATTCTCGCGTAGCTTCGTGAAGTGGCTCTGATTGATCCAGCTATGGGCGGGGTTGGTAGCGATAATCCAAAGGCCTTTGATGTGGCCTGATTCGATACCGTTAATGATTTGATCATAAGTCCAGCTAGCTTCAGTTGGTATGCTGTCTTCAGGCACTTCGAGAATTTTCGAGATTTTGGCTCGGTGATCAGGGTTTCCAAAATCATGACCACCGAGGAGGTTCGTGGTGTTCGAAAAAAGACGTGATCCCATCGCGTTGCATTGACCTGTGATGGAGTTAGGGCCAGTGCCGGGTTTTCCAATATTGCCAGTCATGAGGCAGAGATTGATTATGGCTTGGGCGGTTCGAACTCCTTCGTGCGATTGATTGACCCCCATAGTCCACCACATTGAGACACGCTTGGATGGATCTGTGATGAGCTTGGCGAGGGCTTCGACCCGACGCCTTGCGATACCCGTTTTCTCTCGGGTGACATCGGGTGAATAGTCTGCCACAAACTTTGCAAATTCTTTGAACCCTTCAGTGTGTTTCTCCAGAAAATCATGATTTATCGAATCATCGCGAATGAGGCAGTGTGCGAGGGCGTAAAGGAGATAAAGGTCTCCCTTAGGTTTGATCGCAAAGTGGTCGGTGGCAATTTGGGTAGTTTCAGTCGCACGGGGATCGATTGCGATGATCTCGGGATTTCGTTTATTACGAGCGAGACGTTGGTAAAGAATGGGGTGTGCAATTGCTAGGTTTGATCCGATGAGAAGCACGACATCGGACTCTTCAAGGTCAGCGTAGGTGTAGGGTGGTGCATCGAATCCGAAAGCTTGTTTGTAAGCGACGACCGAAGTGGCCATACACTGGCGGGTGTTTCCATCACCGTGTTTCACTCCCATACCGAATTTGGCAAAGGAACCAAGGAATGCCATTTCCTCCGTAGCGATTTGGCCGGTGGATATAAAAGCCACGGATTCCTTGCCGTGCTTTTCCTGTATCTTTTTAAATTCGGTGGTGAAACTTTCGGCGGCTTCTTGCCATGAAATATCCTCTCCCCGCAGAAGGGGGGAAGTCGCTCGATCTGGAGAATCGAGAACAGAAAGAGCTTCCCATCCCTTGGGGCATGCCATCCCGAGGTTGACTGGATAGTTGGGAGAGGGGGTGAGACCGATAGCCTTTCCTCCCTTGAAGTGGATTTTGAGCTGACAACCGGTGGAGCAAAAACCGCAAATAGAACTAGCAGTTGCGGTTGTTTCTAGGTTTTTAGGTAGTCTTCCTAGGCCGAAGTCATTGGGTCTCAATAAAAGTTCGGAGGTAAGAGGTCCTGATTTTTTTTTGAGGAAAGAATTTAGCCCTAACATCAGATGGTAGGGATGCATTATGTACGCCAGAAACAATGAATTCGGTTCATGGATTGACACCTTACCCATATCTTCTTCTGTGATGAGTCGCCTTTGAATTGATGAAATTGCGCAATCATAATCTATCGAAAGATTGTCCGGAGTATTTGATTCAATTTCCTGCTGAGGGGCGGGCGCAATTCAGTTTAAATCGCCTGGCATTTTAGGGGCTTGAACGGAGGTGAAGAAGAGGTGGCGTGAACAGAGTTCGCTGATGACAAGGATGGGGAGAGTGGCCCACGGGGAGACAAAGGCGACAGGGATGGTGAGGAAGGCGCTTAACAAACGGAAAAAGGTCACATGGACGAGGGGATGAATTCGAAGGCGGGCGCTATGTTGATGCGGTGACCAGCTTGTTTGTTTTGCAGGGAGAAGGAAGGTGATCTCGAGGGCAATTAAAGCGAGGATGATAATAACAAAGATGTTGGGAGAGATAAAAAGAATGCTGGCAGCGGTTGCGGTAAGGAGGAAGTTGGAAAGACTTGTTTTGAGGTTCCAAAGCACGCGTCCCGTATCATGGTAAATCATTGCACTGGTGAAGATGGCGAGGGCCGCGAGCGGGATAAGGGAAATTTTGGAGGCGAAGCTGACGAGATCCTTAAGAGGGGATTCCGGAAGGAAGGGTAAGGCTGCGAGAATGAGAGGAATGGGGGCGAGAAGGGAAAAAGCTAGGATTTCTCGCGAGAGCCAGGAAGTTTTTAGACCGAGGAAGAAGCGCCATGCTTTGAGAGGTTGGCCGAGGTGAAGGGTAGCGGCTACCATCCCTGCGTTGAAAATCAGGGCTCCCATCACGGCGTGTGTTGTACTTGTGAAGAGGGATGCGATGCTCAGGCCAAGTCCCATTTGGGTGAGCACGAGCATGAAAGCGAGTGGCCAGTGGGCGGGTTGGAGAGTGAGCTGAGATTGATCGGCTGCTTTGATGCTTGCGGGGACGTCGCGACCCACGTAGCGGGTGGTTGGGAGTGTGATTTCAGGCGTTGGTGCACCCGGCAGGAAGTTGTTTTCGATACGGAGCGTGGCGGTGTTGATTTTGATGATTGAAATGGCTTCCGTGGGACAGGCTTGAACACAGGCGGGAGCCTCGCCTTCGGTGAGGCGTTGGTGGCACATATCACATTTACGAACTATACCGCGTTTATGTGAGTACTTGGGAGCATCGTAGGGACACTTTAGAATACAGTATTCGCAGCCGATACATTGGTCATCGAGGTGACGAACGATTCCAGTGTCCGGTTCTTTTTCGTATGCTCCGACGGGGCACCCGTGCATACATTCGGGTTCAAGGCAGTGGTGGCAGGCAGTGGTTACCGTTTGTTGGAAGCCGGGGGCATCGTCGCCTCCCTCGAGAAGACCAACGTCTCGCCATGCCTCATCTTCGTCCAATCCATTAAGAGTGTGGCAGGCAACGAGGCACGCCTTGCAACCCGTGCATTTATCAAGCTCGACCTGAAAGGTGTATTGCTCGCCTCTGGCAGGTTTCTCGATGGGAATAAGGTGCTTATAGAGATCAGTTCGAATCTCGTGATTATTGTGGATTTTTGA
>DIHU01000152.1:0-3341 GCA_002420315.1 Akkermansiaceae bacterium UBA5688
GCCGCGCACTGCGGAGACTCGGGACTCTCAATGGCTGAAAATACACAAATTATTTCTGAAATGGGGGAGCATGATCAGATTGGACCATTTCATTGTTCTGCGCCTACAACTCGTGGGTGCCTTTCTTCGGACGACGGGTGGGTGAGCGCGCTCCTTAGAGCCAATGCGGAAACTGGAAAGCTTCCCAGCGCGTTCGTTGAGCTATTCCGCCATGACGACCAAGCTTTTGCTGAGCTTCGTGAGTTGGTGGCCGGGCACGGAGTCGATACCACGATGGGGCGAACCTACATTGAGGTGGTGGTTGATGGGCTTGTTGATACAGTCCGGCGCCTTAATAACCTTAAAAATCGTGGGGTTATTTAAGCGGCCTATCTCTAGATTTGCTCCTCTGAGCGAGGGTTTTACGAAGCACCGCTCCTAAATCAAAAAAGAGATGAAAATCTCTAGAGTTCATAGCCCTATCTTATGCGCTGTAATTTTTGTTCTAAAAATTCAGCAACTCGTTCGAATGGATCAAAACCAAATGCTTCTCCGATGGGCTTACGGAGATTGGAGTTGGCGTTGATGTCATAGAAGACACGGCGACCATCTGGCGTTTCGAGATATTCGATTCCTGCAACATCCATTTTAGCGCTTTTGATAATCCGTTTCCCTGCTTCGAGAGCTTCAGTTGGAAGATCGAGGTAGGGATGAAATTCGACCGGTCTAGCGTCACCTTCCTGAGGGTCGGGAATGGCGCAGGCGCCTTTTTCCTCGGCTTCGACTGGATGACAGGCTTCGGAAGGGCAAAGATTGTAACGGCCATGAGTCACGACTCGCATCGCATAGAGAAGTTCTTCTCCGAGAAATTCCATACGGACGATGCCAAAGTTTGGATCATGAGGCAGATATTCCTGTAAGAGCAAGAGTTGATCGGGATCCCAAAGGCCAGGATTCTTGGTGAGTAATTCGCGAAGTTCATCGAGGGAGTCGAGTTGATTCATGCGAGCGCCGCTGCCTCCTTGCTCTGGTTTTAGCATTGCCGGGAAAGATAAGTCATTCCGGGCTGCCAAGGCCTCAGCGTCATTGAAAATGATAGAGCGGGGGTGATCGATTCCAAGTTCATTGAGCTTAGCAATTTGCGCGCTTTTTGAGAGTTCAAAGGAAAAGACATCGATGCCATTGAGGACGTTAGCTCCTTGTATTTGAAGGTTCTTGAGTAAGGCTAGCGTGAAAGGAACAACTCTCAGGCGGCCTCGGACGTAAGCACTCGGGCTTGCTTGGTTGAAATAGAGTCGTGCTTTTGGGAGATCGTGTCCGCCAAAGGCCGCAGATTTAAGATCATATTTTTCATAAGAAATCTCACGTTGGTCGAGGACATCAAAGAGTGGTTGCTGCCAGGCCTCATTTTCAAAGAGGACGACGAGATCTAGAGCGGGAGAGGCTACCATGCGAGCCGGACAATTGGCGATTTGAGCTGAAAGTCGATCTCGATTTCCTTGTTTTTGAAAGTCCCGGAATGGCAAGTCACTCGCGAGATGAGAGACTGGTAAGTATTTACTTTTGTTGGAGAGGGAAGCCGGTGCTGTGTTTGAGAGTGGATTAGTCCAATGCTAGCTCGACTTGATTTTGGAAAAGCTCCAAATCGGGATCATCGACGTCTTTCATCCAATGCCACAGGGCCTTGGTCATGGCGCTGACTCTGCCCGATTGATTGTCACCCAGTTTATCGAGTAGGTTCGTTAGGCAATCGGGATCTTTTCGTAGGTCATAGAGTTCCTCGCGAGTGCGATGGAGATAGAAGTCAGCGCGAGCACGGACCTTCGGGTCTTTAGCATTCTTCATCGCCTTGAACGTGAGGCCGCTCATCGACTCGTTGCGGAATTGTGTCTTGCCGTCTGACCATCCGTTCCAGATATAGAGGAAGTCACCATTATTGATGGCGCGCATTGGCAGGTGCTTCCGTGAGTAGGGGCGCTCATGGAAGGTAAATACCTGATTGCGATTTGCTTGTTTGAGTCCCTTCATGAGAGGGAGAAGGGAAAGGCCGTTGGCGCCTTCTAGGTTCTCGACACCGGCGGCAGCGAGAAAGGTCGGGGCGACATCGATGGTGCTGACGAAATTCTTTTCATCGGTCACTCCGGGGATGATGTGGCCGGGCCAGCGCAGGATGAAGGGTGTGATGTTCGAAGCAAGGTAGCAATTGGTCTTCGCATAGGGTAGAGGCATACCGTGATCGCTCAAGAAGAGGACCAAGGTGTTGTTGGCTTGGCCGCTTTTTTCCAACTCATCGAGGACTGCTCCAACCACCTGATCGGCACGAGCGACGGATTGAAAATAGGTTGCCAATTCGGTTCGAATTTCAGGAAGATCTGGAAGGAAGCCGGGCACCGGAACTTGTTTTGGATCGATCTTTCGTGGGAACGGGATCTTTTTAAAGGAATCGCCTTTTGCCCCGGCAAAGGGACGGTGCGGGTCAGCCGCGTTGGCCATGATAAAGAATGGTTTGTCGGCGTCATTGGCTTCTTCGATTGAAGCACGGATGGCCTTGGCATAGGCACTGGCACTTCGGCCTCCGCCGAGATTCTTTTGTTTGTCGATTCGGTGGAAGGCTTTGTGACGAGAGGGTATCACGTGGATTTCCTTGCCGATCAGACTGTTGTAATAGCCGGCTTTCTCAAGCGCTTCGGGTAGGCTTGGCACTTCGGGGTTAATCTTGTCGAACCCAAGTGCACCGTTGGTTTGCGGGTAGCGGCCGGTCATCAGGACGGCACGACAAGGCATGCAGATCGCGACGTTCACGTAGCCACGGTCGAAGCGAATCCCTTCAGAGGCAAGTCGATCGATGTTTGGAGTGATGTTCACGATGGGACAGCCATAGGAGCCGATCGAGTCACGATTCATATCATCGACGGTGATCAGGAGAAGGTTCGGTTTCGCGGCGAGAGAGGTGAAGTAAGCAAAGAAGAGTAGAAAACGCATAAGGCATGAAATTTGGATAGAAAACCGTTTCCCTTTGTTATCAGGTCTGGCCGAGGCATCGGGAGTCAAGAGAGGGAATTAAAAACAGTGTATGCCCACCCTGCAATAGCCGAATCCTAATGCAGACATGATCAAGGTTTATCTTTGCGGGAAAAGTTTTTCGGTTCTGAGCATCCGTCGCTTAATGATTGTCTAAAAGACAGATTGCTTTGGGCTCTGTGATTTTGTTAAAGTCGCAAGATGAAGCATTTCTGTTCTTCTGTTCTTTCTGGAGTCCGTCTGGGAACTGCTACTCTAAGTGCTATTTTCACTGGTGCTGCTTTATCGGAAACCGTGAGTGTGAGTTCTCTAGCTGATCTGGGGGCTCCTTCCGAGACTGT
>DIHU01000152.1:3714-3876 GCA_002420315.1 Akkermansiaceae bacterium UBA5688
CAGGTTAATACAAAGGATGCTACCTTTGCAGTCTTGATAGATTTCATCGCAGGTGATAGTGCCGTTAATGGTGTAATCTGGGAGACCGGAGGTGCTACAATTGGAGTAAGCGTTTCCTACAATCAAGCTGCTGCTACTGTGAGCGTGTATCATTCATCGAAT
>DIHU01000198.1:0-1837 GCA_002420315.1 Akkermansiaceae bacterium UBA5688
ATGAGGCACGTTCATACGCTGAGACTTTCGCTATTAAAGCGATCCAAAGACTCCGCGAAGACGAATTTCGAGAACGTCTCCACCTGGAGATTTCTGGGTTCCTGCTAAAATTCGTCCTACAAATTGATCAATAATCATAAAAACCCGCTCCCGAAAATGGTCTCGATGCATTTCAGATTCTGCAAGGAGCATTCCACAGGCCATCACCCGCTTCTGATTCATCTCACCATTCAGTGGATTCGATAATTCCTCTAATTTCACACGAACCATTTGGCATTTTCTCTCCGCCATTACTAAATTTTCTTTCAACCTACTAATTTTCCAGAGCCTTTCCTCCAAAAACTCTCTCACCTCAGCCCAACATCCAGAATCCTTGCTGGCTGATTGTAAGATTTCACGGCACTGCGTAATAACAAAAGTAATAGTTTTCTTTGAAAACTCGTCGCTCAGCCTAAGGTCACTCTCGTCAGACTCTCGAAAGCAATTTGCTAAAACACTACTAATTTCCTCAACCTTACCAACCTCATTTTTACTTTCCTGACTAAAGAGAGATTCTCCTCTCGTCGTAAATTCTGCGAGGGATTGATTGGTTTCAAAGGAGTTCTGGGGAAGCCTCTTGGATTTCATAGGTCTGGAGATTTTGTGCCGAACAAGATCGACACTCAAAAACTATCAAAAAACTCTCGTTCGTCCAGATTTTTAGAGTTTTAACCTAACTTACTGGGATTTTTTATTTTAGATAAGCGAAACAACTTGCTTTTTACTAATATTTTTTCTAATTTTCAGCCATGGACGACTCTTCGGACCTAAAAAAAGTTGCAGAATTAGTCTGGTCTCTCGAATTAGACGGAGCCAAAGCTGCTTGTGAAATTGTTCAGAAGATTATCGAAGCTAAGGAAGCTGTGGAAGGTGCCACCGAGAAAATAGGCATCCGCCAAGACCAACAAACATCAGATGAACTCCGTGAGGTCCGGCGCTTTCTCGACAACGGCAGCCTTGAACTCAACGGACCAGAGTGCGTGCTACTCGGAAGCTTTTTCAAACATCGCGAAAATGTCGATCTCCTCGACACGCGCTCACTCAACGTCACACTAGACAGCTACGGACGAAAACCCTCGAATACCACCAGCACTGTCGAAAATCTTGAAAAGAAGGGAGTCATAGAATTCGTGGCCGGTGAAAACCTTCACGCCCACAAAACTTTTCGACTGACTGACCAAGGATATGCCGAAGTTCGAGACTTGATGGGCAGACTGGCCCGCAAGAATTTCTCAGCAGTCGGCTAAGCCACTTCGCCCTCTTGCAGATCCGCGAAATTGTCTTTTAATAGAACGTCTCTGTCTGCTATTTCTCCACCGCGCCGCGGGAGGCGACCAATTTTATATACCCAAATTTCTAAGACTATGCCGATCAATATTGAAATGCCCAAACTCTCCGACACCATGACCGAAGGTACTGTGGTTCGCTGGCTTAAAAAAGAGGGCGAGGAAGTAGAAATCGGCGATATTATTGCAGAAATCGAAACAGATAAGGCTACCATGGAAATGGAAGCCTTTGATGAAGGAATCCTCTCTAAAATCTCTATTCCCGAGGGTGGCAAGGCTCCCGTTGGTTCTGCTATCGCTATTCTGCTCGAAGACGGGGAATCAGAAGATCCGCCAACTCCTTCTGCGGAAAGCGCACCCGCTGCTTCAGTAAACACCCCGCCAGCTGCTGCCAAAGCGCTGGAATCAGCCGCAGCTACCGTTAATAAATCAAAAGCTTCCATCCCAACTCCGGCCGATGGCGAACGCCTCAAGGCCTCTCCGCTTGCAAAGAAGATCGCCGAGTCCGAAGG
>DIHU01000198.1:2247-30643 GCA_002420315.1 Akkermansiaceae bacterium UBA5688
CTCCTGCTCCGGCAGCCACTCCAGCTCCTGTTGCTATTTCCCCAGTCGCCGAAGGCACAGACCAAATCGTCGAACTCTCTAGCATGCGTAAAATTATTGCTGAGAGACTTCTTACTTCTAAGGTCAGCATCCCTCACTTCTATCTTCACCTCGAGGTCGATGCTGCGCCGCTAATGGCTCTTCGCAAGCAAATCAATGCCCAATCCGAAGCCAGTCATGGAAACAAATATTCCGTGAACGACTTTGTCGTAAAAGCTCTCATCAATGCCTCGGTCGCGGTTCCCGAAGCAAATGCTTCTTTCAATGGTGACCACATCGTCCAATTCGCTCGCGTTGGCATTTCAGTTGCCATCGCAGTCGATGACGGTCTCGTCACTCCCGTTGTGAAAAACGCTGAGCAGAAATCCCTTCTCGCCATTTCAAAAGAGATCAAGGAAATGGCGATTCGAGCTCGCGACAAGAAACTCGCTCCAAACGAATTTGACGGGGGCACTGTCACAATATCCAACCTCGGAGCTTGGGGTGTCGAATCCTTCGATGCCATCGTCAATCCTCCGCAAGCAGTTATTCTTAGCGTGGGAGGTATCATTGAAAAACCTGTTGTAAAAGATGGTGAAGTCGTTCCAGGCCTGCGTATGAACTTAGGAGTCAGTTGCGACCACCGTGTTGTCGACGGAGCAGTCGGTGCCAAATTCCTTGGCGAGATCAAGCGCCTCCTTGAGAACCCAGCTCTCATGCTTGTTTAATAATCGACTTAGAGTTTTAAACGCAGAGTTCCCGGACGGTACTGACCTCCGCAGCTCTGCGTTTTTGTCTCTGGCCCTAGTATTTAATGCTCATCGCTTTCAACAAACCTTACGGTGTCTTAAGTCAATTCAACTCCAACCCGGGGGACGAAGGTCAGCGGACCTTAAAAGAATTTGATTTTCCACCGGGATGTCTCCCTCTTGGACGACTTGACATGGACTCCGAAGGCCTGCTCCTTTTCACTGATGAGAAAGGCCTAGAAGATCGTCTACTCAATCCTCGCTTCAAACACCGCCGTCGTTATCTCGTCCTTGTAGAAGGAGAACCCACGACGGCTTCTCTTGAAAAGCTGCGGAGCGGGAGCATCGTCATAAAAGGTCACACCTGTCTTCCCTGCCGAGCCAAACTTCTCAAGCAGGCTCCGCCGATCCCCGATCGTGACCCTCCCGTTCGCTATCGAAAAAGCATCGTCGACACCTGGCTCCGCCTTGAACTCCGAGAAGGAAAAAACCGCCAAGTGCGCCGTATGACTGCCGCCGTTGGCCACCCTACCCTTCGCCTTCTTCGGGAAGGCATTGGCGCTTTTCCTCTGGGTCAACTCCCGGTCGGAAAATGGAGTGAACTCACGGAACAAGAACGCGCAGCCGTTTTTGTAAGGTGAAAAGCTGCACCATTTCCTGAGATTAAAAGTCAGAGCCCGAGGCGGCAAACGATTTCAACTGGGACTCTAACGTTAGATTCCGAGAAAGGATCAGACAAACAAAGTCCATCTAAAAGTCACTTTTTGAGACTGGCCCTTTTGTAAACCATTGGAAAATTCTCTAACAATTATTAAAAGAATTTCACCATTCAATATTTTATACTAGTGTTCATTTGAACGATGAAATTGCATAAGAAACTCGAGATTCTGGCAGATGCAGCTAAATATGACGCCTCCTGTGCTAGCTCCGGAGCCACGCGTAAGAATTCAGCCACTGGGAAAGGCGTAGGCTCCACCGGCGGTGCCGGAATTTGTCATTCCTATGCACCCGATGGTCGCTGCATATCGCTGCTCAAAGTTCTTCTGACCAATCGTTGCCTTTACGATTGCCATTATTGCATCAATCGGCGCTCCTCAAACGTCCAACGCGCCACTTTCACCTCGGAGGAAGTCGTCAGGCTGACCCTCGATTTCTACAAGCGAAACTACATCGAGGGCCTCTTTCTCTCCTCCGGCATCATTCGCAGCGCCGACTACACTATGGAAATGGTCATCGAAGTCGCCCGTGCCCTCCGCGAGGACCACGACTTTCGGGGTTACATTCACCTCAAGACGATTCCTGAAGCATCCATCGAACTCATCGAAAAAGCCGGTCAATTCTCTGACCGTATTTCCATCAATATTGAACTCCCTGACGAAGATAGCCTCAAGATTTTTGCACCTGAAAAGTCCCTGAAGCGCACCCGAATTGCGATGGGTAAGATTTGCCACCGCGTCGAGAATGCCAAAGAAGTGCGCCGCGAAACGCGTAATCGCAAAGCACCCGAATCCCGCTTCGCTACCGGACAAAGTACGCAAGTTATCGTAGGTGCCGATAGCTCCACCGACCAAACCTTTCTCAAACGCTCTACTGATCTCTATTCAAACTATCGTCTCCGCCGCGTTTACTACTCCGCCTTCAGCCCGATCCCGGAGCCCTCTTCCATTCTTCCGCTCAAACCTCCTCCTCTTATTCGCGAACACCGGCTTTACCAAGCGGATTGGCTCATGCGTTTTTACGGTTTTGAAGCCGCCGAAATTGTCTCGGATGACCTCCCCAACCTTGACCTTGATCTCGACCCCAAGCTCTCCTGGGCTATTCGTAATCGCCAGCTCTTTCCCGTTGATCTCAATCGCGCCGAGAAGCTCATGCTTTACCGCGTCCCCGGACTCGGCATTCGTAATGCCAACCGCATCCTCGGCATCCGACGTTATGGAAAAATTCGCATTCAAGACCTCCTCCGTCTCCGCGTCTCACTCAAGAAAGCCCTCCCCTTCATCATCACCGCTGACCACACTCCAAATACCCGAGAGCTCGACCACGAAAACCTTCGCGCCAAGTTCTCCCCTCCTCCCGAGCAAATGGAACTTACTCTCACTCCCTCTGACCAAGGTTCTCCCCTTGGAAATATCATCGATTAAACAATGCTCACTCTTACTGCCGAAAACCACTTTGAAGACTGGAGAGCCAAAGCTCGCACGCTTCTTTTAGCGGGCGTTTCACCAAACGAAGTTATCTGGGAAGAGCCCGGTCAAAATGGACTTTTCCCCTCCGAATTCACTCTTCCGCCGCCGAAAAAAAATCAACCCCCGACAGTCAGCCAAGAGTTTCTTTTGCTCGCTGAAACCATTTCCTACCACAACTCATACCAGAAATGGGCTTTACTTTACCGAACACTTTGGCGCCTCACGCTTGGTGGTGAAACTCACCTCTTAAAGATCACGACCGACCCTGATATCTTGAGCCTCCTTCGCATGCGAAAGGAAATTTCGCGCGACATTCATAAGATGCACGCCTTCGTCCGCTTCAAAAAAACCGGCGAAGACATGAAAAGCGAGCGCGAACAATTCATGGCTTGGTTCGAGCCTGACCACCGCATCATGCCGCTAACTGCGCAGTTTTTCCAAAAGCGTTTCACGAGTATGGACTGGTCTATCTTCACTCCAACCGGTTCCGCATCGTGGGATGGCAAAACCCTCACACTCGGTCCGGGAGTCGATAAGGTCGAAGTTCCAAAAGAGGAACTCGATGAGCTTTGGCGTGGCTATTACAAAAGCATCTTCAACCCCGCCCGCCTCAAGGTGAAAGCGATGCAGGCCGAGATGCCAAAGAAGTATTGGCACAACCTTCCGGAATCGAACCTCATCGAATCACTCATTTCCGAAAGCCGTCATCGTGTGCAAGAAATGCACAAAGAAACCCTGCGCTCTGCCACCAGCGGAGGTAAGAACCCATACCTCAAACATCTTCGTAACCTCACTTCGCATGATGAAAATATCGTCCTCAATCCAAACGAACATATCCGCCAACCACTCAGTCGGCTTCGGGAGTTAGCCACTTGTTGCCAAGCTTGTCCACTGCACGAGAACGCCACCGGAACTGTCCTAGGAGAAGGTCCAGCTGATGCCAAAATCATGATTGTGGGCGAGCAACCAGGCGACCAGGAAGACCTTCTCGGTCGGCCCTTTGTCGGCCCAGCTGGAAAACTTCTTGATCATTTTCTTACTAAAATCGGAATCGAAATAGAAGAGTGCTATCTCACCAATGCGGTAAAGCATTTTAAGTTTATCCCTCGCGGAAAGCAACGACTTCACCAAAGCCCTAATCTTGATGAAATCTCCCGTTGTAAACCATGGCTCATTGGAGAAATAAAGGAGATCAAGCCACGCATTTTAATTCTCCTTGGATCCACCGCAGCTCGCTCTCTGATTGGAACTCATTTCAAGATCACACAACAGCGCGGAATTATCACCGGCACTGGACTCGCCGCTAAGGTAATTGCAACCGTTCATCCATCCTATCTACTCCGAATCAAGGATTGTCATCGGCAGCAGCATGAAAAGACTCTCTTTCTAAAAGACCTGCAACTTGCAAAATAGCCAACGAAAATTAGCGCGTCCTAGGTCGCTTCAGTTTCTTGATCTTCTTGGACTTCCTCGGGAAGTTTCACGAAGCGCAATTGCTCAATCCGCCGGCCGTCGGTGCTGGTCACAATCGCTTCAAATCCTTCGACCTCAATCTTTTCGCCAGGGTCCGGCAAATGGCCCAGTTGCTGCACGATGTATCCACCGATCGTGCTTACTTCGCCGCTTTCCAAATCAATGGCAGGCTCGTGATCTGAAAGCTCATTGAGGCTAAGGCCGCCCTCGACGACAAACTCCTCTTGGTTGATGCGGAGGAAATCCGTCTCCTCTTCTTCATCAAATTCGTCATGAATATCACCGACCAACTCAGCCATGATATTATCCATAAAGACCAGTCCCGACGCGTCGCCAAACTCATCAACAACCAAAGCCAACTGAGCACGTTCCTTGAGGAAGTATTGGAGTAAATCATCTAGCCTCATCGTCGACGGCACCATTTTAAGCTCACGACGAATTTCCATAAGATCTGGATCTTCTTTCTTGAGTAAGCTCACCACATCTTTGATGTGGATCAAACCTTCAGTCTCATCGAGATGCCCCGTTACCAGAGGAAACCGGGTGTGCTTGGACTCGATCGCGAGATCTAGATTCTTTTGGAAGTTAAGCTCTAGATCCAGAACTACAACCTCGCTGCGCGGAGTCATGACGTCTTTCACCGTGACATCATTCAATTCCAGAGCGTTGATGAGAATCTCACGTTCAGTCTCGGTCACCTCCTGCTGCCGCTCGGATTCCTCGACAAGAAGAGCAAGTTCTTCCGAACTATGAACGGCTTCGCCTTCTGAGACTGGATCGATTTTAAAAACCTTTTTGAGCAGCCAATTAGCCGTTCCATTGAGGATATAAATAAAAGGGCGGAAAACGGCGTAGAAAAGGTGAAGTGGCCGAGCAATAATCAGAGTGGTTGCGAGCGACTTACGAATAGCAATCGACTTTGGCAAAAGCTCTCCTATCACGACGTGAAGGAAAGTGAACGAGAGCATCGCGGTCAAAAAGGTGATAATCTTAATCCCTTCCTCTCCCATCCCGGTTTTCAAAAGACTCGGGCCCACCAGCTTTTCGATAAAGGGTTCACCCAGAAAAGCTAGCGCTAAAGAAGCAATAGTAATTCCGAGCTGGTTCGCCGAAAGATAGCCATCCAAATTGCTTACCACGCGCTTGGAAATCCCAGCACGCCGGGGTTTTTTCTCTAACTCGCCCTCGACCTGGCTTGGACGAACTTTGACGATCGCGAATTCCGACGCCACGAAAAAGGCGTTGAGAAGAAGAAAGAAAATGATCCCAAGAAGATACCACCCAGCTTCCGCCCAGGTGGGATACTCGATCGGGGCTTCTCCCGATGCGCTTGCCAAAGTGTAGAGCGATTCAATCATCATAGTAAGTCGCTAGACTTTGTCATAGCCACCATCGCAGTTCTTTTTAAGAACATTGAATCCAGCAGATTTTGCCTCAGAGTCAGAATACTCCTTCGTGGCAATTTTAGTGTTCACTCTACTAACTAGCTTCCTGATGGGACGGGAACAGAGTGGACACCGTTCCAGCGCCTGCCGACCAATCGGGCGTTGCAACTCGAATCCCTTTGCGCAGACGCTACAACTCGACTCCGGATCATCCGGGTTTTCAGATTGATATTCGTAAATTGGCATGGTCGTTAGCCAGAAAAGGGTGCCAGCCAGAAAACCGCACCCCCAAAAATTCTGACTCTGGATCCTAAACTACCAAGAGGACTTTGTCACTCCAGGAATCATTCCATGTGATGCCATTTCGCGGAAAGTAATCCGAGAAAGGCGAAAACGGCGAAGAAAAGCACGGCGACGGCCAGTCACCTCGCAACGATTAACAAGCCGGGTCGGGCTCGCATCACGAGGAAGCATTGTCAAACTGACGTAGTCCTTCTCCTTCTTCAACTGGTGACGAAGGTCAGCGTATTTTGCTACAGTCTTTGCTTTGCGCTTATTGCGCTCAATCCAGCATTTTCTTGCCATGGGAGGGTTGAGATAGGCTAAATCTTCGCTCAGGCAAGGCTTTTTTAGACTTTTCAAGAGGAATCTTCACCAAACGATCCTTATCGCCCAAATTAATTAAGATAACTAAAACTTCTTTCCGTTGGATCAAATCGACTTGCCTTCAAGCCTTGAGCAAACTAATCCCGCGTATGGACCGACTCGATGGACGCGCTATTCCTGATCTCCGACCGATTTCTTTCATCCCTAACGTTGCCCCACACGCTTCCGGTTCGGTGCTCGTTTCCTTTGGCAACACCCGCGTAATCTGCGCAGCCACAGTAGAAGAAAACGTTCCACGCTGGATGAAGTTTCAGAACGTCGAAGGTGGCTGGGTGAGTGCTGAATATTCTATGCTCCCCTACTCGACCCACGATCGTAAACAGCGCGATATCAATCGAGGTAAGCTTGATGGGCGTTCCTCGGAAATCCAACGCCTCATCGGCCGCTCGCTCCGCGCCGTAATTGATCTCAAAAAACTCGGGAAACGGACTATTTGGATCGATTGCGATGTCCTTCAAGCCGATGGAGGAACGCGCACCGCTTCGATAACCGGGGGATGTGTCGCAACCGCCATCGCGATCAATGGTTTGGTGTCTCAAGGAAAGCTTAAAGATTTCCCTCTTAAAAAACTTGTCGCAGCCGTGAGTGCCGGGATTTATCAAGGCGAAGCAATCCTCGACCTCAACTACCCCGAGGATCGCGATGCTGCCGTCGACTTTAATGTCGTCATGACTGAGAGCGGCGAATACGTCGAAATACAGGGCAGTGGGGAGGAGGATGTCTTCACCAGCGAGCAAATGACCGCGATGCTGGACTTGTCCCGTAAAGGTATCGCGAAATTAGTTGAGTTGCAAAAAGAAGCTATCATCGCCGCAGATAAAGTCAGCGGTGCGGATCTCGAGGGCTTGGCCGCAACTTTCAAATAAACAACGATAGAGCCGGATGATTTATCTTGCCGCGACTTGGCTGCGAAGTATTCTCTTCCCGCAGGGAGAATTTCACGGGGATTCCCACACTTAAAAACCGGAGCGTTGTCTCCAAGACTATAAACACTATAATGAAACTGAAAAACACACAGAAAATGAAGGGCTTCACACTGGTGGAGCTGCTTGTGGTAATTGCGATCATCGCGGTTCTCGCCGGAATCGCAACTCCGCTCATCCTCAAGGCTCAAAAAGCCGGTGACCGCACCAAAGCACTCGCCAATGCCAAATCGGTGGTTGGTGGCTTGTTGAGTTTCAAGAGTGACAGAGGAGCTTACCCTTGCCAGTCGACTCGCGAACTGCTTGAAGACGAAGGTACCGAAATTCTTCCTCCAGGAAATGATGCGAATGCCTATCTCGCTCAGTTGGTTGCCACCGACACTATTGACACTGAGAAAGCGTTTTTTGCTCCTGGGGTCCTTGGCGCCAAAGAAGGAGATAATATTATTGGAAGCCCAGACAAGTTGCTCGCTCGTGGTGAGAATAGCTTCGCCTACATCATGGCTGAGGACGAAGCTCCCCTCACCGATACCAAGAGTTATACTCCTCTTGTGATTGCTCCAATTAAAAGCGGTGGCGACAACCCTGGATTCGACGGTGGCCCTTACGGCGACAAGTATGTTCAAGGTCTTGTTGACGGATCATCCTCTGCGGGTGATATTGCCGAAGATGGATCTGCTAAATCCAAGGGACGGGAAAGTTTCTTCCAGTCCGGCCGTGACTCGCTCTTCGGGAATGACACTCCTGTTGTAAAACTTCCAACTGGAATCCAGTAAACTGGTAATTTAATTTCACGATTTATATTCTAAGCGGTCCTCTTCGGAGGCCCGCTTTTTTGTGGTCTTAAACCTAATGGCTAAGACTCATAGTTTAGAATCTAAGTCGTAACGTAGCTCAACCATTCCTTCATATTTTTCATTGATAAGTCATTTCAACTTTCCTGATCAAATAGGACTGTCCTCCGAGGGCCTTTGACTTCATCGCAAAATCCCATTTGCCCATCTCCCGACCTCTGCCATGTTAGTAATAACCCATGGAAGAACTCACAACCGAAACTATTGTCAACCAAGGCGCTTTCATGCCCTACCCGGTCTCGACTCTGAGTCCTAAAATCGTTCCCAACGATCTTTCCACCTTTAAATCACGTGGCATCAGCCAGGTCGAGCGCGAGCTACAGCAGAAGCTTGTCCAAATGCGTGAAGAATATATCGCCACAATTGAGCACTTTAACTGGAATAAGCTCGTCTATGAAGCCGATATCAATTTCGAACCTATTGTTGGCGAAACCTATCACCTTTACCGTATTCGTGGTGAAAATACGCTTTCCATGATCGCGCCCGACCAGTGGCCACATCCACACCTCGCCAGTTTCCGACTTAATGTAGACCGCCAATGGGAGCTGATCGAAGCCAGCGTGGAAGGACGCTCGCTTTTCAATGACGAAGAGGTTACAGATCTCTAGTAGTCAGCATGATTCATCCCACCGCTATTGTCTCACCCAACGCAAAAATCGGAGCCGAAACCGAAATAGGCCCCTACTGTGTTATTGAAGCAAATGTCACTCTTGGCGAGCGATGTAAGCTCCATTCGCACGTCGTCATTCACGGCAACAGTGAGATTGGCAACGAAAACGAATTTTTTCCCTTCGCTGCAATCGGCATCAAATCACAAGACCTCAAATATTCCGGCGAACCCACCGCGCTCATCGTAGGAGACCGCAACGTCTTTCGCGAAAACACGACTGTCCACCGGGGAACTGAACAAAATACCCCAACTCGAATTGGCTCCGATAATCTTTGCCTCTCCTACTCTCACATCGCGCATGATTGTCAGGTCGGAAATAAAATTATTCTCTCCAACAACGGAACCCTCGCCGGTCATGTTCAGGTCGCTGACTACGCTATCATTTCTGGCCTGACTGCCGTCCATCAGTTCTGTAAAGTCGGAGCCCATTCCATTACTGGAGGAATCTCTAAAATCGTGCAGGACATCCCACCATTCACGATTGTCGACGGAAACCCATCCACCGTCCGCGGGATCAACCAAGTTGGCCTTCAAAGACGTGGCTTTAGTGATGAGGACATCCGAGCTTTGCGAACTACTTACAAAAAACTCTTCCTAAAAAAGGATACCAATCTCACTGAAGCATTAAAGACACTCGATCCAGTAGTTACAAAAAACGAAAAAGTTTGCGAGCTTCTCACGTTCATCGAAAACTCAGAACGAGGAGTAGTCCGCTAGCAACTTAATCCGCGAACCAAATCAAGCAAACCTGCCTCACACTCATGCTTGACGTCAGAAATCTGATGGATTGAGGAACTACCAAATCGACCATTCTTAAAGGTCACAACCCGGTTGGTTTCGCCGGCTAGCAGGTGATCGACTGCAGCAACTGCAAACTTATATGCCATAATCCGATCATAAACTGTCGGGGAGCCACCTCGCTGGACGTGCCCCAAAACCGTCAAACGAGCATCCATATCCAAAAACTCTCCCATCCACCGAGTCAGCGGTTCGGCCATACCAGTTCCTTCCGCAACAATTCCTAGAACATAGCGTTTCCCGGCCGCACGTTCTTTCCGCAATCGTTCGCCAACTGCATCGAGGTCATACTTGATCTCCGGAACCAGACAAACTTCCGCGCCATTCGCGAGTGCACTTACCATCGCAAGATACCCACAATCACGGCCCATCGTCTCTATTACAAACGCCCTTGAAAAAGAAGAAGCAGTATCACGAATACTATCCACACTTGAGCGAATCATATTGAGCGCCGTATCAACCCCGAGGCAGTAATCTGTCCCCGAAATATCGTTATCTATCGTCGCGGGGATACCCGCAAACGGCACATTAAAATCAACGTAGAATTGGTTCAACGCGTTGAAGGAACCATCACCACCAATGATGATGAGTTTTGAAATCCCCAACTTCTGCAAATTATCAAAAGCCTGCTTCCTAAATTCGTATTTAAAAAATCGCTTCGATCTCGAGGATCCAAGTGCAGTGCCCCCCCGGTAGAGCATGCCACTAAGACGCTCAGGTGTAGCCTCTTTGATCCAGCCCTCAATCAGACCTCTTAAGCCCCATTCGACCAAGTAAGGAGTCATCCCGTTCTTGCCGGCATAATCGGCAGCCGATTTCACCGCTGGATTCATCCCGGCAGCATCCCCGCCGGAGGTTAGGATGGCAATTTTCTCACTCAAGATGTAGCCCAAATATCACAGATGTTAGCGATCTCAAGCCCGGCGCCCGAAATCAATCCCCAAAACACATAGATCATCCTCAAAAACCTTTTCAGCTGCAAAATTAACAGCAGCGTTCACGACCCGGTCGATCGCGTCAATGTTTCGATCCCCACTCTGAAGCGCCTCACATATTTTGGCGACGCCAAACTCCTGTCCATCACCATCCAAAACCTCAAAGAGGCCATCGGTGAAAATCCAAATTCCATCCAAAGATTCTAGAGAAAGACACATTTCCGAAAATTCAAACTCCGGGACCATGCCCAATCCGGGACCTTGGGCCTCAGATCCCAATTCTAAAATTTCAATCACTCCATTCCGACTTACAATCGGAGTTGGATGACCAGCTGAGGCGATTTTCAGCTCACCACGTTCTAAGTTCACATAGCCATAAATTGCAGTCGCAAAAATCAATTGACTAGTTCGCTCGAGCAAATGAGATAAACCGTCGTTTAACCCTTCCAAAAACGCCCCTGGCTGATCCCCAAAAGTCTCTCCCTGCTTTTCAAGCAAACCGCGCAACATGGAAACAATCAGGGCTGAACGCACGCCGTGCCCCATAACATCACAGACAAAAAACCCCGCCTTACCTTCACCTAGAGGAATCACCTCAAAAAAGTCTCCCGCAAGATGAGAAGCCGGCTGGTGACGATGATGGAAGTCCGCAGTGCCCCCACTTTCACGACACGAAATAGATGGAATAACACTAGGCAAAGCCGCCTGCTGAATCTCGCGCGCCAAACCCAACTGCTCTTCAAGAGCATCATTTTGACGCCCCAAAATCTTCGCGATCTTTTCAAGCTGTTGCTTGGTTTCAACCAACTTAGTCACATCCGCAGAAACTCCAAAGATTCCTCGCAAAGTTCCATCCGGCAAATACCACGGATACTTTGAAGACACCGCCCAGGAAATATGTTCATCCTTCCAAGATATTTCCTCAAGCTTCTTCACCACCGGTTTGCCGGTAGTCATGATTTTCCGTTCATCCCGGATCGATTCTTGAACCAGCTTCTTACCAAAAAAGTGACTATCATTTTTTCCCACCGCTTCATCCGGAGATTTGGCTCCAATAAGATCAGACATCCTTTGGTTCACCAAAACGAAGTTTGAATCCAAGTCTTTAAAGTAAACAAACACCGGGATATTATCAATTACTAGCCTAAGAAGATGCCGTTCCTCACTGATCTCCTGGTTAACCACCCTCAGCTTCTCCGCAATCTGCTCGAGGTTCCGCTCAGTCTCGACTAACTCGGTTACATCATGAGTTAGACCAAAAGTCCCAAGTAACTCTCCATTCAATCCCCGCCAAACTTTTTTGGTCACCAAACTCCAAGAATCGTGTCCGTCCCCCCAGATTTCATGCTCTAATTTTTCCTCTTGGCCAATTCCCTCCTTCATGATTTCGAGCTCTCGTGCCCGCGAAAAATCGGCATGTTCTTTTTCAAAGAAATCGTGATCCGTTTTCCCGATCAAATTTGCAATCGTTCCAGCTCCCATACGTCGAGCAGTTGACCGGTTTGCCCGCATGAAGCGTGAATCCTTATCCTTAAAATAAACATTAATGGGCACCCGGTCTAAAATAAGATCGATCATCTTACGCTCCTCGGCCAGCGCCTTCTCGGCAAAGCGTCGCTTGGAAATATCGATCAAGCTTCCTACCAAGCGCATTAAGATCCCTTCTTCATTCCGCAACGGCAAAGCCCTTACCCTAAACCATTTCCAATCACCGGAGTTTGTACGGATTCTTGCCTCATCTGCAAACAACTTCCCGCCCCGATGCAGGACTCGGTTCAGCTTACGAGTAAACCGTGCACGATCTTCGGGATGCACATGTTTCTCCGGTTCTTCTATAATGTTTGGCGCCCCAAAACGCCCATACCCCAAAAAACCGAGTAAACGATTGGAATAATACATTTCTCCCGACTGAAGATCCCAATCAAGAATCCCCTCATTCGAAGCCTTGAGAGCCAAATCAAGCCTCTCCTCTTCCAAACTCATCTCGTTATCTCCCATCCCAACAAGCAAATTGCATTTTCAAATTCCTGATGCCCTCCAAAATCCTTTACTGCCTCTGCAAGTCTCTCCATCACACGATCCAAATCACCGCCTCGTTCAACCTCTTCGAGCATCCGCGTTACGCCAAACTCCTTGCCCTCGACATTATTCGTATTCTGGAAGCCCTCAGTAAAACAAATTAACCTCCTTAGGCCAGTCAGTGGCGCCGAGACTGTTCCATAACTACTATTCTCGGCAACGCCCAAAGCCGGCCCACAAGCATAAGCCGGCGGCACAAGCTGACGAACGCCGTCATCAAAAACCGCCATTGGATTCACATGTCCAGCGATCGAAAGCTGAATCTCTCCCTTAGTTAAATCCACCAAGCCATAAAAGGCTGTTGCCTTAGTCTCATGCCCCGAGTTCAACAATAAGTGAGACAGTCCCACGTTAATCCCCGTCAAAAACTCCCCTGCGTCTCCTGCAGAAGCAATTTCCTTCTCGATCAAACCTCGTAACATCGAAACAATTAAGGCTGAGCGAACTCCTCTATCGAAAACCTCACCCATTAAAAAACCAACCCGATCCGGTGCCAGTGGCAGGACCTCAAAAAACTCACCCGTCAACAGTTGGGCCGGCTCATAAAGACGGCAGAAATTCATGGTCGCTCCACCACCTGAAATTTTCGGGAATTCGTCAGGCAAAAGCGCCTGCTGCACTTCCCGCGCTAGCTCTAATTCCTCGGCCATCTCACCATTTTTCCTTTCGTAGGTTGCAGCCAGCTTCCGGAGATCAGACTGTGCCTGCATTAAATCCGAAATATCGCTTGAGACCCCAAAAGTCCCCACAACTTCTCCCTCACTGTCACGCCAAGGATACTTCGATGTTATCACCCAAGTCTCTTTTTCCCCTCCCCAAACCTCTTTCTCAATCTCCCCCGCAACTGCCACACCCAACTCCATGATTTGTTTCTCATCGGCTTCAGTTTTCCTCCAATGTGTTTCGGAAAAAATATCCCGATCCGACTTATCATAAAGCTCTTCCGGACAGCTAAATCCGAACCACTCTGCAACCGCCTGATTCGCGATCACAAATTCATGATCACGATTCTTAAAATAAACATGCAGAGGCACACTATCAATAACAAGACGCAGCCTTTCTCGCTCCTCTTCAATTAAATAGTTTTGCGCATTAAGTTGAGAGGTCACCTTTTCCTGGGCTTCTCGGGTCCGTATCAACTCAGAAATATCAATTGTTACTCCAAAAGTTCCCCGCACCTTGCCATCATGACCGATCCACGCATGCTTCGTACTCTTAACCCATGTATCTTCGCGATCATTCCACTTCTCATGCTCAGTCAAATCCTCGACTCCACCACCCGAAGCCATGATTTCCTTCTCAACCAATCGCGCATTACTTGCGTGTTCATCGCTGAAAAAATCAACGTCTGATTTACCGATCAAATCCTTGACTGAACTCAAGCCCATTTTTCTGGCTGTCGGTAAATTAGCCATCACAAAGCGTGACTCCTCATCTTTTAAGTAAACATTCATTGGAATGTTATCCAATAGGGTCTCGATGAGATGTCTCTCCTCGGCCAATTGTCTTTCTGCCTCTTTTCGTTTTGAAATATCGATTAAGCTACCGGCGATTCGCGTCACCTTGCCGAGGCCATCGCGAACAGGCGTCCCCCGAACCCGGAAAGACTTCCAGTCACCCCTTTTTGTTTTCACCCTAGGCTCTACTGCAAACAAATCCTCGCCCTCCTGCAATACTCGACGCAGAGCTTCATCCACCGCAGCTACCGAGGCCACATCCATGTGCTCTCCACGGTCTTGAAAAAAGTTTGGCATCTCGCTCTTGCGATACCCCATAAATCGACACATTCGCGGAGAATAATAGATGGTTCCCTTCACTAGGTCCCAGTCCCAAATTCCCTCTCTCGAAGCTTGGAGTACCACCTGCAGCCGGTTTTCTTTCCAACTCGCCATCTTTAGGGAGAGGGAACACCACTTGTCCTCCAGCCTCAACGCAAAAGATCATAAACTCGAAATCAGTCGAGGAATTTGCCGGGGTTTAGAATCCCGTTTGGATCAAGAGCACTCTTGACCGTGTGATGGGTCGCATAAGCCACCTCCCCGAGGGCATCCTTAATCCATGGTTTTTTTGCCAATCCAACTCCGTGCTCCCCTGTAATTACCCCTCCATTTTCGAGCACCCAAGTAAAGAGAATATCCAAAGCGGCGTCCGCTTTCTCCCGAACCACTGGATCAGCATAGTCCTCCACCATTAGGTTTGTATGAATATTGCCATCACCCGCATGACCAAAGCAGGCCACCGGAATCCCGGTCTTTTCTTCAAGCCCCGCCGCAAAAGCTGCCAATTCCACTAATTTGGAACGTGGAACGACGATATCCTCATTCAGCTTCGTCAAACCTGTTGCTCGTAAGGAATAGGAAAAGTCACGGCGTAATTGCCAAACCTGTTCGCAAGCCTCCTCATCAGCGTGAAATTCGATCGATAGGGCTCCTACTCTATTAATTACCTCTTCCAACTCTTTCAATTCACTCGCAACAGCCTTAGCTCGGCCATCAATCTCGACAATCAAATGTGCCTTACCCGGACGTAACGAGTTCTCACCCAAATAAGCTCGCGCGGCTTTTAGCGTGAACTCGTCCGTAATCTCAAGAGCAGACGGAAGGTGACCTGCATTTAGAAGCGCCTGCACCGCAGCAGCAGCATCGACAAACTCCGGAAAAGTCGCAGTAAGCATCGCGCGAGTCTGCGGATGAGGAATAATACGCAGCGTCGCCTCGGTGATCACTCCAAGCATTCCTTCACTTCCCACAAAGAGATGCAACAAATCAAAGCCCGTCTTGTTTTTATGACACCGTCCTCCGATATGCAGGATCTCACCACTTGCCAAAACCACCTCCAGTCCAAGAACATAGTTTTTCGTTACCCCATATTTCAAACAACGAGGGCCGCCTGCATTCGTAGCCAAATTCCCACCAATCGAGCACTCATTCAAAGAGGCCGGATCCGGCGGATAGTACCAACCAAGGTCACTCACCGCATCTTGCAGATCTTTTAATATTACCCCCGGTTGCGTCACTACTACACCATCCTCCGGCATAATTTCCACCACTGACTTCATTCTCGCCACCGACAGGGCAATTCCACCCTCCACCGGCACACACCCACCAACGTAACCAACTCCCGCGCCACGAGTTGTAACCGGGATTCCTCGCTCATTTGCAAACTTCATAACCGTCACCACATCATCCCGACATTCCGCAAACACGACCACCTCTGGTAGATACGAAAAATTCCATCGGTCCGTCCCATGCTCCTCAAGCACTTCCGCCATCGTTGAAACCTTCTCAGGACTCAAGCACGCTCTCAATTCGCTAATCACAGCCACTTGTTGCCAAAGTATCGCCAAAACTGCAACTCATACGAAAAGCAGAACTGCCCGACCTCCACCCTCATTGAGACTAAAATGATGGAAACCCGCACTCAGCAGCCTTTGGAAAGAGTAACTAAAATGTCTCCATACCTTTCCCCTTCCCTACCGGCGAGAGTGACCGAGCGTTATTCGAATCATCGAAAATGATAAATAGAGAGAATCGTGCCTCCGAAATAGGGTGGTAATTTCAGCAGACCCGCTTAGTTATAGGCTAGTTAAGCCTCTCTCGTGCCCTCAGACAGCCAGTAAACTACCTGCTTCGAAATTAGGGAAGATTGCATGGCTCTATTCCGTATCATGTTTCCATGAAATTCATCTCCTTCTATTCCTTCTTTCTCTGGGTCACTTCGGCCCTTGCTGATCCCCCTATCAATCCCAACATCGGTCATAATCACCATCATCATCGTCACGGAGAAAAGCACGAAACGGTCAAACCTACTTCAGCCCGCTTTGTCACTTCACGCAAAAGCAGCGTCGAACTACCTCTTCCCAACGAAGAAAATGCCTTCACTTTTATCGTTTATGGCGATCGTACTGGAGGGCCGCCTGAAGGCGTTTCGGTGCTCGCCGACGCTGTTCGTGACACCAACCTCCTCGAGCCCGATTTCGTAATGACCGTTGGTGATCTCATCAATGGTTACAGCAACGAAGAAATCTGGATGACCCAAATGAAGGAATATAAATCCATCATGAACCAACTCTCATGCCCATGGTTTCCCGTTGCCGGAAACCATGACATCTACTGGCGGGGTAAGGACAAAAGTAAAAAGCCCGAAGGTGAAATGGAGGCTGCATATGAAATGCACTTCGGACCACTCTGGTATGCCTTTGAGCACAAAAAGTCTTGGTTCATTATCCTCTACTCTGACGAAGGCAATCCTCAAACTGGAGAGAAAACTTTTGGAAAACCCGACGCTCAGAAAATGAGTGCCGAGCAGTTCTCTTGGCTCGACCAGACTCTCACCAAAGCTAAGGGTGCCGAGCACGTCTTTCTCTTTCTCCATCATCCAAGATGGCTAGGACGTGGCTATGGCGAGGATTGGAATAAAGTTCACAAGCGTCTCGCAGCTGCTGGTAATGTCTCCGCGGTCTTCGCGGGTCATATTCACACAATGCGCTACGACGGCCCCAAAGATGGCATTGAATATGTCACTCTTGCAACCACTGGCGGCGGACAATCCAGCTCTATCCCACAAGCCGGATATCTTCATCACTATGACATCATCACCGTCCGCGAAGGCCGTATTTCACTAGCAGCTGTCCCAGTCGGCGAAGTTCTCGACGTCCGCGAAATTACCGGTGAATTGATTTCACAAGTCAATAAAGTGAAAAGATCACCTGTACAAGCTTCACCCCCCCTCTCACTAAAAAACAACGAAGGTGGGCAGCATGAACTATCGGTTACTTTAAACAACCCGAGCGACCGATCCGTCACAACCGTAGTATCTAGTAGTAATGGAAGCCTGGGCTTTCGCTGGCAGCCCGATCACCAGCACACCACTCTAAAACCTGGGGAAACAAAAAAGCTCAACTTTAATCTTTCTTGGGATGCCTATCTCACCAGAGGCAATTTTGGCACCCCATCTTTTCATATCGATTCCGAATACCTTGCAAAAGGATTCGCCTACGAAATCCCAAGAAGGACGATTCCTGTGCCAATCGAATTGGAACTTAGCCTCAAAACTGAACTCCAAAATGGCGCAGTTCGCTTCAATGGATCGAATACAGCTCTTTCCATCCCTTCGAATCGCTTTACGATTGAAAAGGAACTCACTCTTGAATGCCGTTTCAAGGCCGACACCTTTGCCGGGCGAACCGGCCTTGTCACCAAGACTGAAAATTCTGGTTATGGAATCTTTATCAGTGATGGAAAACCCGATTTCTCGGTAAATCTAGATGGTAAATATCTCAGTGCTACCGCATCATCTTCTGTTCTGAAAACCGGCCAATGGCATACACTCGCCGGAATTTACGATGGCAGGGAGGCCCGCCTTTACCTTGACGGAAAGCTCATCGCCTCAGCCCTAGGAAATGGAGAACTCAAAGATAACAGGCTCCCAATGATGATTGGCGCGGACGTCGATCAGCAGGGCCAACCAACTTCTTTTTTTAATGGCTTGATCGATTATGTTTACCTCACCCCAAAAGCTCTTTATTCAGGTGAGGCTTCCGTTGCGATCAAAGACCGGAAAGAAGCTATCATCGATCTACAACTCAATGAAAATATCGGCTCCTGGCATCCCGATGCATCAGGATCAAAGGCACATGCAATCTCGATCGGTGGATTCACGGTTGAAACCATTAAGTAGCCTAAACATGTTTTTCTACTTTCTGATTATTCAACTCGTAACATGTGCGGCTATGACCGGCATCATCTGGATGGTTCAAATTGCAGTTTACCCCCTCTTTGGACGATTAAAGGGGGGCACGTTTGATGACTATCACGCGCGCTACATGACTCAGGTGACTTACATTATAGCTCCTCTCATGCTTATTGAAGCTGTATGTTGTGCTGGCTGTCTTTACTTCGGTGATTGGCAGGCAATGGCACCCTCTAGCCTTCTTCTTTTAGCTGTCTGGGCTTCAACCGCGTTCATCCAAGTGCCTCAGCATAAAAAACTCACCCCCGAAACAGTCCCAGCCTTAGTTCATTTCAATTGGATACGAAGCATCGCGTGGACCACGAGGACCGGTCTGCTAGCTTGGCTAGCAGTCGCATGAATTCAAAAAATTCTAATTCATCAAATTCTCCTTCACTCAACTTTTAGGAAAACGGGTTGCCAAACGGCAATCAGAAGCCAACCTTTTGTTATTAAATGTCTGACTTTCTTGTGATCGGTTCCGGTATCGCCGGGCTTTCTTTTGCCATCAAAGCTGCCGGTTTTGGAACTGTGACCGTCATCACCAAAGGTAAACTTCTCGACTCTAATACTGCGTGGGCCCAGGGCGGCATCTCGGCAGTCCTTCCGGATGGACTACGTGATCCCGATGATAATTGTGAAAAGCACGTGAAAGACACACTTGAGGCGGGTGCTGGACTTTGCAACGAGGAAGCTGTCCGCACGATCGTGAATGAGGGAAGCGAGACCATCGATGAACTCGTGGCTTGGGGCACTAACTTCGACAAAAATCGAGACAATCTGGATCGTTATTCGCTTGGAAAAGAAGGTGGTCACTCTGAACGCCGAGTCCTTCACGCCAAAGATACAACCGGTCACGAGATTGCCACCTCACTTGTCGAAACCGCAAGATGTCACCCAAAAATTACGCTGCTTGAAAATCACTACGCCATTGATCTCATTACCACTGGAAAACTCGGCGTCGTCACTGATAATCGAGTCTTAGGAGCCTACGTTCTCGAGATCAAATCTGGAAATGTGAAAGTCATGAAGTCGCCCCGAGTGATTGTGGCCACAGGCGGATGTGGAAAATCATACTTATATACCACCAATCCAGACTCAGCGACTGGTGATGGCCTGGCGATGTGTTGGCGAGCCGGAGCCTCGGTCTCAAATATGGAGTTCGTGCAATTTCACCCTACCTGCTTTTACAACCCCGCCGCCACCGGCCCGGAAGCACGTTCATTTTTAGTCTCTGAAGCAGTCCGCGGAGAGGGTGCCTTGCTGATTAATGATCAAGGACACCAATTCGTTAATGACCATGACCCGCGTGGATCGCTTGCAGCTCGTGACATCGTAGCCCGCGCTATCGACACCGAAATTAAACGCACCGGCGCACCATGTGTCTTTCTCGATGTTTCTCCACTCGGTGGCACATTCAGAGAGCGCTTCCCTTTCATCCACGAAACTCTCCTTTCCTTTGGTCACGATGCACTCAAGAAGCCTATTCCAGTTGTGCCCGCCGCTCATTATCAATGCGGAGGAGTAGAAACTGACCTTTTTGGGAAAACCTCAGTACGCGGGCTATACGCTATTGGAGAGGTAGCCTGCACGGGACTTCACGGTGCAAACCGACTTGCCTCGAATAGCCTTCTCGAAGGCAACGTTCTTGCCCGACGTGCTCTCGGTGAAATTATGCGCCTTTACCCTCCGGCCAAAGAGGTCCCTACAGCACCAGAAATTCCAATATGGGAAACCGGCAATGCAGCCCCACCTGATGAATTGGTAAACATCTACCACGCCTGGGACGAACTTCGTCGGACTATGCAGGATTATGTCTCCATCGTGAGAACCGATAATCGCCTACGCCGTGCTGCCTACCGCCTTCAAAACCTTCGTCGAGAAGTAAAGGAATTCTACTGGGGCTACACACTTACACCTGATATTCTCGAGCTAAGAAATCTTGTAGCGACCGCATCTCTGATCGTCGACTCGGCTCTACTAAGAAAAGAGTCACGTGGATCTCACCATACTCTAGACTACCCAAATCGTGAACCGAGGTTCAATCAAGACACGGTTTTGCGTAAATTCTAACTCATCTTTCAAAGCCTAATATTTTGGTTTAGCAACCATACCTTCTCAAGACTAGAAAGGGAGATCGATGTCTTAGGACAACCAAGGGTCCGCATATAGCGTTAGAGGCTAGAATCCAACTCAAACACTCTCGAGAAGTGATCATTAGCCACAACCTAGAGCTGATATTCTCCATCCTCGTCCGTGCCATACCAGCCAAGTTCCCGAAATGCCGTAACAATCGGAATCTCAAGATGCTCATCTTCCCCTTCCGCAAACTCGATAGTTGCGGAACGAGTCATCCCGCGCTCGGAAGCGATACTAATCACAGTTTTATTGGGCGGCAGATTGATCCAGTCCCCCCAGTCCTTTTTATCATGCTTTGGCTCAAGCCCCTGATCATGGAGTGAGGATACGACTTGCTTGATCGATGAGGCTTTTTCGGTTTCGGGAATGTGTAGAATAGTTTCCATTACAGTGTGCTTCGCATAGCATCACCGATCAAAGTGGCTTGCGGCAAGAGCGAAAGACTCCAACTTAAACTTTTATCCAAGAACCAGTCTTGTGGCTCTCCCAGGATTTGGCCGCCAGATCGACGCCTTTTGCTCCCTCTCGAAGAGACCAAGGAAACGGCTCATCGCGTGCAATGTGCTTTAGAAAGAGCTCCCACTGCACCTTAAAAGCGTTCTCACAAGGTCCCGGATCAACGATATCCCAGTTAGCATAATAATCGATCGGGCTATCCACATCAGGATTCCAGACTGGACGAGGCGTGTTGCCGAGGCTCTGGGCCCAGCACTTACGAAGCCCGACGATCGCACTCCCTTTAGTTCCATCGACCTGCATGGTTAGTAGATCATCACGACGGACCCTTACATCCCAAGATGAATTGAATTGACAGACTACTCCAGTCTTTGTCTTAAATAAAGCATAAGCCGCATCGTCGGCCGTACATTGATAGGGGCTTCCATCCTCTCCAATCCGCTCAGGCAAGTGAGTGGCAGCATGGGTAAACACCTCAGAAATCTCGCCAAAAAGATTATCGATCACATAGCGCCAGTGACAGTGCATATCGATAATGATACCTCCTCCGTCTTCCTTGCGGTAATTCCAACTTGGACGTTGGGACGCCTGGTTTTCATCGTGCCCAGAAAATACCCAGTATCCAAACTCGCCTCGCACCGAAAGAATTTCTCCAAAAAAACCTTCATCGCGTAGTTTCAAAAAAGCCTGGATCCCGGGCAACCAAAGCTTGTCCTGTACTGTTCCATTTTTCACTCCCGCTGCCTCTGCGATCTCTGCGATACGGAACGCTTCAGAAGGATCAACCGCCGTCGGCTTTTCACAATAGATGTGTTTTCCGGCTGCGATTGCGCGCTCTAAAAAACCAATACGATAAGGAGTCCCTGACGCATCGAAAAAAATCGAGTAGGAATCATCCGCAAGAACGGCGTCAAGATCCGTAGAATATTTTTCTACTCCATACTCGATTGCAAGTGCCTTCAATTTCTCCTCATTCCGCCCAGTCAAGATCGGTTCGGGCATGAGTCGTATACCATCTCCAAGCTCAACCCCACCCTGCTCTCGAATTGCTAAAATCGACCGCGCCAAATGTTGATTTGTTCCCATTCTTCCAGTGACGCCATTCATGATGACTCCGATTCTCTCGATATTTTCCGTGCTCATAATAATTGATAAACTTTGTCGTAGGCGTAGAGGATTTCATCAAGAAATTCCCCTTGATCGCACTCCCACCATTTGGATGAAAAAATCTCCACTTCGCGAAATCCTTCAAACCCTACCTCCCTCATCATCCCGTCAATTCCATGAAGATCACAACATCCTTCCCCCATGATCCCACGATCCAAAAGCAGGTGACTCTGATCGGGTTTGAAATCACAAATATGATACGCGTCCAGCCAACCATTCTTGGCACATCGTTGAATCTGCTTGGCGAGATCAAGCTCCCACCAAACATGATAAACATCTAGGGCAATCCCCACATTATGATGATTAACCTCTTCACAAAGGTCGTTCGCTACCCGGAGCGATGAGATCGCCGAGCGATCACCAGCATAGACAGGATGAAGTGGCTCAATCAAAAGTCTCACCCCATGAGATGCTGCCTCATCGGCAAGCGTCCCAATCGCGTCGCGAATTTGCTTGTAATTTTCCCGCGGACTTTGCCCAACCGTAGCTCCACAAACCAAAACTAATGAAGGAAGCCCCAAAATTTCCGCCTCCCGAATCAACTGACGATTTTCCTCAAGCGCGTCCTTTCTCTCTCTCTCCGTCTTCCCAGTAAAGAACCCTCCTCGGACATATGAAATTCCGCGTAGTCCTGCATCGCGCACCTGCCGCGCAACCGAACAAAGATCCTCACCCTCAACCGTCTCACGCCAAATCGAAATCCCACCAATCCCCCGCCTGGCATATCCCTCGATACACTCATCAATCGACCACGGCTTAGTCGTGAAAGTGTGAACGGCAAGATCCTGATAATTCATTGCTTAAGTAGTTTCCCCAACAAACAGTTTTCCCTTAATCAAAAGAGTATTCATGCTCTTCTTGCGTTGCACGATCTCTGACTGAAGAGACCGCCCAACCTCTCTGGACAATTCAAAACCAGAAAGATTCACCGAGGTCAGTTTAGGATGAGCGATTTCGTGAATAGGGCCGCAATCACAACCGGTCACCCTCACATCATCGGGAATTTTCAAACCAAGTGATCTTAATTGCTGGATGAGGATGATTCCTACAACATCATTAAATCCCACAAAGGTTCTCACCCCACGATCATAGAGCGCCTTTACATGATCGGAAGTAATTTCGCTGGGACTCTCGACCTTCGACTGATCACCTGACCGATCAAAATCGATTCCATGTTCCAAACATCCTTCTGCGAATCCATTTAATCGGGCATGCGTGAGATCACCAAAGCCACCATAGTAAATATAGCAGCAGTTGCCACTCACATCTCGTTCAGCAAGATGACCGGCGAGTTTCTTCATGGCGTCCTGATGATCACTGATCACGTGCCTTACTCCACGCACCTTGCGGTTCAAAACGACACAGGGTGCTCTATACTCCTTAATTTCACTCAGAACTCGACCTGAAGGACGGTGAAATGCAAAAACAAATCCATCCACCTCTCCCCCTTTTTTATGGGGAAAGGGCTGATATTTATCCGAAGAGGTTTCGACGATTAGATTAGCGACCGATGGAAGAAGCCCTTCGCGAAGCCCCTCAGTCAAAGTCATAAAATTATAGAATAATTGTGTGCTCCGTTCCTTGGCCGGAGGCAAAACAAGCTTGATGGTGAGGATCGATCTCTGGGCGTGTCGCTTCTGGGAACGCCTGACATAGCCGAGTTTTTTGGCGATGGACTCAACATGTAATCGAACGTCCTCCCCAATTAGCATCGATCCCCCAATGGCGCGGGAAACTGTCGCTTTTGAAACGCCTGCCTTCTCGGCCACTTTGGCCATCGTCACTTTTTCAACCGCTCCACTCATTTTAAAAGTAGCCTAATCGCTTGGCGCAATCTTTCATAATGTCGACCTCCCAATCCGGGCGGCGTGGACAGAGTTTATGAGTTTCGCTCGTTGGGATACGCCCGAGAAGATGTTGGAAAACGGCGCAGCTGTGTTTGTAAGCTGGAACGGAGTCCCGGAATCCAACGTTTCCGAGATATTGAAGGGCGTCATTTAATTTAAAATAGCCCGCATCGTTGTTGGCCCACAACCTGTCCCGCTCAGCAAATTTTTCTGGGCAAAACGCAGCAAGGCCGAGGAGATAATCAGAACCATATTCGATCATATCAATCCCAAGATCGTTGCCTGTGTATATTCTGAAATCGGGCCTTACTTCATCTCGTAAAACAAGGCGCTTCAGCTCCTCATCACGGCTAAGCGAAGAATGCTTAATTCCCTTAAGGGAGGGGATACTCATCAATCCGCGAATCACTTCCTCACTGTAAATCATTCCGTTAGGCGCAAACATCCGGCCTAGCTCAAAACCAAGCACCGACTCATAAGGTTCGCAAACCTTGGCATAAAGCTCGACAATTTCCTCATTCATCCACTCGTGGAAACGTGTCGTCTGAAAAAGAATAGGTGTCCCGCCACGCTCCGCGATCGCATCAGCTCCCCTGCGATAAAGATCGACCAAGTCGCCCTCCAGGCCTTCTACGAATACCCCAGCTACAAAAGGCCGATCGGCACCGAGCGCCTCACGTGTCCAATCCAAAACCTTTACACGTTCATCATCCGAAAGGTAATTCGCATAACCAGTATCCATATTCACAGCACATTTTAATCCCGCCTCCTCCGTCCGCTGTATCGCTTTCTGAAACGCGTCCCATGCTATTGAACCGTCTTCCTCAAAAGGAAGAAGACATGCAGCCATCCCTACGGGCTTTCGCCCCAATGTCCGTTTCAGCAACCGATTCTCTAGATTCATACAGGGGGAATCTAGTTGCACGCAACAACTCTGCAAGATTTAATCCGACGAACTCGCTTCAACCCTAAGCCTCGTAAACTACCCCATCGGATATCGGATATCATTGGACACAACATCAATGGCGTTAAGCGTTTTTTCGTCTAATTGCAAACCCGCCGCTTTGAGAATGGGCTCCATCTGAGAAGCTGCGCTCACACCCACGATCGTCGCAGCCACAAAGTCATGCTGTTTACTCCAAGCTGTCGCAAGCGTCGCAACATCAAGATCAAGCTCCTTTGCAATTTCGCAAAAACGCTTCGTCGAGGCAATTGTTTGATCGTTCACAAAACGCGTTGCCATCGCTCTTTGACGCGCTCCCCCGGTTGTTAAGTATTCCGAAAAGCGAGCTCCAGCGGGAACTCCATCGTTATACTTCCCCGTCAAAACTCCACCAGCTAGTGGGCTGTATGGCAAAAGACTTACATTTTCTCGCCGCAAACATTCGGCCAACTCATACTCGTCCCGACGGTTGTTCAGTGAAAAATTATTCTGTATTGTATCGATACGAGTCATTCCCCCTAGATCACTTGTCCACAAGCTCTTCATAACTCCATAAGAATCGTCGTTACTCAGACCAATCGCACGCACCTTTCCCTCTTTTACGAATTCATCAAGGACCTCTAGAGTATCCTCTGCCCTCATCCCGTGATCTGGCCAGTGAATCTGATATAAATCAACGTATTCCGTCCTCAGACGACTCAAACTTCCCTCCAAAGCTTTTCGCAAATGAATTCGATCCAGGGCCGCTTTCCCATGGCGAACTGGCGGACAAAACCAGCCATGAGCCGCTCCCGCCACTTTTGTAGCCAAAATTACCGACTCACGGGGCCTCGACTTCAACCATTCCCCCACCCATTCTTCCGTTAAACCGGCCAATTCTGATGTCGGGGGCACAGGATAGACTTCTGCGGTATCAAAAAAGTCGATCCCGGACTCAATAGATTCATCCATAATCCGAAAACTCTCTCTTTTGTCCGCCTGCGTTCCGTAGGTCATGGTCCCCATACAAATCTCACTGACTACAATTCCGCTCGTTCCTAGTCGTCTTTTTTCCATACCTCAAATTCTCCTCAAGCCCCCTAACAGGCAAGCGACTTCGCTTTTAATCTTCAATTTCTACCCGTATTCTCAAGATCAACATCTTACGCATCTCCTTTAAGAATCTCGCTGACACACCATACCCCTTTGAGCCGATGAACCTCTTGCCACAAAGAGTTTGGGCAGATTATGAGCCAAATCAAAAATCTTTGACTGAAAAATTTAAGTGTATCGCGGCAAATGCATTTTTATGTCAATCTGCCAACGATATGATAACCGCTACCACTGAAAATCTTCCTGGCTACTTAATCACATCTCATCTCGGCATCGTCTGCGGTAACACCGTTCGCGCTAAACATGTCGGACGCGACCTCATGGCCGGCCTCAAAACAATCGTGGGAGGAGAAATCTCCGGCTATACCGAAATGCTTCAAGAGTCCCGCAACCAAGCCATAGACCGTATGATTGCCCAAGCGAAAGCAATGGGCGCAGATGCTGTGGTAAATGTTCGTTTCACAACCTCGCAAGTTGCCCAAGGGATGTCCGAGATGCTCGCTTACGGGAACGCCGTTAAGCTTGGACAAAGTGGCACAACTTCTCCGCCACCAATTTCTTAAACTACTCCTTCGGCTTTCTCAGACGAGCATGACGTCTATGCTCACCCTATTTAGATTTACGCCACCTTGCTGAAATCAAAGCAATTTCACCAACAATCTTAGCTTCTTATTTAAAAACCTTCATTCCAACAGCATCATCTGCCTGTCTATTTTTCAGGAACCTCGTTCACGGTATAATAAGCATGGCGGTGAAGTAATTTACCCCCGTCCCATGAACGCAAGGCTGCAAGATCGAATTCGTGCACGTGCCCCTTTTTTAGGGCCTCTAATTCAATAACTACAGACATCCCATCATTTGCCAATTTCACTGATTTCACCGCTGGCTCGGTCTGATTAATTTCCGGCCCACCATAGCCCTGATGGTATTTATGAGTAAAGGTCTTCACCACAAAAGTTGTGGGTTCGCTTGCTGACTTTGCTTCAACCTGCTTGGTGAAATCCAATTTGAAACCTTTCGGAGTGATTGTCACTTCTTTGATCTCAAAAGGCATCTTGCCGGACCACTCAAGGCGCTCTAAAGCGAAAGGCTTCAATCCCCGCACAGGCCATCCACGATTTGTTCCGCCAGCCAAAAGCCTTCCCTCTGGCGTAAACTGAATATTTAAAATCCCAGTTGAGAGCTCTTCACGAAACGGATAACACGCACCCTGCCAAACTCCATTAACTTGCTCAGTGGTAGCCCGCATAATCAGAGATTGAGTGTAGTCTCCAAGAAAGATTTGATCTTCGAATGGCCCGAACTTCCCCTTCGTCTTATCCAGCACGAATCCGGTAATTGAACGTCCCATGCGAATATACGGAAAAATCACCGCGTAAGGAACCAGCTCGGGAACCTTTTCTTTCTCGACCAAAATACTTGAACCCGACTCCGGATTTACCGGCTCTTTCAAACCTGGTGCATATTGATACCAATTATAGCTTGCCGGGTGCCCCATAAAGCCGCCCTCCTTGACAAACTTCAAACTACAAGAGGAATTCCATGGCCCCTGACTCTCGATATAGAAGACCGCTCCCTCTTTATTAAAACCAATCCCGCCCGGGCTCCTCATCCCACTTGCGATAGGGATGCTTTTCCCTTCCGGGGTAATCTTAAACCCCCAACCACGGAAGAGCGCCTGGGAATGATAAGATGCCGATAAGCCCAATGCAACGTAGAGGTTACCCTCCTGATCAAATTTTGAACCGAAAGCATACTCGTGATAATTGGCATAACCCCACGCATCCGAAATTACCTCAAAAAGATCAGCTCTACCATCTCCGTCCGTATCCGAAACCTTAGTCAATTCTGCACTGTGAGTTACGTAAAGCGCATCATCTTTCGATGACAGGCCAAAAATCTCATCAAGCCCGGTTGCAAAAATTTCATACTTTGGCTCTGGCCGCTGGTCATCGATCCCCGAAACCAAAAAAATATCACCGCGGCGTGTTCCAATTGCGATTCGACCGTCCGGTAATTGCTCAAACGCACCCGCCTCAATCACGAGGTCCTTTGGAATCGGAACTTGTATCACCGGATAAAATTCACGTTCTCGATCCGCTGTGCCCCAGCGATCACCGACTTCTTCCGCTGTCATCGACGCCATCAGCAGCGCCACCATCATTGTCACTTTAGCGAAGAATTTCATAATCAATTGAATAAGTGTTTTTTTCAGGCCCGAGTGGAATTTTCATGAGCAACTCCTGCTCGCCATCGACACCAATAGATCGCAAAACCGTCTCCACT
>DIHU01000158.1 GCA_002420315.1 Akkermansiaceae bacterium UBA5688
GGCGTTCCCTCTCGACCTTCAACGAGACAGAAGCTAGCCTTCTCTATCGAGGATGTTTTTAAAAAGTGACCGCTACATCAGCCGGCAGATATCTGTCACAGCATTTTACGCCGTCCTTATATTAAGTGTCGTTCTAGTACTCGGCAATATTTTCAAAGAAATTAACGAGCTCCTAGTTGAACGACGTGCCCCTATTTCCTTTCTTGGAATCTTCGTCCTTAAATTATTGCCTGTATCTTTAGTATTCACAATCCCATGGGGTTTTTTGGCAGCAGTGTTACTTGTATTTGGCAGACTTTCGTCAGACCAAGAAATCAATTCTCTTCGCACCGCAGGCATGGGCCTTTATCGCATTGCCTCTCCTATCCTCTTTATGGGCTTACTTCTTTCCCTTCTATGTCTCTGGCTAAACGCGACCGTTTCGCCACGATCCAAGGGCGAACTGAAGGTAATGCTTTATGAAACCTTTAAAGAGGACCCGCTTCGTTTACTTGACCCAGGAGTCGTCCAATCTCGGTTAACAGGGCAACGGATTTATATCGAATCACGGAATTCGGATGACAGCTTTCAAGGATTCCACGCCTATGAGTTGGGAGCAGATGAAATCAGCGAGTGGCCAGTTGGTTATCTATATGCACGCGACGTTGCGTCAATTACTCCCGACAAAGAGGTCGAAAAACTTGAACTGAGACTCAGTGGGGTCTGGCTGGAAAAATATAATGAGGAACAACCCATCCAGCAAGGTGCCGCCGGTGAGATCGAACCTTGGATCCTACCCCTAGCTGCCGGGAAATCTCGTAGAGTCAAAGCCAACCGACTCGATAACAAGCAAATTAGCGAACTTCTAGCAAACCCACCAACCAACTTAACCGTAGAGAAGCTAGCGGAGTTTGATGCTGAACGAATTCGCCGAATTTCCTTTTCCTTTGCTCCCCTTGCCCTTGCCTTCGTAGGGATTCCTCTCGGACTTTCAGCCCGAAGAAAGGAAACCTCATCGGGATCAGGGATGAGCCTTGGAGTAGCTGTAGTCTACTTTCTTTTCTTTATCATTGCTGATGAAACCCAAGGCTCGAGCCTCATACTCACCAAAGTTTTAATGTGGGTTCCTAATCTTGCTTGCCTCGCTTTAGGGACTTTCCTCTTTCGCCGTGCCACCAAACGCGCATAGATTACTCGTATGGATAAGGTGATGCGAAAAGTCAGACTCGCATGTCGCGCTTTTGGAAAATGGGCTGCCAGCAACCAGCTCCGCCTTTTCCCCTTCCGAGAGAACCTCTCAGACTACACCTCGTTGGATAGCAAAGCGGATCTTCGGGCTGCGATCAACATCGCCCTTTTGGCAATTCCCCAAGGCATGGCTTATGCCGCAATTGCTGAACTCCCGATTCTTTATGGAATCGTATGCTCTGCAATCGCAGCCATGGTTGCTCCCCTTTTTGCAAGTTCTAAGCATACCATTCTGGGTCCTACTAATGCGACCTCGCTTATGGTTTTTAGCTTCTTCGCAGCCGGCACATACTCCAGCGCCGAGAAGTTGAATCTCATGCCTCTTCTGGTTCTAATGGTCGGAGTAATCTGCCTGATCGGCGCAATCCTAAAGGCTGCCGAATTAATTCAATACGTTAGCCAAAGCGTCCTGGTGGGATACATAACTGGAGCTGCCATCTTGATTATTATCAACCAGTGCAAACACCTTTTCGGTGTGAGCGAAGTCGTTATTCCTGCCAGCAACTTCTTTGGCATGCTCAGCGAACTGATAGCGGCAAAAAAATCTTACCTCTGGCAGCCCGCCATCCTTGGATTTAGCACCCTTGCCGTTTATCTCACCATGAGCAGGTATTTGAAGGCTTTACCCAATTTTGCAATCTCACTCGCTCTTGCCTCAATTCTTTCAACCTTAATTGGATCTCAGTCCCCCGGCTGGGATTCCGCTGTTCCGACATTCCCTAGCTTTTCACTCAACGACCTGACCCCACGTCTACCTAAGCCAACGAGTGCAGGGTTATTTGGTGACATCTCGAATCTTCTAGGAGTTGCCGTTGCTATCGCTTTTTTAGCCACTCTTGAAAATATTGTGATGGCAAAATCGCTCGCATCTCGAACGGGAAGCCGAACCGAAATCAACCAGGATATGATGTCAGTCGGAATGAGCAACCTCGCCTGTGCATTTACAGCCGCAATGCCTTCATCGGGTTCTCTTACCCGCTCCGCCCTAAACTATGAATCCGACGCGCGGTCGGGTCTCTCATCGATTCTCGCAGGATTCTTTTGCCTCATCGCACTCTTTCTTTTCGCATTTCTAATCCCCAACCCAGTGGCATTTATACCCAAGGCAGCTCTCGCTGGGTTAGTCATCGCAGTCGCCGCGTCATTGATCAAAAAGAAGAACATCAGAATCTGCCTTCGATCAACACCCGAGGACGGGGGGGTTCTTATCCTAACCTTTCTAGCTTCCCTAATTTTCCCTCTCTACGTAGCGATTTTCATCGGGGTCTCATTGTCAATTTTCTTGTTCCTTCGTAAGGTTTCCCGCCCCCACCTTGTCGAATATGAAATTTGCGATAACGGCGAACTTCGTGAGTTGGATCAAAAACAGAAACGCCCCAACCCCGCAATTTCGATCGTCCATGTTGAGGGCTCACTTTTCTTTGGCGCCGCCGATCTTTTCCAAAGCCAGGTTCAGCGCCTCGTTGTTGACCCCAATATTAAGGTAATCATCCTACGCCTGAAAAATGCCCGACATCTTGATGCTACCAGCGTCATGTCCCTACGTGAACTCATTCGTTTTGTTCGCTCCCGTGACCGCCACCTCATTGTATCAGGAGCAACCCGAGACGTTTACAAAGTTTTGAAGAGCTCAGGGGTTTTACAGACTCTTCAGCAAGGATGCCGTCGTAAGGAGGGCGAAACCAATCTCTTTTTTAATGCACCTAGCAATCCAAACATCTCAACCCGGGATGCTTTAATACGCGCTCAGGAACTTCTGGGAACCAAACAAGCCGAGGTTAAAATCTACTTTGATCCCTCACACGACAAGAAAGGCTGACCCTAGACTTTTTATGTCAATGCGATACACTAACAACGTGACGGAGAAATTTGAAGATCGCGCCAGAGAAGCTCTTGCCCAGCCTAAGAATGTTGGTGAAATGAACGACGCCGATAGCGTCGGAACTGTTGGATCTCCTGACTGCGGCGACATGCTTCGCATGTGGCTAAAATTCACCGAAAAGAATGGAAAAAAAGTAATCGATCGAGCCTCATTTCAAGCATTTGGATGTCAGACTGCCATTGCCGTGGCTTCTATGGCCACCGAACTCTTGAAAGGAAAAACACCCGAGGAGGCCCGCGATCTAAAGCCAGATGAACTTTCTGGAGATCTTGGCCCGCTTCCTCCTATGAAGATTCATTGTGGCCAACTAGTCGAGCAGGCGCTCAAAAGCGCCCTTGATGGCAAAGACGCTCCACAAAAAAAGACGACCGAGACCTTAGCTGGAAACCTTCACGCTGCGCCATCGCAGAAAATAAAAATCATCCCTCTCGAAAATGACGAGGATCATTAGCATCCTCTTTTTTCTTGGTATCCCTGGCGATTTAATAGGACAGACCTGGCTAAAGAAAATTCACCCACCAACCGGAGCTGGAAAGTATTTCATAACACCCGAAGCCGGACGGTTCATTTACCAGACCAACAGCTTCCGGATCGTGACTTTTAAGAGGCACGACCACACTTTAATGACTGATTTCACAAAGTGTCTCGAATCAGTCCCGCTAGCGCTACGGAATATTCCAGTGCCTCTTTACGCCCCTTCCAAGAAGCAAAAAGGCCAACTCCTTATCGTAGGTCACAATGAAGATTATCTTGCTGCTGGAGGAGCCAAAAATACGGCAGGCTACTACGATGGAGCTAAAAACCAAACCATTATAAATTGGACTCATTTCAGAAATGACACCACCCCAACACGCATTCTCCAAGAACCAGCTTTCGATCTCATTATTCATGAATTAACCCACCTCTCAATGCATAATCTAATGTGGAAGTGTCAACCTTGGCTCACCGAAGGAATCGCTGAATATATGGCGGCTTCACATATTGGACGGGGAAACTTTGACTTCAGCCGGATTGATCACGCGGTTCGTAAAAGAATCGAAAAGCACACCAAACCCGGATCTATTAGCAGCACCGCTCTCGCGATACGTCCTCTGATCTCTCTCTCTTCAAAAGCATGGCTTGAACGAACAGCCGAGGTTGATGCTTGGGAAGCTTTAAAAGCCTACAACGGCGCCTTATTATTATCGCACTATTGCCTTCATGGTGGAACGAAACGACTTAATAATACCCGGCAGCATTTCGAAACACTTCATACCATCAAGACAAAAGGTCAAAAGAAGCCCCACCTCATTCCAGTGGAAAAAGCTAAGTCCATCGAGATCGCCATTGCCAATTACTGGAAAAACCGTGGTCTACAAATAAAGTTTGATTCTCTAAATTGAACCTCTTGGTCATTGATTTTCTTTTACAGAACTATCCTCAAGCCTCAATTTTTCGTCAAAAAAGTGGTGTTTTAAAAACTTAATCACCACCTCGTCGACCGAAGGGCCGAAACCTCTACCGTGCCCACCATCCGAGACAGTAAGAAGAACAGAAGAGACTTTGAGGTCATCTAATTTTTCGTCTAGCGCCTTACCCTGAAGGTAAGGCACCAGTGGGTCTCTTGTTCCATGCACGGTAAGAATGGGAGCATCATCTTTGGACACTTGATGAAATGGTGAAGCAATTTTTGCTCGAGCTTTTAGAGCCGAAACCTCTCCCCCCAGAAGCTGCCCCTCAGGTGAGCTCGCAGCGTTATGATCCATTGAGCTGCCCTGATGATTCATCACTAAAAAATCAGTGGGTCCAAAGAAATTAATAACCGCTTTCACTGAAGTTGATTGGTCGACATGAGATCCCAATTTCCCATCGAGGTTTGGGTGATTCTGCGTCGTCCCCATAAAAGTGACTAGGTGTCCTCCCGCCGATGCTCCCCAGACCACAATCCGCTCTGCATCAAGGTGATACTTTTTGGCATGGGCCTTCACCCATCGCAAGGCTGCTTTGCAATCATGAATCTGTGCAGGCCAGCTCTTCTCCGATGTAAGCCGATAGTTAATTGAAACAATAGCGCAATTTAAACCAGCAGCCTTCAGTGCTCTCCCCGGACGATCTTTACTCCCCTGTCTCCAGGCACCCCCATGAATCCATAAGAGCACCGGGCGGGGCGATTTAGTTTTAGTTTCGGGAATGTAAAGGTCCAAAGTCTGTCTCGGATTTGCATCGCCAACGTAATCAATATCATTAACCCGGCGTAACTTAGGGGCAGCAAAAGCCACTCCAAAAGTTAGAATTAAAATTACCAGTTCATATTTCATAGTAATGAAAGTAAGATATTCTTTCTTTGTTGCAATCGAGGAAATTGCACTCAAGTAAAACCTGCTGTGACCGCTGGTGAGGATACCCACCTAATCAATCTTCTCTCAACTCTCAACCTAGTTGGTTTTTGAGATCGTCGAAGCTCAGACGCTTCGATTGCGAGTTCCTCGTCAACCTGATCCAGCGCCATTAATTGAACCCACAAAAAATCAACCCCCTCAAAGGAAAAAGAGCTACCACTCCGCGATTACGCAAGGCCTTTTACTGGCTCTAGATGGCCCATATAAAAGGCTTTGACGCCGGCGAGTAATACCAAAAGCAAACACTGTGACATAACAGGCCCACCCGCGCCTAAAAAGGCCAAGGCGCAACGTGAGTCTCCTATCAAGTTTACAAGTTTATCGGAGGACTAGCGCATCATCCCCAGCTCTTTGGCAACTTCGGCGATACCCTCAAATTCACCATTCGAAGCCGGAATAAGATCAT
>DIHU01000011.1 GCA_002420315.1 Akkermansiaceae bacterium UBA5688
TACGTAACTCCTGTGACAGATCGCGAAAAAATCTCGACGGCTTGGAAAAAGCTCGAGGGTTCAATCAGCAATATTCTTAAAAACCTCAAAGAGGTTCAGGGAACTGAGATTCCAATGCAGGAGTTTGACGATAATACCAAGGAAGGGGTGACCTATTATTCCACCGCGATCCAGTTTTCAACCAAGGACGCTCGTCCAGTAGTGGGCTTGTCTGATAAACACTTCTACTTTTCGACGTCGCAGAAATTCATTGCTGAGATTGATAAAAATCTCGTTGCCGGTGGTGAGGCTCCTGTTCGCAAGGGAAGTTACACGCGCATAAATTTTTCAGCGGCTCGCGAAATGGCCGATTATTGGGTCAAGCTTCTCAAAGAAAATTCTGAGGAAATATTTGAGAACGAATACATGCGCGATGACTTTAATGAGAACCTTCCATTGGTCGAGAAACTCCTCGGAGCCTTTGCTCAATTTGACGACATGACGGCCCACACCCGCATGGAAAACGGTGAATCTCGGAGCTCGATTCACTTTAACATGAAGTAAATTGGGGTTGGGAATCTAATCTTGGACGCTCTGCTGGATCATACTGGCGGGGCGTTTTTTATTGAAAGGAAAGTAGAGTTATTAAATCTCCTCGCCAGTGGGTTCGACCTCCAGTAACTTGCTTCACGGAATATGAGTGACATTTATGTGACTGAAACTGATAACGCGCAATTAGCTGCAAACAGCCATGCAGTTAGAATAGCGGTGGATCGTCAGCGTCGTCGCGAAACCATTCAGTCGGCAGTGACCGCGCTGCTCGGATTCGGTGTTTTGATCGCCATACTTGCTCTCATTGCGCTGATTCCAACTACCAAGAATATTCCCCAGATTGTAACTTATCAGGCAGCCACGCCAGAGGAGGAGCCTCCGGTAAGAATGAAGGAGTTGACTAACAATGCTCAGCCCAAGCCACCAGGAGCGAGTTCTTCGATGGCTAAGGTCATCGCGTCTCAGTCTCAATCGCCAGTGGCTGTGCCTATCCCGGTAACAGCTAATCCCGATAGTTTGTTTGGGATGGAGGAGGATTTTGGGCCGGGATTTGGAACTGGAGAAGGTGATGGCGATGGTGGTGGCGGTGCTACCTTTTTTGGCAGTCGAAGGAAGGGGAGGAATGTGGTTTTTATCGTCGATTTCTCAGGATCTATGGAGTCGGATGCCGAAGGTGGGGGTGGAACTAGGATTCAGGCTCTAAAAAAAGAGCTCGTTCGATCTATCAATTCTCTTCCAGCAAGCATGAACGTGTCGGTGATTTTTTTCTCAACCACCGGGTGGACTATCGATACTGAAGGTCCTAATCATTATACAAAAGGATTTCGCGGAAATGGAAAAGTGCCAGAGGTGAACTGGTATCCTGCTTCCGAGCGCCTAAAGGGTGTTGTGATTGAGGCAATCCAAAAAATGCCCGCTAAAGGTGGAACCAACTGGTATCCTCCTCTTAAAATGGCGTTCTCAATGAGTCCGCAACCAAATATTGTTTACCTTCTTTCTGACGGAGAACCGACTGACTCGGATTATGTTCTCGAAAAGATGGAAGAATTTAATCCAGAAGGGGTTCCGATCGATACCATTGCCTTTGAGCTTCCTGGAACTCCTGCAGGCCAACTTTTGATGATTGCGGAAGAAACCGGCGGTAAATTTTCGATGATCTACAAAGGGAAGCGGCTAGTCGGCGGCTCTGCTGAAGATATGACGAGTTCCGATTACGACTAATGAAAGTTGTTATCTTTGATATCGAAGGGACGCTTACGGAAACAAATGCCGTGGATTCCGATTGCTTTATTCGTTCTGTTGGCGAGATATTAGGAGTAAGAGACTTTGAGACTGACTGGTCTCAATACCAATTTGTCACCGACAGCGGAGTAGCTCAGGAGATTTCTCAGCGCTACTGTGACCGACCGATGAGCGGGGCTCTTACCAAGGCTTTTCATGAACATCTGGTGACGGAACTTCGAGGACAACCCAAATCGATGTTTCAAGCGATCCCAGGAGCGATTGATTTTTTAAATTCTCTAGTAGAATCAAGAAATTACGCCGTCGCTCTTACCTCCGGAGCCCACGAAGCTTCCGCGCGTTATAAATTAGAGACGGCAGGTTTTGAGATCGCTGGTCTACCTCTTGCGAGTTCTTCGGATGCTGTCGTTCAGGAGCATATTATGCTTCAGGCTCTTGATCGGGCTGCTCGTATTCATCAGGCAAGTTTCTCTGAGATCTACTACTTTGGAGATGCATCCTGGGATATTGAGGCGAGTCGTAATCTTGGTTGGAAATTAATCGGTATCGGACCAAAAATTGAAACCGATTTACAATTTGATGACTACACAGATCCTTTGGCAATTCAATCTTGCCTCTAAATTTAAGCGCGGGAAAATCTGAAATTGATAGGCCTTCTGAAAAAGCTTGTCTTTCAATTAGGCTATGAAAATATATAAATTGATAACCTTCATGAATAAAAATTCAGGGCCTTTCGTTATAATGAGTATGTGCGTTTCGCAGAGTGTCCTCTTTGCTGCCTCGGCTTTGTTTTTCGCGAGTTGTTCGGGCTCTCGGACTATTAGTGCTGATTTGGAGGTTCCTTCAGGGCAGACGGTTCGTAAGACCGTGCTGGGAAGCGATGTCCTGATTGCCAAGGGGAGCACGCTAGAGGTTTTTTATAGCTCGAGGAATCGCTATTTTGTCGAGGCTGGAGGAGCGCTTGTTGGTTTTAAGAGAGGAGTCGAGCAGACAAAAATCTATGCCGAAAAAGGTGCCTTAATTCCAAACATTGAGAGCCAAACCGGATTTACTATTTATACCGTGAAAGATGCTTCAAAGTCTTATCGTGACCGTTATAAAGAGTTGGTTCCAGCTAATGTCGGTGCTTTAAATTCCAGTTCGATGGTTGTCGCTCCAGTGATTGGATTTGGTGTGGGAGTTGATCAAGATTTTTGGGATAATGATCGGAACGATCGGGGCCGTGATGATAGAGCGTCGCGACCAACTTCAGTTAGGACATCTTCCTATGAGAAGAAAAACTAAAAACTCTTAATAAATTATGAAAAAAACATTGATGATAATCGCGGGAATCGTTGGGCTTACTGCCGTTTCTGAAGCTCAGTTCGCCGGAATAAATGGTGGGATCATGCTTGGTGGGGGATTTATGGAGGACCCCGATAAAGGTTATGGATTCCTGCAATTAAGGGGATCTTTTTACGAGGATGATGCCGTTTCCCATACCCTGTTTGTCGAAATTTTAGGCCATTCAGATGATGCCGAGCTTGAATTTTTAGATCTAGCGGGGGTCCCTTACTTTGAGAATGGAGAGATCAATTTCACTAACTTTACGCTGAACTATGAATTAGAAGCTAAATTGAGCAGTACAATTTCTTTTTATGCTGGAGCAGGAGGCGGTATTGAGCGTGTCAGCTTAGATGATGCATTTGATTCTTTGGTTGATTCCGATAGGAATTTCGTAGGGCAGGCGTTTGCCGGATTTCGAGCCAAGCTTGGCAAGAGTTTCTTTGCGCAAGTTGGAATTAGGCATCTTTGGAGAGAAGACTTTTCGCTCCTGGTTGACCAGTTTTTGGTGGAAGATACTACCGCGTATGATCTTTCGATAGGTTTCCGTTTTTAGGTGATCAACTTCTTTCTTAAAAGATAGCCGGACAGTTTTAAAACTGTCCGGCTTTTAATTTTTGAATCTTTTTGTTTGGCCGACTTACGCCCGGAGGAGTTGCACGGTGACTTTCTCTTCGACCGGAACCTCGAGCGCTTCGGCAAGGCTTTCGAGATCCTGGATGAGTGCCTCCTTACCATTTTCGAAAATCTCATCTTCCATCGCACGGATTAGATCTGCGGCGGTATTAATGTCATCGTAAACTTCGTCGGCGTCATGAAAATCTTCTGTTACAATGACTTTCATTACAGCTTTGTCCTCCTTGGTATACCCTTCAGCGTCAGCTTCTTCCTCGGACAGATCGCTATCTGGACAAAAAAGGTAGGGGAGAATGTCGACTCCCTCCTCTTTCAGAAGGCCAGCTAGTTCTTCATAAACTGCTGCCAATTCCTCAAAATAGCCTTCAAGGTCTTCGATTTCGGGCTCGCAAACGATGCTAATTCCGCTGGACATGCTGAAACGCTAAAATCGGATTTCTCGTGGAAAAAGAAAATTTTTTAAGAATGGTCAAATCTGTTTAAATGATTGGTCTTGTTAGACCGTCAATTTCGATGATTCAGCCAGTTTGAATTTGGTTCGTTGTCTTAATGAGACACTATCCTCAGTCTATATGACCAGTTCCTTGGAAAGGTACTAATGACTGCGGAAATTCTTCATTAGATTCACAACCAACTCCTTTAAAGACTGAATTTACTTTGAATAAACTGGTTCGTTCTGAGGAAAAAGTTCCAGAGCAATTGGTGCGGAGAGAGGGGGCTCAAATTTTAAAAATGCGGAATATTTCGCTTCGAGAAAGCGGGGAAGGTCCGAAAGTGCCTCCTCAGTGAGGTGAGCTTCAAAATTCAACCAGATAGTAGAGGTCTCACCGGTCTGGATCGCTGATCCGGTCAGGATGACTTCACCGTCGAGGATGCCATCTCCTTTCACCTCGATTTGGAGTCTGTTAACATCAAGTGGTTTGGACGATTTATTTGTTATTTGTAACGGGAGGCTGATCAGAGCTTTGGTTTCTCTGATTTTGAATTCGGTCCCTTTCCAGAGAGGCTGGTATTGGCACTTCATGATTTGGTAATGGGTGTGAATCCCGTTTCCCCACCAGCTAAAAAATACTCCGAGCCAGATGGTGAGAATAAAAACCATAGTCCGGTAGGAAAATGTCCATAATTTGGGGGGATGCTGGTTGGCAAGGTTGGTTTCTTTTTTCACGAGAGCAGAACCGAGGTGACAACCTAGAAGAGTTGCACAGGCCATCCCAAGAATTTCGGCTAAGACAAGAATGGCGATTGCTACTGTTGGTTCAAGTGAAGTTGGCAGATGGCGCTCGAGAATGATAACGGGACCGATGCAGATAAGACCAATCAATGTAGCATGTAAGGGCGCGTGCCGCAGAAGAATCCAAATAATGCCATGGATCTTGCAATTACGCCGTTGAAAGAATGGTGAACAGTGGTCCAAGGTCATCGCGCTAACAAGGTAGGCGATAGAGAGAGCAGCTCCAAGAGACGCTAAAAAAGTATAATCTTGGACGGCCAGGAAGAGGCTCATCCCTTGCAGTAGAAGATAGAGGAAGGCCAGCTTGACCTCCTCTAAGCCCTGACGCCATAGGGGCGGTTGGAGTTGTTTGCCGAGTTCAGGAAATCGTTCTCTTTCATAAGTCGTCGAGAGTTTTTCTTTTAGAGGAAAGAGAACCATTCCAACAGTGATGATTCCTAGCCCAAAGCCGGTGGTGACAAGGAATGCCCGCAATTCTTCAAAGAAAAGCCTGTGAATGAGGTCATTGACTGCGGGGTGCCAAACTTCTGGAACAAGCTTTACCAATAGCCATAGTTCCAACTTTGGTCCAAGATGGACGCCAAGATTCAAAAGGCCCCCAAGTATCAATAGGGCGGCCAGGACGTAGATTACGAACCAATATTTGGTTAATTTAGGTTCCATCTCATTAATCTCCCTATACCTGGGTATTTGTTTATTCGTCGCACTTTTTCCGCAAGCGGCTTCATGGGTCCCACGAAATAAAGATGTAAGTGAACCTAGTGCCTTGATAGACCCGACCGTCGGCAACATCAGATTCGTCAAGGTGGCTTTGGAAGTTCTTAAGCGCCTCCCACTCGTTTTTCCAAAATTTCGTATTCTCCATCTTAATTTCTTGGATGAGATTTGGATAGAGCGCCACTTTGAGCGGAATGATTAAGGGAAACATCGCATCTTTACGTTTCAGTGAAAGCTCTCCATCGAGAAGAGTTAAAGGGCTCATTCCAATAAATGCCGGGAAATCAGGGTGGCCGACCACAGGGTCAGAATCACGAATCGCCTTTACAAGCTCGACATAATCAAGCGCTTCTGCCGATCTCACAAATTTATCGTCGGCTGTTTTGAGTTGAACACGGAAGATTTCGGGACCGTGTTCTTCAAAGTCTTCCAATGAATCGTCTTGATGCTTAATCCGACCTCGATTCATGACAATCATGTGAGAGGCTCGGCGCGGGGTTTTTGGACTTGTTCCTTCCGGGAGGATCCACCAAGAAGGAGTACCGTTTTTCCCGAGGGTGGCAGTGAGTATATTTGAGGAAAGGTCCTCCTGGTCGTCGGTCCATGCGAGACTGGCGTCCTTGAACGGACCGTTTCCGCTTAGGCAGTATATTTCGTATTGGTCTTTGGGACCCGCTTTCCGGATCTTCCATTCGCAGTAGTCGCGGTCACGAAGAGTGATAAAGGGGGTATGGTCATCCTGTGGAACACCGTCTTCCTGGAAACGAGTGTAAGTGAGGTTATGTTGGTGAAGCTCAGGGAAATTAGGGTCAGCGCAAAAAATTCGGTAAACATCTTCTTTTCCGGAGATTCCTTCGAAGTTCCAGAGGCAAGGATCACCTTCGCGGATGACTGCACCGGGGTGTCCGTGTTGATTACTGAAGTTGCGGGTGAAACTTAATTCCTGATAACGGTAGAGACAGCCATCAGCGAGAAAGAGCCGGCGGTTTCCCTCGAGAGGATGGATGGACGGCGGGATAGGTGGTGAATCCATGTCGTCCCGGGCTCTCTCAATCTCTTCGCTGATTTTGGTAGTTGGGAGAGGTGAATTGGAAACACTTTGCTTGTTTTGAACCTTCTGGAACACTAGGGCAGCACTACCAATTAAGACGCAGACGCAAAGCGCCATCATTAACCCCGGTCGGAAGCGCCGGACTCCGTTATCGATGGGGTCGAGTTTACTCATTTGATTCGTCGGATGGCAGAGTTTGCGGAGTAGCAGAAGATGATGAGAGTCAGAAGGGCCTGACTGGTGACAAGAATGACCAAAGCCCAAAAATCTAGTCCAAAGATCTGACTAAAGGAAAACCGAGCAGAGCCTAGTTGATCAAAAACTGAGGTGGCGTGTCGAGTTGATGCGAAGAGACTGCTCCAAAAGTTTCCTTGTTCGATTAATGTGAAGCCGGAATAGTCGATTGCTTTTAAATCAAGACTGTGGAACGGATGGGTAAGGCGTGCGTCGTTCGCTTCTCCAGCAAAGCCGGTGGCGTATTTACTGAGAAGAACATGGGGAAGCAGAACAATGGGCATCATGGAAACGGCGCCCCGCTCGGAGCGTGCTAGAGTTGATAGCAAAAGACCGATCATGGTTCCCGAGAAGCAGACGATACCCAGCACGAAAAAGTGCGAAATGAAGTCACGAGCGTCGAACCAGTCCGAGGCTTCCACTGCGTTTGGGTCGATGTTAAAAAGCGACACAAAGAACCAAGTTGAGACACAAAGAAGAAGGGTGCTGAGGACTAGCATTAAGGCAGCAAAAGCGGATTTAGCATAAAAAAAGGAAAATTTCCCAAGCCCGCTGAGTTCATCAATCGCGTAAAGCACACGGGTTGAAATTATCTCTCGGATCGTTAGCGACATTCCAATCCATAGGGCTGCGATCGAGAGGAAGAAGTTGATGAAGCGTGGGCTGTTGCTTCCATGAAGCGACTGAGCGAATACGATGAGTCCGGCCAGAAGAATGGGTAGGGCGATAGTGACAAGCGCGGCTCCGTAATCACGAAAAGATTGTCGGGCGGAGCGTCGGAATATCGCTCCGAAGTGATGGAGGTTCCACCGATCACGACTGGCGTGATTAGAGTCGGTATAGTCAAAAGACTTAATCGGTGTAATTGAGGTGCTTTTTTCAAATAGATCTGCTTCAGCAGTGGTGGTAAGCAACGTTGGAACATCTTGGTAATCCGCTCTCAGCTTCCCCCCTTTCGCCATTACGAGGACACGATCACAAACTGCGAGTGTCCCGGGTAAGTGGCTGGTGACCACGATGGTTAGCTTGTGCCGATCACAGAGCGCCCTTAGAAGCTGCATCACTTCGTGAGCTACTGGCAGGTCGAGGCCACTTGTGGGCTCATCGAGAAGGAGAATGCGAGGACCAGAGCAAAGAGCCCGTGCTAGAGAGAGACGGCGTCTCTCACCGCCGGAAATTTGTGAGACAGCCATTTCAAGGAAATCCTTCGAAAGGTTAACAGACTCTAAAACTGAAATAGGATTAGTATCGTAACCGGAAAATATCAGCGCTTCTTCAAGGATCTCGCCGACTTTGGCGTATTCCGGGAAAAGATCTTGCTGAGGAACATAGGATAGAATTTCAAGTAGCGATTGGTGATTGGCCCCAGAGATTCGGGTGGCCTCGGTTCCTGAAACAATGGAGACGATTCCGAGATCCTTATTCTTTTTGCTGGGGGGGCGCAGTCCGAGGGTTCGAAGCAGGGTCGTTTTTCCTGCTCCGCTTGGTCCGATGATCCCAGTGAATGAACCAGCCTCGAGATGGAGTGAGAGGCGATCAAGAATGGTGAGGTCCTTTTTGCGAATCGTGAGTCCCTCGACTTGCAAACCAATTGCGCTATTGTTCATCGCTCTGTCTTTTCGCCAGTAATTTCTTTCCGGGCTTCCTTAGGGTCTTTGGTAGCGAACCCCTTTATGATAACGCGGTAGCTGGGCTTGGTTTTAAATTTTTTCTCGAAGAGAACATGGTCAGTGCTCTTTCGTTCGAGCGAGACTTCTCCGTTCAGGTTACCTTCGACAATACTGTGAGTTTCCAAGTTGTAGTAAAGGAAGCCGCGCGCGGCCCAAGTTCCGAGGACTTGGTTTTTGTCGGTAGAGCCGGAAAAGACGACCTTACCTCTCATGATTTTCAGACGTGTTTCATCACCGTAGGTCGAATCGCGCTTCAAGGTTAAGGTGCCGCTGACATCAAGATCATCACTGGGCGCCAGTAGGTGGACAATGGTTTTCACATCAACATCCCATTCATCCGGGCCATTGGGATCAGTGTCAGGAAGAAGGTAAGCTTCGCTGTAAACTGAAAAGTTTTTGATCCTATCTTCCCTCTCTTTTGACAGGGTGGCTTTGGTCTGAAAATCAACCAGGCCCTTACCGGCTTCGTAAGTGTATTCAGCTGTGAGGCCTTCATAGGCCTCAAGGGGTTGGAGCTTAGCCTCGAGAAGGTGTTCTTCGAGGCCCTGCCCGGTCATGCTTTCAACGGCAAAATTGATTCGCGAGAGAACTTTTTGGCGATTGGTGTCGCTTCTCAGCCATTCAGCAGCACGATCCGTCGCGATATCAATCGCGACGCCTTCTGGACCAGGCAGTAGGATTTTTCGTGCTCCTCTACCTAAAACTCCAACGGCTGGTGGGAGATGCAGATTCACGTCATCAAGGGCTAGTTTTACTTCAAGGTCACGGGCTTTAAGAATTTCCAAGCCGACAACCACTTCGGTATTGTCTTTGGCGACGAATTTCACTTTACGAATGAAATCGGTTTCGCCTTCGTGAATGAGGGTAATTTTCTTTTCGATACCCCAGTCCCTATCTGCGACCTGTCCCTGAACTGTTGAGGTGACTATTGTTCGATAAAGCATTCCTTCCTCAAAGCGGGAGAGCTGTTCTGCTGTGAGGATGGTTTTCTGGCTATTGTCGTCACGAAAAATAAAGAAGATTGCAACAGCCAGCGCGATAATGAGGAGTGCTATGGTAGAAAGGAGTTTCGTTTTTGAGGACATAACTTTTCTAGTATGTATAGCAGGAAGCCAAATGTCCTGTTACAAAAAAGAGAAAATTTGCAATGGAGCTGATTTTGCCTCTTTCGAGGCGTTTATCGATATTCAAAATATGATCAGATTGAGTGACCAGCGTCCATCTGCCCATGGGAATCATCGTGAGGGTTATCTCCATCCCGAGAAAAGTGACCGATGCCTCAAGTTGATCACTGAGGACTGGCATAAATGTGATCGCTGGAGGAGGGCAAATTTGGTGGCGCGATTATTACGTCCAGAATAGTCTTATGATGAGAATGAGTGAGAAATGCACTTTTCGCAGGTTTCACCTCGGCGACTTGATTCCATTAGCCAAATGGATCCGCAGGGAGCAAGAGAGAGTTTTTCGGAAACGACGGAGAAAGTAGGACCTCGCATTTAATGAAATTCTGTTTAACGAAGAGTCTAGGAGGGTGTTGAGAATTCAGGGTATTCATAGAAAAGATTGAGCAGATCACGCCAATGTCTACTGGCGATTGAGAATGTAAATGGGATCGCCGAGGCGGTTTCTCTGGTATTCCCTAACTTGCCCACTACTGATAAGGGCCTGGAGATGGGAGTTGGGGTTTGCGGTAGGGTCAAACTTGCCGGCTGATTGTTTAAGGTAAGAGACTAGTTTCGGGGCCTCGTCGATTTCGGGGACTGGGCAACCGGTGGTGCAGGGGATGCGGCCTATTTTTCGCTGGGCGCGGCGTTGGTAAAGCATTGCGCTGGCGTTGGGGTTATAAGAGTGAATAACGACACCGTTTGGAACGTAGCCTCGCAGCTTTGGATCTGGGTGAGTCGGAGGATAGAGAAGCTCGGCATAGATCCCGCTCACACCCCTTTTCGAGTCACCGGTTTGAATAGAAAAATTTGCATTTTTAGCAATGCGGACGCCGCCCATAGTGAAGAAACCAGGGGGAGTTTGAGCATGCGCAATACCAAGGCCGCGTTTACCGGTCCCGCAGCGAAGTGTTTCGTAGATTTCTCCAGTTTTTAGAGAGACGACATTCATCTGCTGGGCGGCTGGATCAACCACGTAGATCCATTTTGGATCGTAGTTTGGATAACCGGCTCTTCTTTGAGCCAAGATAGTGGTTTTGATGGTAGACCATTCTATAAGGATGGCTTTTTTTGTGGATGGCTTAGGAAGGCTGCTGGTGGAGCATGATTGCAGAACCAGAAGGCTGAAGAGTGAGAAAAGTCCTTTGGCGGAAGTTTTCATGCAAAGATTATGGCACGGAGATTATTCGCTTCAAGCAGTAGGGATGGACCATCGGAATGGGTTGGCACATTTTATCATCGTGGGGATGTTTCCAGAACGTAAAATCTTATGGAAGGGCATCAAGATCTGCTTTAATCGTGATTTTGGGATTTGGGGTCAAGTTTTCGACTAGGGTGGTTCCTTGGTTGAGGAGCTGAAGAGCTGAGACCTCGTCGGTGATTTGAGAGTCGCTGGAGGTGACGCTCTGGTAAGCTTTTTCGATTAGTCCTTTTGAAAAAACCTGAGGTGTTTCCATGACCCAAAGATTGTCACGAGAGACTGATTTGGAGGTGATGCCTTCCGGAGTAGCTCGCTTTAAGGTTTCGGTAACCCGGCGGGCGAGGCTGGCTGCCTTGTTTGCTTCCGCAGCGGCGAAAGTAGCACGGATGGATTCGGGTGAAACGAGTGGCCGTGCACCATCGTGAATTGCGACGTGGCTAATTTCGTCTCTTAATGCCGTAAGGCCGGCGGCTACCGAGTCCGACCGTTCCCTACCTCCATCGACTTGGTTGAGTTTTGGGCCGAGGTCGGCAAGCCAAGCAAAGCGATCGGGCGGAGTAACAACAATCACTTGAGAGATTTCCTCGAGGGAAGAAAAGGCATGAACACTATGCCAAAGAATTGTCTTACCCCTCCACTGCGCAGCGAGCTTATCAAAACCCATGCGTTGTGAGGATCCAGAAGCGACGATTATAGCGGCGAAGCTCATTGGGTTGTGGGGTGATTTTATCTCGGATAGAACAGTGCTATGGATCCATCTCCCGAACTTGGTGAATCCTCCTTCAGGAAAGGTGCTTCATCACTTCTTGTGACAGGGTCTTACCGTCGACGCGTCCGGCGGTCTTCCCTTGCACAATACCCATGACCTTTCCCATTTCGGCACGGCTACTGGCTCCAGTTTCTGAGACGGCTGCGGCTACAATTGCTGAGACCTCCTCAGGGCTCATGGCGGCGGGAAGGTATTTTTCGAGGACTACGATTTCAGCTTTTTCTTTTTCAGCGAGTTCGGATCGCCCGGCATTTTCAAATTGCTCTATTGAATCGTTACGCTGTTTGATTTGTTTTCGGACAATCGCAAGGGCATCGACTTGGGCAATGACGTTATCTTTGTTGCCGGATTCGATGGCGGCGTTTGTGAGAGCGGTTTTGAGAGCACGAAGAGTGGTGAGAGCCACCGAGTCTTTGGCTTTCATTGCGATCTTAAGGTCGTCCATCACGTTTTCTGCAAAAGTGCTCATAGACATGTTCTGGCCGGAATTTTGCTTAGGTGCAAGCACGGGTCTTGCGAGAGTGGAGGATTATGATACCGATGGCGTGTGAAGAAAGAGGGCATAGGGGGGTATCTCTATCTGGCGTGCATTGGCTTAGCTTTGGCTGTGATGGGCGGCTTTTTTGTTTTTGTTCTGGGTCGTGGATACATTCGGGCGAAAGAAACGCAGGAATGGCCTAGTTATTCCGCTGTAGTAGTTGTTTCTGAGGTAGGGGACCGCCAGATCGGTAAGGCCAAGGAATATCGCCATAATTTGGTTTACGAATACCGGGTTGATGACAAATTTTACAGGGGAGAGAGGCTAAAACGCCGGGAAAACCCATATTTTAAGAAAAAAAATAAAATAGAGCCCTTCGTTAAGAAGTTTCCGGTGGGAAGTAGGGTGTTAGCTTTTGTAAATCCTAATGATCCAACCGAGGTTCTTATTGAGCACGAGACGAAGGCCCCGGGATATTCGATATGGTTCCCGGCCCTTTTTCTTTTGGGGGGGGTAGTGGTTTTCTCGCGGGCGCTTCTTAAATTGCGTCACCGAAGTGGTTCCTGAAGCCATGATTGAGCATGAGGCTGAGGCTGAGGCTCAAAAAATGATGTTTTTTAAACCTTTCATGGAGAGCAATGGTCAGCCTTAATATTTAAGTAAAGTTAACAACTTGGTTGTCAGGTCACTGGATTTGGGTATATTATTGAGATGAAATCCGTAGTCGTCTTTCTGGCTGCTGTAATTCCCTTGAAAGGAATTGAGATCAAGGTCGATTACCGATACGATAGCCAGGGTTTTTTTGATAATCCTGCCGCGAAGATGGTCATTGAGGCTGCCGCCGCCAGGTGGAGTCGGATCGTCAATCAGACTCTTCTTCCAGTTAATATGAAGGATGAGGACCTAGTCGATGGACGGTTTGAGATTATTCATCCGGGGACTGGTAAGAATCATGTGTTGAGTGCCGCGGCTAGTAAAGCAACCGATTTTTACTTTAAGGTGGGACAACCTGCTGCTGATGAATATCTTGGAGGGTTTTCGCTAGATGAGGATGTTTGGATTTTATATGTGGGAGGTCGAAATCTAGATGGCGCGGGCCGGGGAGCTCCGATTGGCGGGGCTAGAAATTTAGCTTCGGTTTACGCTGATCCGGAAAGTTTTCTTAATCGCGGTTTTAATCTTGGCGTGAGCTCGCTTACCGTGATCGGTGGAACTGTTTCATTTGATTTGGATCGGAATTGGAGTTTTGAATTTTTACAGCCAGAGGGTGGTATATCTTTGGATTTTTATAGTATTGCGTTGCATGAAATCGGTCACTGCTTGGGATTGAATGCCCGGTCGGTTGCAGAATTCCATGATTTGATCGAGGAGGATCGTTTTGTGGGTGATAATGCGGTGAAGGCTCTTGAGATTGATGCTGGCAAGGAGGTAGTTGGGCTCGAAATCGTCAAATCGTCGTCACAAGACTATCATTGGAGGGATGGTGAGTATCAGTCAAAGATCTTCCCTTTTGGTATGCCCTTGTATTTTGGAACAGTGGGTACGGGCAATTTGCAGGATCTTCTCATGGAGCCCGTTTTTAACGTGGGTGGCGATGTCACGCGGTTTGAAATTACAAATGTAGATGCTGCTGCTCTCAAGGATATTGGTTGGAGTGTGATCTCCGAAGACCCTCCTCGGGGTCCCGATTTTGATCTCGAAATTGGGGCTAGCAATAACGGGGGGCTTTCAATTCGGCTTATGTCCGAAGAAGGTGCAACTTATACTGTCCAGACGTCGCCGGATGGTTGTAGTTGGGTCAGTGTTATACCATCTTTTGTCGGAGATGGGGGACCACTTTCTTGGTCGGATGGCCAAGAAGGAACCTACGACCCCTTCGGTCCGGCTTCTTCTTTGGCTCATAAATATTACCGTGTAATTAAAAATTAATTCGCGATTGTGAAGCCGCGGCAATCTGTGAGTTGATCAATGTCCCAAATGTGGTGTTCTTTGATCAGGGCGGCTAGTTCGGATTCCTCTACGATTTCGGTAATGAATTCACTTACTTCTTCCTCGTCTCCCATTACGTCCAGTTCAACCGTTCCATCTTCCCGGTTGCGAACTGAACCAACGATATCGAATCCAAGAGCGAGTTGTTTGGTAGTGTAACGAAATCCGACTCCCTGGACTCGGCCGCTGAAATTGATTCGTTTGGTTGAGTTCATTTCTTCGGTGAGTTGGTAAAAGTTAAGACGGTGCCTGACACATTCACGGCGGTCTTACGAGATGCCTGCGACTCCTGAAAGTGCGGGATCATTGATCGTTCTACCTCTGCCTTGAGGCTTTTGGCTGACTTTTCATCTACCAACGCAATCTTCCAAGTGAGAGTGAATTGCTTGTCTGAACGACGTCGTAATTGATACCGATCGCCACGCCACTGCTCTGCCAGCAATCCAGATTCGTCCATTCCAGCAAAGGGTTCGAGCCATAATCGGAGACCTAGTTCTCCGATTGTGTTTTCGTGTATGATCTCTGAACCAGTATTTGGGAACGAGATATCAATCGCTTCACGCTCTTTTTGATTCGGGTGCAGAACTGCAGCAGTAGTACTCGGGGGATTTTGGAACATACCGGCCCACGCTGCACGGGAATCAATAAAGAAATAGCGAGAGAAATCGGCTCCTTCAATGAACGGAAAGTTACAAAATCCTTGAAGTGCAGGCTCAAGGTCGTTGAGGAGTTGCTCCCGGGCTGGTTCAGGGTCATCCCAACTAGCTTCATTTGTGTCGGTGTTTCGACGAAGAAATCTTGATTGCTGGGCTGCGGCGGAACCTGTGTGAACAGCTTCCCATGCCTGCCATTCATCGCGCGAGCCCCATTCTTTTTTAGGGTAGTTTTGGTAGGCTAGAAGTTGACCAAGAAGACGAACCAAAACTGAACGATCGGGCACGCTCATGGCATCGAAGTTTTCCGACAGGAGAATTCGTTGTTCACTGAGATCGCAGATCCCTTTGACTCCGGTGCTGTTGACAAAGAGGAGCTGGGTGAAGAGTCGTTGGTTCGGAGGAAGGAGCCCTAGGAGCTCCCAGGCCAGTCCTTCATTTTCCAAGTCAACTTCGCCATAGATTAGGCGGAGGTTTGCATGGGCGGCATCCCTGATTTTGGTGGGTGAAGCTAAGCGAACATTGGGGTTTTTAAGAAAGACCATATCATAGTCTTTCTCAACCCAAGAGATGATATCTTCGGGGACTGGAAAAGGGCCTTTAGATAGCATGGAGCGGACCTGAGCGAGCTCTTCCTCAAGAGTGTCGACACGCTGAACCAATTCAGAATTCTCAGCGCGTAGGGTTGCAGCGCTATCATTGTCTAATGGGGGTAGGTTCGACTTCTTCCAGTAGTCTCCGTAGAGCCAGCCGCCTGCGGCCAATCCCAAGACGGTCAGGACCTGAAAAACTCTTTCGGGACTCATTGAGCCTTTTTCTTGTTTTCGTCGTCGAAGGGGCTATTGGGGCGAGTGGAATTATTGGGGTCAAACCCCTCTTCCTCACCGTAAAGATCGAGTGGCTTATTGGTCTTCTTAAAGGTTTCGCGGGCTGTTTTCCCTGCCTTTGGGACGAGTGAGATAGCCTTGCTTTGATTTCCTTCAGAGTCATAAAAATAGTAGACTCGGCGAATGGGCATTTCTTTGCGCTGGCCATTTTTATCGAGAGAAGGGAAGAAATGCTTTACCCTAGCGTCGAACATTTGCTCGGCCACGAGTTGGCCACTTTCGTTGTCGTAACCGTATTGCACGCGATAAATAAGGACGCCTTGACCATCATGAATCTGGCCATACCTAAGAAACCCCTTATTGTCCCGGGTGTAGGTGGCCTTCATTTTGACTTCACCATTTTCGTTCTTGGTTGTCTTAACAAGTCGACGGTCGTCAGGTGAGCGTTCGAAGACAACGTATGATCCATCCTGATCGTTCTTCTTGATGCGAACGTGTGGCCCCTTGGATTCCCATAGATCTTCGTCTGAAAAGCCCGCCCCGGTTGCGAATAAGGAGGCTATGATGAAGTAGGTTGCTTTTTTCATTGAGATGATGCTGGTGTGGGCAAGATTATGCCGAAACCTATGACCGAGTGCAACCCTGCAGAAGATGAGTCGAAAAGCCCCCGGATTATTTGGAAGGCTGGCAAATTCTGCTGGGATCTTGATGACATGGCGCTGGTCATGGCGATACTCAATGTAACTCCTGATTCTTTTTCGGATGGAGGTTTACACCTTGATCCGGTTAATACTTTAGCCGCGGCGCGCCGTTTCATTGAGGAAGGCGCCAATATTTTGGATGTAGGTGGTGAATCCACCCGACCGGGAGCGGCTGAAGTGGGTTCGGAAGATGAGATTTTGCGAGTGATTCCAGTGATCAAAAAATTGGTTTCGAATGAAATAGTAGCAGTGTCGATAGATACTTCTAAGGCGGAGGTTGCGGCGGCCGGTTTGGCGGCTGGGGCGACGATCGTGAATGATGTGACGGGGCTGAAAGATCCCGCTATGATTGACGTTTGTGCTGGGTCAAATTGTGGCATCGTGGTGATGCATATGCAGGGGAATCCTCGCACGATGCAAAAGTCGCCAACTTACGAAGATGTGGTTTCTGAAATAGGAAGCTTTTTTGAGGAGCGATTTGAGACTTTGGTGTCTGCTGGAATTGGATCTGAGAGGATCGTATTCGACCCAGGCATTGGGTTTGGAAAATCCCTTTCGCACAATCTAGAATTACTAAATCGGGTGGAGGACTATCGAGTACATGATCGCCCAATTCTCATGGGGCTCTCGCGTAAATCCCTCATTGGGCAATTGCTTGGTGATCCAGAAATGTCACGCCGGGAATTTTCGACCCAAGCGTTGACTGCATTTAGCCGCCAGCGAGGAGCCATGATCCATCGGGTTCATCAAGTCAGGGAAGCGGTGCAAGTTTTAAGAATGACCGAGGCGGTCTTGGGAAATTGACTTTGTGCTAGTTCCAAGGGGAAAGAGGGAGGATCATCCAAAGTGATGTTACGAGTGTTTTTATCGATTGGGAATGGTCTGGAAATACGTTATTCTCAAGCCAATGAGAAGAATGTTGAACCTCTTGGCAATCGTTCTTGGTGTAATATTTATTGGATCTGGATGTGGATTTATTAATCGCTGGAAGTTGGATTATGGAAGCGCCAAGGCACATATCGAGGAAAGTGATTTGGCTGAAAGAGGAAAAGAGTTCGTCGGTAAAAAGGTCGTGGTTCGAGGAATGGTGAAACAGGCTGATTTTTCGAAAGAGAAAAATCCGAAGATCATCCTTTCTCATGGAACCGAGTGTCACTTTGGTAAAATGAAAGCAATGGCAGAAGCGATTAAGGTGGGTGATTCTGTGATGATTTCTGGAATTCTGGTTGAAGGTAAGAATGAACAGCTTTTTCTGAAACCGGCGATGAACCGCGATCCAAAGGCTCCCTTCAACCCCTAAATGAGGTGCTTCCGCGAGTAGATTTTCAATGAAATGGATGATTGTCAAGTAGAGTGCGGGTGGCAGGCTTAGGCATGCGATTTTTGAGCAAGGCTGTTTTCCTCTCATTCATCCACGGCGGTATTCTTTTGGCGTCACCGGTGATTCCGGGGCTTAACGGAAACCATCCGCTCGATGAGGCCAAGACAGGGCAACTCCTGATTGAGGAATTAAGGTGTGCGGCCTGTCATGAGGTTCCGTTCGCAACCACCATGAAATTGGCGCCTGACTTGAGTGAAGCGGGTTCGCGATTGGATCTTGATTATTTAAAGCGCTATCTAAAGGACCCTCACGAGGTTCATCCTGGCACCACAATGCCAGATGTTTTGGGTGGTTTGCCAGACGCTGAAAAGGCGAAGGTGAGTGAGTCGATCAGTCATTATTTGATGTCATTGACATCCGAGGAGGTGCAGGTCAAAGCGATGACTGGTGATGCCAAGTTGGGGCACGAGATTTTTCACGAAGTCGGGTGCATTTCCTGCCATGCTCCCCAGAGCAAAAATTCTGAAAGGGGGAGATCGTTGGGGCATATCGGTGGAAAATACCAGCAGGGAGCGTTGGCTAGATTCCTGCTTGCCCCCCTTAAAGTTCGGCCCTCAGGTCGGATGCCAAACATGAATCTTACTTCCTCCGAAGCGAGCGCGTTAGAGGCATTTTTGGGAGGGGAGGCCGGAAAGCCGGCGAAGCCGGATGCCAAGTTGGTTGCGCTGGGTAAGGCAAATTTCGAAAAGTATGATTGTGTGGCTTGTCACACAATGGGGAATGCTGAGGCCGCCAAGGGGCCGAAGTTGCAGAACATCGATCTAAAGAAGGGATGTTTTACCAGTAAAGGTGCAAATTATCAGCTGTCTGATGATCAGGCTAAGGCGATCGCTTTGGCCTTGGAGAAGCCGGTGTTTTTTTCGGACGAAGCACGGATCGAAATGAAGCTAACTCAGCTGAACTGTATCGCATGCCATACTCGTGATGACTTTGGTGGAGTAGCAGAAGAAATTGATGAGTTTTTCCATACTACTGAAGAGGCCCTTGGTGATACGGCCCGGATCCCGCCGCCGCTGACTAAGATCGGCGGTAAATTGAAGCCGGAGTGGTTGAACAAGGTTCTTTATGATGGTCTCTCGGTGCGGCCTTACATGAAGACACGGATGCCGCAGTTTGGTCGGACGGCATTAGAAGGATTACCGGAGGTTTTGGTGAAGACAGATAAATTGCCACAGGTGGACTTGCCTCCACCAAATCGCCAAGAACAACCCATGGTTAGGAATGGCGGGCATTTATTGCTTGGAACGGATGGCCTGAATTGTATTTCCTGCCATAACTACAACGGGAAAGAATCACCGGGGATGAAGGGTTACGATTTGATCCTGACTTACCAACGTTTGCAGCCGGGTTGGTTTTACGAGTTCATGAAAAATCCGGCGAAGCATCGTCCTGGAATCATTATGCCAAACTACTGGCCGGACGGAAAAGCAGTGCAGACTGAGATCATGGGAGGTGATACCCATGAGCAGTTAAGGTCGCTTTGGCATCAGTTTTCGCTTGGACGATCTGCTCGTGATCCCAAAGGTTTGCAATCAAAGCCGAATAAGCTGGAGGTTGCCGACAAGGTGCGCGTTTATCGCGGACGGAGTCGAGTGGCAGGGTTTCGCGGGCTTGCGGTGGGTTTCCCAGGCGGCTTGAACTATGCCTTTAATTTGGAGAACGGAGCCTTGTCCGCAATTTGGAAGGGCGAGTATCTCACGGCTAATTGGCGGTCGCAGGGAGCGGGTGATTTTAATCCCTCGGAGCGACCGATTCAGCTAGCGCAGGATGTCGCTTTTTTGCGGCCGAAAGATAGCGGCTTAAAGTGGCCTCTGAAGCCTGTGATGACGAAGGAGAACCCGGTAAATCCAGACCCTCTTTATCCTAAAAATTTAGGATATGCTTTTCGGGGTTATGCCCTGGGAAAAAATGGGAATCCGACCCTTCGTTATCTGTGTGGAGAGATCGCGATCGAAGATCGCTTTGAAGTGAAGAGCGAGAAGATCCTTAAAAGGAGTTTTGATTTTGATGCCAAAAAACCAGGCGTGCTTCACTTCCGAGCACTTACTGGTCAGATT
>DIHU01000249.1 GCA_002420315.1 Akkermansiaceae bacterium UBA5688
TCCGCCGATTGAGAGCACGAAGGTCCTCGCAGTTCATCCGGAGACGCACACCATATGCCCGCCTGGAGAGGTTGGTGAACTCTGGGTGCGAGGCCCTGGCGTCGCTCGTGGATACTGGGGAAAGACCAACTCCGAGACCTCGGTATTCGAAAAAAAACTTCTTGGAGCCTTCAACCGTTCCTTTCTACGAACGGGAGATCTGGGATTCGTAGCAGACGGAGAAATCCATGTAACGGGACGAATGAAAGACCTGATCATCATTCGTGGGCGCAAGCTCTACCCTCAGGATATCGAACTCACGGTGGAGACTTGCCACTCAATGATTCGGCCTCATGCCTGTGCCGCTTTTTCTATCATTGACGAAGGAGTTGAATCGGTAGCGGTAGCGGTGGAGATTGAGCGAGCCGCCGCTAGCGATGATAGTGTCTTTCAAAAAGAGGTGACCAACGCCATCCGTCAAGCGGTAAGCGAGACCCACGAAGTTGGACTTGCAAAATTGACTCTGCTACGGCCCGGATCACTCCCTCGAACCACTAGTGGGAAAATCCGCCGCAGCGCCCTCAAAACGAGGTTAGCTCCTTCGAAAGAAATCATTTCAGTGTCTGGCGCATTATGAAAAGAAGCGAATTGGAAGAACACTTGTGCGCGCTGGCAACTCCGCGATTGATGGAAGCCCCGAGCGATCTTGAGGTTGCACTCACGTGTTACGGTCTTGATTCGGTAGGAGCCGTCGAATTGACCGTTGTGCTGGAGGAGTGGTCGGGCCGCCGTATCCCAATCGACCTGCTTTACGAATGCCCTTCGATTCGTGCTCTCGCCGATTATTTTGAAGGCGAGCAAACCAGTCGTTTGAAGCAGGGGTTCACGATGCTTGCCGACGCCAGCCTAGCGCCATCCATCCGGCCGCAGTCAGACGGCTGGAGTCCGGGACCACCCAGCATCGTAATGCTGACAGGCGCAACCGGCTTTGTCGGGGCATGGGCCCTTGACGCGCTGTTGCGAGAGACCAAGGCAAGGATCATCTGCTTAGTACGCTGTGAATGTAGCACGGAGGGTCTGCAACGTCTTCGCGAGGCCCGCGAACGTTTCGGGCTGCCTCAATCGGATTTGGAGCGTGTTACCATTGAAGTGGGCGATCTTAAACAGAAACAGATCGGGCTGACTAACGCGCGACTTGATCAGTTGGCGGAATCGGTTGATACCATCTGCCACTGCGCGGCGGAGGTTAACTGGGTGGCTAGCTACGCAGCGTTGCGCGACACCAATGTGCTGGCAGTCCAAGAACTTCTTGCGCTGGCTTGCAGAGGAAAAACGGCCGCATTCGTGTTTCTCTCATCGTTGGCAACATGCTACTCAACCGATGCTCCGATAGAGGTTTCCGAGGACGCAGATCCAGAGGATTGGTTTGAAGGCTTACACTTTGGTTATGCCAGGTCTAAGGCGGTGTCGGAAACTCTGGTGCGTAAAGCCGGAAGTCGTGGTCTACCAGTCACGATTCTACGCCCCTCCCTCATCACTGGCGACAGCTTCTCCGGTCAAGGCAACAAAGAGGATTTCGTCTCCCTACTCATAAAAGGATGTATCGAAATGAGATACGCTCCTGATCTCGACTGGCTCATGGACTTCTGTCCAGTCGAACACATGGCCGATGTGATTGCAGGAACCGTGCACTCGCCCTCCATCGAGACCCGCGTCCTCCACGTATTGAATCCCCGCAAGCGGCACTGGCGGGAAGCAGTGCTTTGGATGATTCTCTCCGGTTATCCGCTGCAGCTTGAACCCTATGCCCAATGGCTGAATCGGCTCAATGCAGCCTGCGCCAAACCCCACTTCGCTTTGCGCACTTTGCAAAGCTTCTTCGCCGAGCCGGTTCCCAGGCAAGGCGGTCTAACCATTCCCGAATTGCTCGAGGAAAGTCGGCGTTCACTGGCCACTGCGACACATACAACAGAAATCCTGCGCGAGCTACAAATTGCTGAATGCCCGCGTCTAGACGGATATCTGCTCGATCGCTACTTCTCCTCATTTATCTCCGAGGGGTTTCTCCAACACCCACCCAGAGAAGAATGGGAGCAACTCGCTAGGCCACAGGACATCCTGCCTGCGGAATTATTTCAGTCGATCGCAGAGTCAGCCTCCGGCCACCAAATCGCTAGCGTGCTTGGGATCAGAACTATCGATCACGGATCCGATCACGGGATCATTACCGAGATGACTGCGTGGGGATGTCGACGTGTTCGAGGCTTATTTCGCCATCGAATTCAAGCCTCCAACAAAGCCGGCCAAGAGTGGTACGGTGATGTCATGATCAAGTTGAAACCCCTCGATTATGAAGTCCTAGACGTGGGATGCAGGGTAGCGGAACTGTGCGATGAAGATCTCGGCCGAGCCTATTCCCGTTTCCAGTCTAGACTTGAGTTCAATGGCTGCGATCGTCGCGAGTTATCGATCTATCAACTAGCGGATGAGAGGATGGGCCACTATATGCCAAAATGCTACGGAGTATGGCACGACGATCAGCGCGGAATACGAGCTCTAGCTTTGGAATGCCTCGATGGATTATTACTAATGGACTCTGCAAATCGTCCCGAAGACTGGACGCCCCCAGCCATTGACGCGACAATCCGGGGACTCTCCGCATTGCACGTAATATGGAACGATCGTCAAGGTGAATTGCGTGGCAAAGATTGGATGCCCCCCGATCTCTCTGTCGACGACGTAGTGGAAATGAGGCCTCTTTGGCGCGGCTTGGCGGACTACGCCCGGCCGGTTTTTGGTGAGGAGGTCTATGCGGCACAAACCCGGATCATCGATGGGCTTGCAGACTGGTGGCCGGAACAACAGGCCCATCATCGCACCTTGATACATAACGACTTCAACCCTCGCAATCTCGGGCTCCGTGACGAGGCGAACGGCCTTCGCTTGTGTGTCTACGATTGGGAACTTGCGGCATGGGGAGCACCACAGAGGGATCTTGCGGAGTTCCTCTGCTTCGTCCTCCAACCCGACACCCCAGCGAGCGATATCGAACGCTGGATCAACTTGCACCGCACCTGCCTAGAAACCGCGCTTGGGGAGAAAATTGATGCCGACGATTGGAAAGAGGGGTTCCGACTGTCACTACAGTCCTTCATGCTCGAACGGCTTCCCTTTTATGCAATGGTCAACAGATTTCGACCGCAGCACTTCCTCCTGCGAGTGGTCCGTTGTTGGAACCAACTCTATCAGCATGTCACGGTCTCCTCTTCCTCACTCATCAGAAGGACTAGCAACAAATCCACTACAATTCGAAACTAATGAAAGCCTCTCCGGCACGCTATCTTCACGGACCCAACGCGCTGACTTACATCGCGATTCTCGCGGGGCTTCTGACTGTTTTTTTCGCCCAAGAGTTCGGCAACCCTGGCCTCGCGGGTATCATGATCGGACTAGCCTGCCTGGCCGATTCATTTGACGGGGCCTTTGCGCGCTTGTTTCGACGAACCGATCTTCAAAAGAAATTTGGAGCTCAACTAGACAGCCTTTCAGACGCGATGGTCTTTGGTGCCCTTCCAGTCGCAACGGAGCTCATCTTTCTTGATTTTCCCTCCCTCTCCGTGCAACTGCTATGGCTTGGCGCTGCGCTAATCTACATGATTGCGGTGGTAACTAGGCTGGGCTGTTTCGATGTCGAACAGGCGGGAAGCGATAATTTCGTGGGCCTTCCGACCACCATTGCGGGAATGTTCTGGTGCGCCCACTGGTTAGGCTACCCAATGGCACCTTCATCTACATTGTTCCTCGCCCTGCTCGCGTGTGCCATGCTCGCACCCCTTCGTATTCCAAGGATGGGACGCCTTGGTCTCGTCATCCTCTTGGTCTCAGTGATTATTTTAATCACCGCACATACTGAGATGCTGCTGACCGCCTACTGAACGCACCGCGATTGGCATCGCCTATCTGACAAGTGATCTCCAGACCTCTTTTTTTACCCGTCCCCAGCCCGCCCACCGTCTAATTTCCTGGGCTCCAGCCAAAAGCAAAATCCAAGTCACGCTAGAATATCCTTCACGACATGTCCGTGGACATCAGTGAGGCGGAAGTCCCGGCCGGAGTAACGGTAGGTCAAGTTTTCGTGATCGAGTCCCATGAGATGCAGGATGGTAGCGTGGAGATCATGCACATGAACCTTGTTTTCCATTGCCGCAAAACCGAATTCGTCGGTCGAACCGTAGGTCATACCACCTTTGACTCCGCCACCGGCGAGCCAAACCGTAAATCCGTGGTGATTATGGTCACGACCACTTCCACCTTCAGACACCGGGGTGCGACCGAACTCACCTCCCCATAAAACCAAAGTGTCTTCAAGGAGGCCTCGTGATTTCAAATCACGAAGCAAGCCGGCAACCGCTTGATCACTTTGCTGCCCCTTCGTTCGGTGCCCGTTTTCGATATTGCCATGATCATCCCAAGGTTGGCCGCCACCAAAATAAACCTGTACCATGCGAACACCACGCTCAACGAGACGGCGAGCCGCGAGACAGGAATCGGCAAACTGCCCTTTTCCATAAAGCTCACGAGTCGCTTTAGTTTCCTTGCTCACATCAAAAGCCTCCTGCGCTTCGGTCTGCATCCTGAAGGCCACCTCGAGCGACTGGATTCTTGATTCAAGTTTGTCATCTCCTGCGCGTTGATCCGAGTGGAGACCGTTGAGCCGGTTGATCAGATCAAGCTGTTGACGTTGGGTCCGAGGAGTGAGGTGCTTGTTACTGATATGATCAACGATCTTTTTGGGATCGAGCTTACCTATATGGCAACCTTGATGTATCCCAGGAAGGAAACCGTTACTCCAAAGTTGTGGGCCAACCACCGGTTTACCCGGACATAAGACCACGAAACCTGGAAGATTTTGATTTTCGGTTCCCAGACCATAACTAAGCCAGGACCCCATGCTGGGGCGAATTGGTTGAGTGATCCCCGAGTTCATCATGAGCAGTGAAGGCTCGTGATTGGGCACATCAGTGTGCATCGATCGAATCACGCAGATATCATCGATACACTTAGCAACCTCAGGAAATATTTCGCTGACCGGAATCCCAGACTGCCCCGATTGCTTAAACTTGAAAGGGGATTTGAAAAGTCCTCCGGTTTGTCTTTCTGTTTTACGTTCGGCTCCCGGCGGGCGCTGCCCATGATATTTCTCGAGAGCCGGCTTAGGGTCAAAGGTATCGACCTGGGAAGGGCCACCATTCATGAAGAGATGAATGATACGCTTAGCCCTAGGTTGAATATGCGGAGATTTTGGAACAAGCGGACTTTCGGCAGCTAACAAGCCTTGGTCGGCGAGAACTCCAGCAAGCCCAAGCGACGCGAATCCTCCTCCCGCGCGTTTCAGAATATCGCGGCGATTCATAATGGGCTGGTCGAAGGTTCCGTCTTGCATGTTAATCGAGATACATCAATTCGTTGCTCGCAAGCAACGCCTGACAATACTGCTCCCAACGGGAGAGTTTGTCGTCCTTTTCTTTTTCAATCCTAAGATAGGCCTGCGCAACTCGTAACTCTGCTTTCGAGGGTGAACGCCCGAAAACAAGGCGATAGGCAAATTCCACCTGCTTTGGAACTTCATCATATTCACCAGTCACCCGTTTGGCAAAAGCCTTAGCCTGATCAATAATGAAGTCACTATTCAGAACGAAGAGTTGTTGTTGTGGAACAGTCGTCTCCGTTCGAGAAGCCGCAGAAACATTTGCGTCGGGAAAATCAAAAATCCTTAACATCCCATCGAGCTGATGACGACTGATACTCGCGTATACCGTGCGACGTGTTTTGTTTTTACTGAGCTCGATCGTCGGACCACCCATCGTCGGGTCGAGATTTCCAGAGATCGCAAGTAGAGCATCCCTCCAAGCTTCGACTTCTAGGCGTCGACGATCGAATCGCCAACGGAAGCGATTATCACCATCGAGTTCTTCGTTTTTAGAACTCCCCTTACTAGAAAGTTGATAAGTCGCTGATTTGAGAATCTCGCGATGCAACCACTTAATCGACCATCCATTCTTGATAAAATTGACGGTCAACCAATCGAGCAATTCTGGATGACTCGGGGCTTCACCCAAAAGACCAAAATTGCTTGAAGTCGTCACCAGGCCTTTCCCGAAGTGCCACTGCCAAACGCGATTCACGATTACCCGAGCGGTGAGAGGGTTCTGCGGGGAAGCGATAGCCTCAGCAAGGTCAAGACGTGAAAAAGGATGATTCTTAGCCGCCTCGGGATCAGTCGGTCGTGGTTCATTTTCTAAAATCTCAAGAGTCCCCCGTGCAACCCATTCTCCTTTGCTCGCCGGGTTACCACGAATGTAGACCTGCATCGCCTTACCTCCTCCCTGGACCGCATGGGCTAGGGGATACTTGGGCTTGGCCTTCTTACGAAGAGACTCAAATTCGGCCTTCATTCGGTCTGCTTCCACTTTTTGCTCCTCATTCAAAAGCTTCGCATATGCATCATTTTCAGAGGCATAGAGAGGAGCATGGCCATCAATCCAAATATTTTTAAGAATACGCTTTTGATCATTCTCCACCTTCCCGATAATTTTATTCAACCGATCTTCTACATTACGGGCTTTTGCCAACTCCTCTGCTTTCTCAATCTCAATCTGCGAAATAGCTTCTTCAGCCTGATCTACGAAGTTTTGAAATTGATTGGATAATTCTACGATTTTATCTGGAACCTTGAGGGTTTCGACCGTGGGCTTCTCTGTAAAATTCACCACCACATCATGCCATCCTTTCAACTCAGGCAAACGCTTCATCAGGTCATTCTTGCGACCTTTCTCCAGCATTTCTCGGAATCGCTTCGTATAATGGCGATGGAGACCCGCCTGTTCCGCAAACTCGTCGTCCGAAATTTTTACCCCTTGCGATTTCAAGGTCACCAATCGCCAGCCCTCCTGTAAGTATCTACTCACTTGCCCAAGCCTCTTTTGGCCCTCTTGTTTACCGATCCCTCTGAGGTAGCTTCGATGTTTTGATTCCAAATCCTTGATGCCTCTTTGTTCATCATTGTAGGCCTTCACCTCTTTCTCTTCGACCAACGGAATTTCAGAATATCTTCGTCCATTAAACACTCCTGCTAAAGCGTAATAATCCCGAGTCGGAATAGGATCAAATTTATGATCGTGGCATCGAGCACACGACACCGTTAGTCCGAGAAATCCACGGGTCACGGTATCAATGGTATCATCGAGCTCATCTGCCTCAGCTTGAGCCTTGTCGGAGTTTTTATAATACTGAGCCCCTAGACCTAGAAACCCAAGTCCGGCAAACTTGCGGAAACGATCTGCCGATTCATTCTCTATTAAATCACCTGCCAATTGGAATTTGATAAACTTATCGAATGGAAGATCTTCATTAAACATCTTGATAACCCAATCGCGATATTGATGGGCATTCGCTCGCTTCTTAACTCCAAAAGTGTGAGCCTGATCCTCGGCGTAACGAGCCACATCAAGCCAATGCCGGCCCCACCGTTCACCGTAATGAGAAGATTCTAAAAGTGAATCAACGAGATTCCCAATCGAACTTTCCTGATCTTTTGCAGAGTTCTTTAGAAACTCGTCGACCTGATCGGGCGTCGGAGGAAGACCTAAAAGGTCGAAGTATATTCTCCGCACCAGCACCCGAGGCGAAGCGGCAGGCATTGGGCTCAAGTTCTGCTCTTCGAGTCGGCGTAAGATGAAGCCATCAATCTCCGATCGACCCCACTTGGAATTCTTCACCTCAGGAAGCTTCGGCTCTTTGGGCGCCTGAAAAGCCCAGTGACTAGAGGTATCAACTTCCGTGCTTTTGAGTTTACTCTCAGACTTTTCCCGAGGATCAATCGCACCCGCCTCGATCCACTCGGAAAAATCAGAGATGATTTCATCGGAAAGCTTCCCCTTAGGAGGCATCTCTAATTTTTCCTGTCGCAGCGCTTTTAAAATTAGACTCTCAGAGACATTTCCTGGAATAACTGCCGGCCCCGTATCCCCTCCTTTTCGGATCCCCTTCTTTGTATCCAGAAATAACCCTCCCTTTAACTTACCTCGATTGGCCGCATCTACGGAGTGACATCCATAACACTTATCCACCAAGACCGGGCGGATCTTGGCCTCGAAGAAATCGACCCCGACTTCCGCCGCCGAAACCCCGTTGACGAAAAAGACAACGAGAATTTGAAGGCGGATTTTTAAGAGCATCGGGAGGGATAGGATATCTTAAGCTAAGCTTAACGTCTGAGCGATACGAGATCTTACAAAGGGGAATATTTGGGTGAAATGACATCGCCCTGTCACAACACTCTAGCTAGTCTCATCGACGTGCCAAGGTTCTTACTCCCGATGCTGTTCTCTCTTGGAGGAGGTTGCGTCTTTTCCATCGAACCTCATCCCGATGCAACTCCCAACACCCACGCGCTAGGTGAAGTCGACATCAAGGCAAACCAGAAATTCATTATCCCCAACCCAGATACTCTCCCAGGAATTGTCCTTGATGAGACCAGCGCCATTCTCAAGGGAAAATGGCAATATTCAACCCACACCCCACCCTATGTTGGCATCGGATACCTTCATGACCAAAAATCGGACAAAGGGAAAAAATCCGTGACCTTCACTCCTGATCTCCCACAATCTGGGAAATACGAAGTCCGTCTCTCCCATTGCTACAATTCAAGACGCTCGACCGTTACACCCGTCACGATCGTTCACGCGAACGGAAAATCCATCGTTCGAATTAATCAACAGGATGTCCCCAAGCATGGAAAACTCTTTAGATCCCTGGGAACTTTCGAATTCAAGAAAGGAAAAAAAGGATCAGTCATTATTTCAAACGAAGGAACAGAAGGGAAATACGTCATCGCTGATGCCGTGCAATTCTTGCCCAAACACCAAAGAAAATAATCCGATACTGTGTCTCTCGAACAACTTAATGTGATCTCCAAGCCCTGCGAGATACCCGATGAAGTCACTGCAATGCTTGCCGAGGCCGAGCAACGCTGTGACGCCTTTTTCGAGGCCGGACTGGACCGGCGCTACCCGCGTTACCTTCCCAGTAATCCTGAAAAAGTCTTTGCGGCCATCGCCACTCTCAAAGAATCTGGAATCCTTCGCGGTGACGTTTTCTGCGAATGGGGCTCCGGGTTTGGGATCGCAACCTGCATGGCCTCCCTCCTAGGTTTTAAAGCCTACGGAATCGAAATCGAAGATGGCCTTGTAAAGCTCTCCACCGAACTAGCTCAAGACCTCTCCGTCCACGCCGAATACCTTTGCACCAGTTACCTTCCTGAAGGTTATGAAGAATGTGAAGGCATCGGTGGCAAGGACCTTCTTCCTCCACAGGCCACCACTTCTGGTGGAGCAATCATCGACACTACTCCGCTCTACGATGGTCTTGACCCTGGCGAAGTCGATCTCTTCTTTGTCTACCCTTGGCCCGGTCAGGAGGAGTTTATGATGGACCTCTTTAATGAAGTCGCCAGCGAAGATGCCATTCTTTTAATCTACCAGGCCGACGGAGAAACCACCGTCCATCGCCAGAGCTTTAACGACGAAAATTAGATTCCTCTGGGGCTCAACTCACCATTCCCGTTCAATTCTCAATCGAGAAAGAATCTATCACCGACCTCCTCCGGAGTTAGTCAGACTGCTCTCCCGGATCTCCAGCTGGACCCGGGTCTTCATTTCTTCCAAAGACTTGGTTGAGCTCGCGGCGTTGCTCAGGCGAAATCTCTGCGCTTTGAAGTGCGGCATTCGCGGAGGCAAAGTCGCGTGAGCTCCAACGATGAAGCACCTCCCGCATCATCCCGGTCCTATGCCCATCATCACTGAGACTGTTTGCCCAGTCGAACGCTGCCGCGGGGTCGGCAGGAAGCATCGTTTCAACCACCCGTTCCGCCGCCGCATCACGAACCCTTCCTTCCGGAAGCTCTAGGATCCACTCGCCGGCAGCCATGCTATCAATCCGCAGCCAACGCTCAGCCACCTCTCCAACCGCAGCGCGACGCACCTCCCCAGGCTCCGGAAGACCCATTGCCCAGTCAGCAGCTTCTTGAGGACTAGCCGCGGACCACGCCGAAGCGATTTCTTGTGCCATCCGTCGGTGTTCATTTGTTGCCCGCAACTGGGGCGAGAGGCCTGCCGTAAGTTCACCGTAGATCGTAGCTGCTTTTCCCGGAGTATTTTCAGCCACTCCACGTAAGATTGATCGAGTGGCTCGGTGACGATCTTCACCTACCAACCCTTGCGCCCATTCTATCGCAGAAGCCGTGTCTTGGCTTGCCCAACGACGAGCCGCAATCTCAAGGGCTTGATGCTTCACGAAGGGGTTGTCTATTGTCGAAGCAAAATTAGCGGCGGCAGCAGGATCCGTCTCGGCCCATGAACTTACGACCCCGCCCATCGCCCGGCTGCGTATCGCGGCATCACCTTGAGACGCTCCCCATTCCATCGCAGCAGTTCGGTCGCTCTCAGCCCAACGATGAGCCATCTCATGCACTAAATGTAAATTTTGCTCAGAAGTCGGGAGCTCGGCTACATATTGAGCAGCGCCCGCAGGATCCTCTTCCGACCAGCCATGCAGGGCGCTATGTAAAGCTCGCCGACGATCACTTCCATCCAAACTTTCGGCCCATTCAATCGCTACCTGGCCATTCCGGCGACCCCAAACATTTGCGAGATGCTCCAACATGTGCCGACGCTCCCGGCCAGGCGGAAATGATTGTAAAAGTTGACTCGCAGTCTTTGCATCCATGCTCCCACCATCTTGGAGTTTTTCCATCGCGTCTCGAAAAGATCCCAATACTCCATCAGCTCCCTCTTCTCTTGAATCTTCGCGCTGTCGATCAGAATCACTTCGACCAGGCTGAGAAGAAATGGCCCGGCTTCTTGATCCTCTCGAAGACAAGCTGCTGGACTCTTTGTTTCTGACTCGCGCACCTTCTGCCGCGGCCGTATCCTCCACAGGAGAAAATACAACGCGGTCAACCGCGATCCCTGCAGCAAAGGCAGCAACTGCGATAGGAAAATAGCTTATATTAAATTTCATTGGGAGGCCAGTAAGATACCCTACCAAATATTCGAACGAAACACTCTTTTTATAAGATTCCTCAGAATCTGCCCATAAAAAATTGGCTCCTCAAAAAAATGCTGAATTCCAGGCGATTTTCCGTCCATTAGCGAGAACCAAAGCCGATCAACTTCGATGCTTGCTGATTGCCTCGGCACCGATCCGCGTTATAAATATTACCGTAAATGGCGCGCCTCTCTATTCTTTTCCCCTTCGCACTGATCTCTTTCGCTTTCTCCCAAGAAGTGGTCTTCAACCGCGACATTAGGCCCATTCTCTCCAACAAGTGCTTCTTCTGTCACGGCCCCGACGAAAAAACACGCGAGGCCGACCTTCGTCTCGATACCCGAGAAGGCGCACTTGAAGACCACGACGGATTCTCCGCGATCGTTCCGGGCAAACCAGATGATAGCGAATTAATCTCCCGCATCGCGGAAGCCACCGGTGATGAAGCGATGCCTCCGCCACATGCCAAAAAAGAAAGTCTCACCAAAGAAGAGATCGCACTCTTTCGTCGCTGGATTGAACAAGGGGCTCCCTACCAGGGCCACTGGTCCTTCGAACCTCTTGCCAAGAGCGCCCCGCCAGCATCTTGGAAAGGCAATCCCATCGACTACTTCATCGACGCTTCCCTCGCACGTCTCGACATCAAACCCTCACCCACCGCCGATCGAGCCACTCTCATCAGACGACTCTCTCTCGATCTCACCGGCCTCCTTCCGACGCCCGAAGAAACTAACACCTTCATCAACGACAAACGCCCCGACGCATGGACTCGCCTTGTAGACCGACTCCTTGCGAGCCCGCACTATGGCGAGCGCTGGGGTCGGCACTGGCTTGATCAGGCTCGCTACGCTGATTCTCACGGCTACTCGGTCGATGGCGGCCGCGACATGTGGCCTTACCGCGACTGGGTCATCAAAGCACTCAACGATGATCTTCCCTTCGATCAATTCACGATCGAGCAACTGGCCGGTGACCTTCTTCCTACCCGGAGTAAAAGCCAACTCATTGCCTCGGCCTTTCACCGGAACACTCTCATCAACCAAGAAGGCGGATCCGATCGCGAACAATTCCGCGTGGAATCTGTCATCGACCGCGTCAATACCACCGGCGCGGTTTGGCTTGGCCTCACTGTGGGTTGCGCCCAATGCCACACGCACAAATTCGATCCCATCACACACCGTGAGTATTATGAACTCTTCGCCTTCTTCAACAACACCGAAGATGCCAACGGCACCGGCCCCACGGTGGAGGTCAAACAATTTGAGATCCTCAACAACGGCCCCAAACCGATTATGCCTGAAAAGACGGAATCTGCGCAGGCCGCCAAGTGGGTTCCGGTTCGTTACGAGGACTATCGTACTTCCTCCAACGTAAATTTAAAACGTTTCCCCGACAACTCTCTCCTTGTTGATAAATCCACCAAACAAAAAGAATCTTACGACCTCAAAATCTCCACCAATCTCAAGACCATCGCCGCGCTCCGGCTCCGCACCCTCCCTGATAAATCCCTCCCAAATAAAGGGCCGGGTACTGCGAGCAATGGAAATTTCGTCCTCACTAATCTGAGCATCATGATCGACGGCAAGCCCATTCGCCTTAAAGCCGCCTTCGCTGATCACGAGCAGCCGGACTACCCGGCTTCCCACATCATCGATCGTGATAAGAAGACTGGATGGGCCATCAACATCGGTCGCGGACAAAAGGCTATAATGAACGCCGAGCACGAAGTGACTTTTCTCTTCGAAAAAACCATTGCAACCAACGGCAAGCCACTCGCCGTCCGCATGGAGCATGATCTCCACGATAACTATCTCGTCGGACGTTTCGCCCTTGATCTCTCCGCCACCGCTCCGTCCATTCCGAAAGGCAAAGAACCCGGCAAAGTCACACCCCGCACCGGAAAGCTTATGGTGATGAAGGAACTAGCCAAGCCGCGCACCACTTACCTCCTCACTCGCGGTGACTTCACCCGGCCCAACAAAGACCTCGGAGAACTCGCGCCCGGGATTCTCTCCAAAGTCAAACCCGCCCTTCCCGATCCCACCTCGCGCCGCAATCGTCTCGACCTCGCAAAGTGGCTCGTTGATCCCGCCAACCCGCTCACACCCCGCGTCACTGTTAACCGAACCTGGATGCGCTACTTCGGGCGTGGTCTCGTCGAAACCGAAGAAGATTTTGGAACCCAAGGATCTCCTCCCACCCATCCCATTCTCCTCGACTATCTCGCCAGTCGCTTCATCGAAGATGCCTGGTCCATGAAAAAAATGCACCGCCTCATCGTTACCAGCGAAACCTATCGTCGCTCTTCAAAAGCTCGCCCCGACCTCGCTGATCTTGATCCGCGCAATCTCCACCTCGCCCGCCAAAGCCGCCTTCGCCTCGACGCTGAAATCATCCGCGACGCCGCTCTCAGCGCAAGCGGACTTTTCACCCCCGTCATCGGTGGCCCCGGCGTCTACCCGCCCCAACCCGATGGCATTTACGCCTTCACCCAAAGCCGCAAAGGTTGGAACACCAGCACCGGTCCCGATCGCTACCGCCGCGGGATGTATACCTTTTTTTATCGCAGCGCCCCATACCCGCTCCTCTCCACCTTTGACGCCCCAGACTTCCAAACCGTCTGCACCCACCGCGTCCGTTCCAATACCCCGCTGCAAGCGCTCACCATCGCAAACGATCCCGCCTTCCTCGAAATCGCCCAAGGTCTCGCGGCCCGTCTTCTTCGCGACAAACCCGACGGACTCGAGGCGCTCATTCACCACGCTTTCCAACTCACTCTCTGCCGCGAGCCAGGCCGCGAAGAACTCTCCATCCTTAAAAAATACGTTCACCAACAGATCAACGATTTCACCAAGGACAAGGAAGCCACCCAAGCACTCCTTTCCAGCGATCTCCTCTCTTCCGAAACTCCGTCAGCCGAAGCCGCCGCCCTCGTTGGCCTCGCCCGCGCGCTCTTAAACACCGATAATTTCATTACCCGCGAGTAACTCATGAATGATTCCGAAAACCGCTGGCTCGCCGAGCGCACCCGCCGCCATTTCTTTCGCGACTGTGGAGTCGGCCTTGGCTCCATCGCCATCAATTCCATGATGGGACAACTACAAGCCGGACAACTCCCCGTCATCGATCCGGCTAACCCCATGAGTGCCCGCAAGCCTCCCCTACCAGCGAAGGCCAAGAACGTCATCTTCCTCCACATGGCCGGCGCGCCGAGCCAACTCGAACTCTTCGAAGACAAACCTAAGCTCCGCGAATACCACGGTAAGGCTCCGCCAAAAAGCCTCATGGAGGGCAAACGCTTCGCCTTTCTCAAAGGTAACGAAACCCTCCTCGGCAATCAACGCCCGTTCGGCCGCTACGGAGAATGCGGCATGTCACTCAGCGAACTTTTCCCCCACCACCGCAAAATCGTCGACGAAGTTGTCTGGCTTCGCGGCATGACCACCGATGTCTTCAACCACGGCCCGGCCAAGCTCTTCATGAACACCGGCTTCCAGGCCCCGGGGCGACCCAGCATGGGCTCGTGGATCACCTACGGACTCGGCAGCGAATCAGAAAACCTCCCCGGCTTCGTTGTTCTGCAAAGCGGACCACGCGGACCACGCGCCGGAAACTCCCTCTGGGCCAGTGGCTTCCTTCCGACCTCATTTCAAGGCGTTCCCTTCCGGGGAAAAGGCGATGCCATCCTTCACCTTCGTAGCCCAAAAGGTATCACCCGCGAACGCGAGCGCAGCTTCTACGATACCGTCGGCGCCCTCAACCGCGCACGCCTCAAAGAAACCGGTGACCCCGAAATCCTCACCCGCCTAAACGCCTACGAAATGGCTTACCGCATGCAGACCAGCGCTCCCGAATTGATGGATCTCAAAGGCGAATCCAAGTCCACCCTCGACAGCTACGGCGTGAAACCCGGCGAATCATCTTTCGCTTCAAACTGCCTCCTCGCCCGCCGTCTCGTCGAACGCGGCTCCCGCTTCGTCCAACTTTACCACACCAACTGGGACAGCCACGGCGGGCCCGGTGAAAACCTCAACAAAGACTTTGAGAAAGTCTGCAAAGACGTCGACCAAGCCAGCGCCGCCCTCGTCCTCGACCTCAAGGAACGCGGAATGTTAGAAGACACCCTCGTCATCTGGGGCGGTGAATTTGGGCG
>DIHU01000043.1 GCA_002420315.1 Akkermansiaceae bacterium UBA5688
CCGAGAACTGATCGTTATATCCCTGAAACCAAACAAAGCCCGCGATCTCATACCCTGCCTCAGCATCATAAGCCGGATGATTCTCCTTGAGATTACCAAGAACGTTTCGGATCGATTCATTCATCATGCGATAGTTGAGCCCGGCATTCTTTTTTATCTCGTCGGCTTTCCCCCCGTTCTTCTCCTTGTCATTTAACTCATAGGGACCAGCAGAAGGCGGGCGGAAATTGTAGTTGATCGACTTGCCACCCCATGAGGTTTTAATGAGCAAAATCGGGCCTTCGATTTTCTGAGCCATCGAAAGACCAAAACCGAATTCAGGCCCCAATTTCTTCCCTCCACCTCCATAGCCCACACCAAGTTTGCCCGACTTCTTACTGCCGTCGGCGATCGAGTTAATGTAGACCCGATCCGAAACCACACAGGCCGAAGTCACACTGCTTTTATAAGCCTCATGCGCATCTTTGTGCTTTTTCACCTTTGCTTCGAGAGCTTTCTTTTCAGGGCCGTCTTCCATCTTCTTGAGTTTGTTGAAAGAGATTCCACCACTGAGTTCGTCGAGCTTCCTTGCCTCGACCAATTGAGCATCGAGCTTCGCCTTGGAAAGCCCGCTTCCTTCCTTAAACACCATCTTGGCAAGCGCCTCGTCCCGGGGATCGCCCGATTGATAAAGAGTCGCGATGGTATGGGGATTGGCGTGACCTACCGTGTTCGACTGACCCGCCAGGATGAAGATTTTCAACTTCTCCGCCGCTACGGCCGGAATGGCGATCGACACGATTGCGGCAGCCATCGTCAAGACGGCCCTCTTCTTGCTTAAGATACTTTTCATGATTCTTCCAAAATTAGTTTTAAAGGATACTCGGCATCCCCGGCCATCTTAACAGAAAAGTGAAAGACCAGAGCCTTTCCCCCGCTCGCTTGAGCAAATCCGGGGGAATTCGTTGCGACGATCACCTCAGAAGTCGACACCCGGTTAATCGACCTGAACCTTGGTGTTCGATAGCAGATTTAATTTCCTACTAATTCCTTGTTAACTTGTTTAGGCCTTCTTGACTCTGACAAGTAGAAAAGGAAACATCCTTTCAGATGAAATTTGCACTCTGCAACGAGACATACGGGGGATGGGATTTCGACCGCAGCTGCGCCCATATCGCCGAAAGTGGCTATCAAGGGATAGAAATTGCCCCATTTACCCTCAAGGAAGATCCGCGGAAAATCAGTGAAGCAGAGTCCATCGATTTTGGGAGGCAGGCCAGCGCCGCAGGACTTGAAGTGGTCGGCCTCCACTGGCTTCTGGTCAAGCCGGCTTGGCTCCACCTAACGACCGACGATCCCCTGCTACGGAAGGACACTATCGCCTTTGGTCGACATCTCGCCCGGACCTGCGCAGCCATGGGAGGTTCGATCATGGTCTGGGGCAGCCCAAAACAACGTGACTTGGCAGAAGGTTGGGACTACGACGAAGCCGTTTCCAGAGCCGCCGAAACCCTACGTGAAATCGCAGAAACAGCCGGACCACTCGGAGTAACGATTGCCATGGAGCCCCTAGCTCGGGCGGAAACTAATTTTCTCAACACTGCCGCTGAAACAGTCCGCCTGATCGAACGCGTCGACCACCCCGCGTGCCGTCTGCACCTTGATGTCAAAGCGATGAGTGATGAAGAAAAAACCATCCCTGAAATCATTACAGAGAGTAAAGCTCACACCGTCCACTTCCACGCCAACGACCCAAATCTACGAGGGCCCGGAACCGGCGAAGTATACTATCCGCCCATCGTCGAGGCTTTGCGAAAAACGGATTATGACGGCTACGTCTCCGTCGAAGTGTTTGACTACACTCCCGATCCCGAAACGATCGCCACCGAGAGTATCGCCTTCCTCAAGAAGGTTTTCGGCGGGTAACCATCCCGTCACTACTTGCCGGACTCGGCCTCACTTTCTTCGGTCTTCAGGTGGTATTCATTTTTCACTATCCAAACCGCAGGTTTCCCACGCCGCTGACGAGCCAACCAGTTGAGACCGGCATGATGGATGATCTCATGCTTTCCTTGAAAAATGGTAACCCTGGTATTTTTCGACACCTTGCGAAACAGAACCCTCTTTTTACCATACAGGGAATCCATTTCCGGCTTCTCACTGTCTGCAGGCAATGCCTGTTTCCGGTAGAAAGCATCGATGAATCCCCCAGGGATTCGATCCTTTTTTGCCGCTACTCGATTAAAGGCATAGAGTGAATGAGTAAACGGAACGCTCCCACCCGCATGACCATCGGTCACCCCAGCATTGATGTCCAAATTAACCTCAACAGCCTTATCAAGATAGGTGAGCGGAGAGCGTTTCACGCACTCTCGAACGGCGCTTTCAACTTCATCGGGTCGACCACCGACACTCTTCTCGATATGATCTGCGTATTTTGAATGACTCCCCGTTCGCTTCTGTTTCCACCAGACCTGAAGGTCCGAGATTGGAACCCAAGCCGAAACCCCGGCCCAAATATCGGGCGCTCTTCCGGCCATTAAAAGCGAAGCATGACCCCCGCCCGAAACACCAATCAGATAGATGCGATCGGCATCTACCTGGTGGTTTTTCTTCATGTAGGCAACGGCATCCACGATATCTTTTACCACCTTATCCGATCCGCAGGCATCGGCGGTCCAATTCGGCCCCCGGAAGTTCGGATGGATGAAATGCCAGTCCTTCTCGATGCACCATCGGGCGTAAACCACTTCGCCTCCCGCTTGCGTGTGGTTTCCGCTCCAGCTGTGAAGACCAACAAGCAACGGACGTTTGGACTTACCGCTGGCAACACGCAGCAACATCGGCTGCAAGGTCTTATCGGCACTTGCCGGATATTTGATCTCCTTCACCTGTTCCGGCCATCCCTTGATCTTTGTATCGTTCGGCTCTTGGGCAAGACCTGATCCGATCAAGGTGATCAGAATCGTGGCGGTCAAAGACGAAAGCGCACTCGCATATATTCTCGTGTTCATTTCTAAATTTTTACTCCTCTCGATCCGGTAGACCCGCTCGACCAAGTTCATCCAAATCAAAGTCGATCGCGCAACCAAACCCCGATCCAGAGAGCATCCCCACATCGAGACGGCCATCGCAAATTTGCAGTGAAGCATATCCCTCTTCCCTCATCGTATACAAAGCTGGATAAACGGTCACCACCTTCTCCTGAACGGAATGCGGAAACATCGACAAACCTTTGAAATAATGGTGCCCGTTGCGCTCGACATCGCCAATTTGTAAGGCTGCCATCACTTCCAGATCGTTAAGCAAAGCCACCGGACCCACATTCGCGAGATCTTCACCGCTCATCAACCATCGTTCGTTCGGGCACTTGCGTCGATACCATTCAACGAGACAGCGATTGGCCAGCCCTTTGAATACCCCTTTACAATTCTTGTGGCTCGTCCCGCGATACCCAAGCTCCAGAGCACGGCGCAAAGATGTTAGCTCGGCGTCGGACTCGTCGATAATCATCGGCGGTGCTTCCGGCCACGAGTCAAATCCATCTTTCATTCCGTCCTTCAAGGCATCATCACGATGTATGGGCTGCTCGACGAAAATTAGATGCTCAGATGAGAGAAATTCACGCAGCGCGGGTCGCTCTAGGTAGGCCTCCCAGTGCTCCCGGAATTGCGCTAGGCTGCGATACTGCTCGTTACCATCAAGAGTGAGGCGATAGCTAGGGACTTTTTCGGTAAAAAGTTCAGCGAGGCACTCCAGTCTTGGAACATCTACCTCAAGATTACCACAAATTTTCACTTTGAAATGGGTTAAACCGTATGCGTCAATAGCATCGACTAAGGACTGCGGTAACCTGTCGTCAGCACGGTCTTCTTCTGGGATCTCAGGAGCAGTCAGCGGATCACCAAGACCAACAGTATGACGAGCAATTACAGAGTTTTCTGGATTTTTTAGCCAATCTGATGGTTCCGTCCCCGCTAGTTCGATGTGGATTTCACCCAGGTCAATCCCGAGAATATTATCTTTCACCGCCTCAGCAAAACTGGAGCTCCTAAAACGGCAGGACGCGTCGATGATAGCACGCTCAATAAGGCTTGTCCCAAGATGAGCCAGTAAAGGCGGCACATCATTACCATCCGCCCAAGCGTCTTGTTTACTATAGACATTTTGCCACCAAGCAAAGACCGAAGCCTCCTCGACAACCCGACCAAACTCCACAGCCTTCTCAATTACCTGCAACATTTCAGGGAGGTCTTGCTCAAATGTGGTTTCTGGATTTTTGGTAAACCATTTTGGAGGCAATCCTTCAGAAGCAAGGCCAACAATCTCCTCCCCATCGATCATCACCTTAGCCGAAAGGAAGACATGAGGTAATTCTGTCATCGCAGCAATGCCGTAGCGAAACGGAAAACGCGTTCGCATCCAGCGCGTTCGGAAGGTGACATCATTTAGGCAAATACGCATTCCTTTAGGTATTGGAGAGAAGCTCAATGGGGAATCCGAAAGAAATGTTTTCTTTTCAGAGCTGCCAAAATTGTTAGAATCACCAGATGTCGAAACTGGGGCGTACTTTGACGATTATTTTCCTATTAGCCCTACTCCTTGGCCCTGGCCCAGGCTCAATGTTAATCGATGGTTCTGCTGATGAACCAGCTATCTGGTTCGGGATCCCGGCTTTATACATTTGGGCACTTATCTGGTTCGTTGTGATGTCTACCTGTGTGGTCACCGCCGCCCTCACATTATGGAATAACCATGAGTAATTTAATTGCAGCCACTGATCTAGGAGTTCTCCCATACTTTGTCCTAGGAGCTTACCTCATCATGCTTCTGGGGCTCGGCTTCGCCGGCCTCATTAAAAGCCGTGCAGCTCAGGACGCAGAAGCCGACTACTACCTCGCTGGCCGTGGTCAGGGTCTCCTCGTCACTTCACTGACTATCATGGCGACTTACTTTTCTGGATTTGCCATTCTTACTTTTCCCGGATGGGTCTATTCCGATGGCATTGCACCGATGCTCTTCGCCCTGAACCTACCAGTGGCTGCAGCTGGAATCTATTTGCTCGGAAACCGTATTCGTAAACTTGGCCAAGAGCACGGACACATCACTCCTGCCGACCTCATCAGTCACCACTACGGCGACTCTCGGATGCTTCGTTTCCTCGTCGCTCTTGTCGGAGCACTTTACGTTATTCCCTACGTCGTGATTCAAATCAAAGCCGGCGGAATCCTTGCGCAGGGTTTATTTCAAAACGTTGATCACCTAACCTTGCTGGGATGGAAAGTCAGTATTGAGGATACCGGCGTCGCGGTTCTCTCATTAGTCACAATGCTCTACGTTCTTATCGGCGGTATGCGCTCGGTTGCGTGGACCGATGTTATACAAGGACTCCTTCTACTCAGTGCGATGCTACTCTCAGGCATCGCAATTATTTATGCTCTCGGTGGTGTCAGCGGTTACTTTGCGGCGGTTTCCAAATTGAATGGAGAACTCCTTACGATGCCCCCTCCCGGGGAGCGCTTCAATTCCTGGTCGGCACTTTCCTTTTGTTCCTTCGCCTCACTCGCAAGTATTGTACAACCGGCACAATGGATGCGCTTCTACTCAGCCCGCAGTGGCGACACCCTTCGTAAGACTGCGATCGTTTTTTCCACCGTCCTTCCAATTTGTTTTTTACTTGGGGTATTCCTTGTCGGTCTTGGCGGGCGGGCGCTTTTTCCAATGATCGACGGGGCCCTACCCGAAGGATTGAGCAAACCAGATGACATCGTCATCCACGTCATCAGCCAACAATTTCCTGAGATCTTTGGCTCTCTCGGTCTATTTCTCATCGCCCTCATTCTTGTCGCAGTGATGGCTGCCTCGATGTCGACCGCTGATTCGAACTTGCACGCACTCTCCGCAGTAGTGACCCGCGATCTTTATCAGCCTCTGCGCCCGGGATCTTCGAAAAATGAACGCGCTTGGATTGGACGCGCCGTGATCATCCTGGCAACCATCGCCGCTGCCGGTCTCACCTATTGGGGCGCACAGGGAACGCTCCTAAAAACGATCACCACCTTCTTCTTCATGGCAATGGCTTTCTCTGCTCAGCTACTTCCATTAACGGTCGATATTTTGTATCTCAAAAAAGGATCGCGCCAAGGTGCCATCGCAGGTCTGGCGGCAGGGATTCTTACGGTATTTTTATTTCCGCCCCTCGGCTCTCTTTTTCTCGGTGAAGAAAACATTCTTACTCTTTTAACGGCTGATCTTAAAACGCTCCTCGATGTTGGGTTCTGCGGTATCGTGGTCAATGTCACGGTGTTCGTGCTAGTGAGCGCAACCAAAAAAAAGAAGCCCTAATCAAACCTACCGCCACTGCCCTTCCGCCACTGCCCTGGCGTTGTTCCCTTGCGTTGCCTAAAGGTCCGGAAAAACTGTGGCTGACTCTCAAATCCGCACTCGAATGCAATCGCCTTAATCGACCTTCCGGTCTCACTCAGCAAACGACAAGCGTGCTCAATTCGCAAACTGCGTAATCTCTGCAGCCATGGCTCACCAGTCACCTCCCGAAAGAGTTGAGTGAATCGGCGGCGGCTTAATCCTAGTCGCCTTGATGCTTCATCGATCCCTTCATTGAGGTAAAAACTAGAAGCCATTTCTTCGGCATACCAACGCACTCGATCGATCGATTTTAATTCGCCTGTTTCAGCACGTCCACGAAACAGTTTCACTAGTAAGATAGCACAGCATGCGACTTGCATCTCCTCCCAACCACGCTTTTTCGATGATTGCTCGTAAAGCAGGCGCTTTAATCCCATTGCTCCCTCCTGCACCAAGCCAGGATTAGCCAAAACCTCAGGCTTTTCAAAAAGATCGCCAACCACGCCTGACCAAGCTGGGTTACTTTGATCCAAACAGAGACCAAGCAACCAAACCGGTTTTTCTTGATCATCTGCTAGTCGATGATGGCATCCCGCAGGCACGATGCAGAGCTGCTCTTCTCCTAACAACACTTCACGATCCTCGAGGCAAAGACGACCACTCCCACCCAAGATATACATCACTTTGGCAAAGGAATCATTTCGCCATGGCATAAAGAAATCTGCACGATGCCGGCTCTCCAGAACCGCAACCCCGTGCGGGGGCATCTCAACTTCAACCGGAACACAAACTTCCATTACCTAACAGGGAACAATACTGCCCGATTTACAACTTTATATTGTTAGCTAGATGAAAATCTAGCAGCCCGTCTCACTAAACCAACTTCGGGAAAGAGTAATGTTTTACTGATACTGAATCTAACACTAATTTGTGACTTCCTACACAACGATTTCTAAATAAAACTCCGGCGTTACAACTTTTGCACGTTAAATTTCCAACTACAATTTTTGCCACATTACTAGGGCAGCTGGGCTCACTCGCTGGTGATACAGTGAGTTTCAAGAAGTACATCACCCCATTTCTTGAGGCAAACTGCACCGACTGCCACGACGGGGAGACCCAAAAGGGAAAGGTCGAGCTTCACACCATTGGAGGCGACTTCTCCAATGGCGATACCGTCGTAATTTGGGAGCGCGTCCTCGAGCAGTTAGAGATCGGCACGATGCCGCCCGAAAAAAAGCCACAACCAACCGCGGCCGAACGGCAAAAAATCGTTAACTGGATCAAAGAGGGCCTCAAGACCGCTGGAAAAGGCTTTGAAATCGAATCGCGCATGCTCCTGCCCGAGTCTGGTAACCGAGTAAACCACGAGCTCCTTTTCGATGGTTCAATAAGCACCCCACCCTTCACTCCATCGCGCCTCTGGAAGATGAGCCCACATATCTATGGCGGTAAAAAATACCAACCTCATGTCACTGGGGGAATCGAAGCACAACCCGTGAGTTACAAATCAAAGTCCAGCGGTCTTCGTGATTTTGCTGACCAAGAAATCATGGACGAAGCAGGGTTTCTTGCGCTTCAACTTGCGCTCTCAGACATCATCGCAAACCAAATCCACGACCGTGAACTCGCCCCAATGAGCTACGGTCCCAACAAAGGTAAGCCGATCCATATCCCCGGAAAGGAGAGCTTTAAAGCGATCTCCGAAGCGCAGGGAAAACCCCCACGCGAGGCACTCGAACGCGTGATTCGTGAAGAGTTTTCCCGAGCCTGTGGCCGCCCCATCACAGAAGATGAGTTCCCCAAATATTTCACCTTTATGGAACGCAATCTTGCACAAGGTGGAAATGAAGCAGGACTCAAAACCACGCTATTAGGCATCTATCTCTCTAGCGAGGCGGTCTACCGCATCGAGCTCGGCCGCGGCCCTGCTGATGAACACGGCAGGCACTTCCTCTCACCTCAAGAAATCGCATTCGCCCTCTCATACGCACTTACCGACTCTCCTCCAACCAACAACCCCATCATCAAAAAAGCATATGATTCTAAAAAACTCACCAATAAAGCCGAGGTCGAAAAAGTAGTCCGCGCCATGATTGCGGCCGGCGCACCGCCGATCCGCAAACATTTTCCTGCCAGCGCCTTTCATCGTATGATTCAAGAAGGTGAGCATGGCTTCGGTTACTACCCACGAATTGTTCGCTTCTTTGAAGAATTTTTCCTCTACCCAAGGGCTGAAGGAACTTTCAAAGATAGCCCCGGACCAGGAATGGGAGGCCGAGCTTTAATTGGCGCACCCCAAGGTCATATTGCCGCGATCATTAATGAGGACACTCAAGTCTTTAAAGAGCTTCTAAGTTCGCCCCGCTTCAATAACAGCCAAACACAACTCCTCAAAATGGTTGATGAACGCTATACTAAAAAGCTCAAAACTCAGCCTAAAGAAAAGGCAGATGCATGGCGCGCCGACATGATTAAGAAATCCAATAAACTAACCGATGATACTTTCCGCGCAGGGATGCTACACGACCTCAGCTGGCTGATTACCCACTCAACAAATGATCAAAACGACCCTGTTCACCGTGGAATCTGGATTCGCACCCATCTGCTGGCCGGAAATGTTCCAGCCCTACCAATAGGGGTCGATGCCAAGATCCCCGAGGATCATGACAAGCCCCTTCGTCAGCGGTTTGAAGTCACCAAAGCTAAGGAATGCTGGAAGTGCCACAAACACTTTGAACCGCTAGGAATGCCCTTCGAAAGCTTCACCGATCGTGGCTGGGTCCGCACCGGCATGTATTACCATAAAAAGCAGAGGCGCTTCGAAACCATGCTCACACCAGATAAGATCAAGTCGGGCTTGGAAAAAGGAGAACTGATCGAACACCCCTTTGATACGAGCGGAAGAATCACCGGCACTGGAGAGGCTGATATCGATGGCCCGGTCAAGGACGCCAACGAACTCATGACCAAATTGGCAAAATCCACTCGCGTTCGTCAATCAATCATCCGACACTGCTTTAGATACTGGATGGGCCGTAATGAAATGCTGAGTGACTCCAAAACCCTTATCGACGCAGAAAAATCCTATCTCGACAGCGGCGGAAAGTTTAGTGAACTATTGGTCTCGCTTCTAACCTCCGACTCCTTCCTCTACCGAAAATGATCTCCTCACGAAGAAAGTTCACCAAGGGCATGATGCTCGGAGCAAGTAGTGCCGCACTCGCCCCTCTCCTCCGCCAAATGGAAGCGCATGCTGCGGGTAACGCGAAGGGGTTCCCGAAACGTTTCGTCTTTGTCGTCAAATCCAGTGGCATTACCCCAAGCGCCATTCGTCCCGAAGGGATAGAAATCGGTGATGACGATCAACTCCTTGACCTAAATCTCGGCGATTATCGGCTCTCGCCAACTTTACGATCGCTCGACCCCTTCAAAGAAGAAATGATGATTCTGGAGGGCTTGTCTGGAAGTAACTTCGGAGGGAACCACTCATCCTATTATGGTGCTCTCAGCTGCCATCACTCGCCCGAGAAACCTGCGGCAGCCACCCTCGATTGTCTATTAGGACAACTTAATCCTGCGCCTTTTAAAAATTACGGATTTGCGCCCAACGGCCACAGCATTGGCAATAACTATGGCCCGATCGTTCAAGACACAGCTGTCTTTCCAAAAATCTCAGCCTATGGCCAGAATAGCCCAATGCCCTATCAGGCAAGCGCCGAAAAAGCCTACCGCGAATTATTCGGTAGCGCTCTTGATTTAAAAAATGGAGGGAAAAACGAGTTCGCCTTGCAGACCAACCTTCTTGATTTTCTCAGCAAAGATACCAAACGCCTCGCCAGCCAAATTAGCCAAGAGGAACGCGAAAAACTTGACCACTACCTAAACGCATTCGAATCCGTTCGAGCTCGTAACGACCAACTCGTTTCAATGCAGGAGAAAATCCGTAAGAACGCACCCGAACTCACTAGCCAGTATGCCTCGACCGTGTTCACTGACCGGGTCTCTACCTTTTTCGACCTTACCGCCGCCTCCTTAATTACGGGGTTGACCAATGTGATCTCAATCCGTGCTGATTGGCTCAGCGCCAAGTATGCCACCTTTGGATTTAAGAACACTAGCGTGCACGATATCGGTCATAACAAAATCACCGACAACGGGCTCAAATCTGCCGAAGCACGTGATGTCATTCGTAAATTTCAAATCGATCAGATCGCAAAGTTGGCAACTCAGCTCAAAGCAGTCCCTGAGGGTGATGGCACGATGCTCGACAACACCATGATCATCTACTTGTCTGACACCGGAGAAGCGCACCATTCCCGCCGCAAGGAATGGCCATTCATCATTGTCGGCGGACGTGGCCACAAAATGAAGACTGCCGGTCGCTACCTACGCTATCCCAAATATGGTCAGTCCGGCCACAAGACCATTGGCAACTTGTATAATACGATCCTTCAAGCAAGCGGGGCCCCGATCCGTGACCATTTTGGCCAACTCGATAATAAGCTCAAGGATCTTGATCTCCGCGGCCCACTATCTGAGCTTACCCTTTAGAGAACCATTCTTACTCTGCCTTTTCAAGGGCGGTGACCCAACCACCTCAGTCCATTAGAAGCACCTAGCAACCAAAGTCAGATTGATTTGAAATATTCTGAGCTATTCCAAGCAACCGTGCCATCACGCCAAAAGCAATTTTCTAGCAGTATAAATTTTTACGGTTTTATGGGTTGTCGTTGCTCCTAAATATCTCGATAATTGTATAAATTCGCCCCAGAAATTGAACATCCTCTTTTCTCACGCTCCGCTGACAATGAACCACCCCCAGGGAATCAAAGCTTCAACTCATATTAATCAGGTCTGTGCCAAGAAGAATCATCCGATTTGGACGCTTAGAAAGGTGAACCTGAGAAAATCAATCTCTTGCGTGATCTTGTTGTGCCTGTGGATGTTTTCAAGCTCTATCGTGTTGGCAGAGAACCAGACAATAAAGGAGGCTCAACGGGAGTTTTTTGAAATGAAGATCCGCCCGGTCTTGGCCGAGCAATGTTACGACTGCCACAATTCAATCAGTAAAAAGAAGGGTGGTCTGGCCCTCGACTGGAGTCAGCCTTTAAAAGAGGGAGGGGATTCGGGGAAGGTCATCATACCCGGAGATCCCAATGAAAGCCTATTGATCCAGTCCATCCGCCATCAGGCGGGGGTAGAGAGCATGCCCGAAAAAGCGCCCAAGTTGATCGATAGTGTCATCGCGGATTTTACAAAGTGGGTAAGAATGGGGGCTCCGGATCCACGCCACACTCAGCCCACGGCGAACAGTCTAAAAAAAGCGGTGCGCAGCTGGGACGACGTCCGGGACGACCGTAAAAAGTGGTGGTCGTTCCAGCCGATCAAAAACCCTGTATTACCGAAAGTGAACAACGCCGATTGGCGCCGCAATCCCATTGATAATTTCGTGTATGATCGTCTGAAACAGCAGGAACTAGCACCTGGCGACCTCGCCGATCCACTCACTTTATTGCGCCGGGTATCGTTGGTATTAACGGGCTTACCCCCCTCCCCTGACGACGTGGCAACCTTTACGTCGAGCAAGGATCCAAAACGATATGAAAATTACGTCGACACATTGTTGACCAGCAAAGCTTATGCGGAACGTTGGGCCCGGCACTGGATGGACTGGTACCGCTACAGCGAAAGTCATGGCAGTGAGGGCGATCCCCGTATCGCCTTTGCCCAGCAGTATCGTGATTACTTAATACGAGCCCTGGAACAAGATGTACCATACGACCAGTTGATGATCGAGCATCTGGCCGGCGATTTGTTGGCGAAGCCCCGAATCAATCAAAAAACTCAAATCAACGAGTCGGCTATGGGCCCCGCACATCTACGCATGAATCCTTTTGGGTATGGGGTAGTGGACGCCTATCAGGAAATGGTAAATTTCACCGACAATCAGGTGGATGTGGTGAGCAAGGCCACTATGGCCCTCACGGTGTCATGTGCCCGTTGCCACGATCACAAATTTGACCCTATCAGTCAGAAAGACTACACCCGCTTTTATGGGGTGATGATTAGCAACCGCCCCGCCACCATTGTGGTGGACAGCCAGGAAAAACAACGACGCCATCAAGACGCAATCAAGCAACTAAAACCTCAAATCAAGAAAGCTTTTGCGACCTACTGGCTTTCTCAACTGGAATCACTCCAGGACAGGCTGGAAAAGGTGGAGGGCACAAAAAAACAGCACGACAGTGATGCCCTGACCCCATGGCTTCGGATCAGCGAGCAGGAGCCGCAAGAATTTAGGTCTTACTGGAAGGGGTTGCAGGAGCATGTCGGGAGGGTGAAGGAGCAGAACAGAAAGGTTAAAGAAGAAGCGGTTGCTTACTTTGATTTAGGCGACCCCAAGGTGGTGGCCACCTTTTTCAAAACTGGTAATGGCTCACATCTCTCTCCACAACCTGCCGGCTCTTTTTCCTTGAGGGGGGAAGGTAAGAATGTGTTTCGAAATGTATACCCTGCCGGAGTTTACAGCCATCTCATAAGCGACAAACATGCGGCGGTAATGGGCTCGCCCCGCATGACGGCGGCAGCCAACAACCTTTGGATACGCGCCGCCGGAAATAAAGCCAATAGGCGTTATGCAGTCAGGCACTACCCATTTGGAGGCTTGCTGCACGACAATCATCGCCTCGATCAACCTGTTCCCGTGTGGCAGGGCTCACGAAAGATGGATATCTGGCAGGGTGAAAAAATCCATTATGAATTTCGCACCGCTCGCGACGTGATCAACCAAGAGGGGGACGAGCGTAGCTGGTGGGGGGTGAGCGAGATTCTGATGGGGCCCGAAGCTCCACAGAGTATGGGGACTCCTCTGAGTTTGTGGGTGGACACGCCCCCGGTTAACAAAGCTTCTTTGTTGGAAGGGTATCAAACAACCATCCAAAGCATCTTGAACAAATGGATGGCGGGCACCGTCAGCGATGAGGAAGCAGAGTTTTTAGGGCAGTTGCTACAGAGTAACGTGCTGAACCATGATATCGAACAGTTACCCGAAAACCTAGTGGCACTAGTCGAGCAGTATCGCAGGCTCGAAAATGATATCCCCGTTCCCACTCGTGCCCCCGGAGTTTATGAGGCTGACCCCGTGGATGCCCCTTTTTTAAATCGTGGCGACCACCAAAGTGAGGGAGAGGCAGTACCCCGGCAGTTTTTGGAAATTTTTGCGAACAAAGCTTACAACAAAAACAGTGGGCGCCTGGAGCTGGCACAGGATATTGTCGGTGACAA
>DIHU01000022.1 GCA_002420315.1 Akkermansiaceae bacterium UBA5688
TGGGGAAAATCAGGGAAGCGTTCGGAGCGGTTTTATTGGCTAGGTGGAAAACCGAAAGATGTGGTTATTGCTTCGGTAAAGGGCCAAGAGATTGTGATCAAAGGTGCTGGTGAAACTCCTCTGACTCTGTTTCTGAATGACAAACTTTTGGATCTTGATGAACCCGTAAAAGTTTTTTTGGATGACAGGGAAGTTTATAATGGAAAGTTGGCAAGAACTCAGGAGGCGATTCAACAGTCTCTCGAACAGCGGCTTGATCCTGAAATGGCGGCCACCGCGATCATCTCTCTCAAAAAGTAAGCTGAGCATCAAACGGACTGTTTAGTTATACAAGATGCTGCTTCCTGAAATGGCGGGAATGTTGCTATGGATAGGTAACCATGTTATTGCTCTCTCTCCCGCTTCGGCGGATTCGTGATGAACCGGAAATTGAGTGAACGCTGGCATGGTCCCTTTTGGTTGGGGGGGATGGCGCTGGCCTTGCTGCCATTTTTTGTGGCAGTTGGCTTCAATGGTCCACGTGCTCCATGGGTTCTCGAGGCTGGCAAGTTTGGCGATAATGTAATCCGGTCGATTTGGTGGGCGCTTAATGGTTCTGCTCTTGGTGGTCTGATTTGGTTAAAGCTTTCGGGGCGCACAATGATAGGGAGTTTTCGCCTCTGGTGTGCCGAGCGCCACCAGTTCCATTGGATGTGGTTTATTGTTTCGGTGGGGGTTTTTGGATTTCACAACTACCTCTTTTTAGAAGGCTTCCGCTTTACGCCCATTGAGAAGTTGAGTACGATGTTGGGGCGTGTTCTTACTGGTGCGGTCATCGTCGGGGTTTATTGGTTAGCTTGCGGTTTGTCAGGAGCTCTGGCTCCAAAAAAAATGCGTCGATGGCCATGGGTTGTGGCGGCGTTTTTGCCCTTTGTGATGTTGGCTGATTTCGTGGCAATTCTCTACTGGAAGAATCCAATCATCAATTTGCTCAACCAATTGGATGAGATGGGGAGCTTTGATCTTGGATCTAATCTTGCTTCAAGTGGCGTTCCGGCTCCTCCATGGGCAGTGGTGCTAAGCTTCTTCTTAGTGGTGTGGATCTTTTATCTTCTCTTTCACTGGCTGGCTGCTCGCAACTGGATTTCTTGGCTCAAAATGCCACGTTGGATTCTTTTGGTTTTTCTTTGCGGGCTTTGGGGGGGGGTTTGGGCTGAGAAGGCAGTTGGAACAAGTTGGAAATCACGAAATGCCCTGAGATGGGGGCATAACGTTTATGACGTCCATGTAATCGCGGGTTTTGAGCCACCTTTGGGCGTGGCTCAGTTTGATGTTAGCTTTCACCCTAAAGCGCTGTTTGAGGAGAGAGAGGGTGTCCTTGGGGGCGATGATAAGGTTAAGCGTCCCGATATATTCATCATCATGGTGGAGAGCACTCGGCAGGATGCGATCGCGCCGGAACATACTCCTTTCCTTGCAGATTTCCGCGACAAAGAATGCCAAAAGATTGGGACCACCTGGGCTTCCTCGAATTCAACGGCCTTATCGTGGTATGGCCTTTTTCACGGATCCCTTCCAGTCTTTTGGCCAGGAGAAAAGGCCGCATCGGTTAGGGAAAGTAAGCTCGAGACGCCCTTCTGGTTCCTCCAACTCAAACAAGCAGATTACCGGATGGGAATTAGAACGGTTTGTGACCTTTCGTATCGAAATATGGGTGCGACAAGTTTCGGAACGAATCAGGAATTATTTGAAGTGTATGAGCAATCGCCTGCGGGTGACATCCATTGGCAAGATTACTATGATCAGATCCCGCAACGTGAGAAGACTTCGTTTACTTCAACGGTAGAGGCTTTGAAGTTGGCTCCTTCCAGCGGGAATTTTTACTTCATTGCTCTCGATTCTACTCACTACGGATACCGATGGCATGAAGATTTTGAACCGCCTTATGCTGATTATTACGACGAGGCAGGTATTCCGGGTTTTCCGAGCGACGAGGATATTGCCTCAATTAAAAGACGCTATCACAACTCAGTGGCTTGGGTCGATTTACAAGTGAAGGAATTCGTTACGGAGCTAAAAAAGCAGGGGCGATATGATGATAGTGTGATCATAGTAACTGGGGATCATGGAGAAGAGTTCTATGAAAATGGGAGTTGGTTTCATAGTTCCTCACTCCTGCCGGCCCAAACTCAGGTTCCGATACTGATTAAATGGCCAAAGGGAGTGGAAGCCCCACCTCAAGCTTCTGCTTCGCATTTAGATCTTTTACCGAGTTTACGCGATTTGTTCGGTCTTCCTCAGGTTCCGGGGATGCTGGGCCGTTCACTTCTAAAGGCTTCTGATGGGGAAAGAACACAGATGTCTTTCGCCTGTAATACCGGGGTGAGCGGAGTTTGCATGGCTTGGTATCGCGATGGATGGGTGGCGACCTTTGTATGGGAAAATCCTTTTTCCTATGGTCCGCCAGAGGAGATTCATCTCGATGATATCATTGGGCCGGATGGTAGTATTATGCTACGTGAAAAGCCGTCAGAGTGGTTGGATTTGTTACGCCAAAAGTTTCCTGATGCCCCTGAGAGGTTGTTCTCTAAGTTTAATGTAGTTACTGAGGGGCCGTGAGGGATTGCTTGGCAGGTTCTCGGGTGTTAAAGATCATGTCCAGTTTATGAAAGAGTGCCCCAATTCACTGAGTGTGATCGTCCCGTGTTATAACGAAGAGGATTCGCTGCCGGCTCTCTTTGAGCGTATCGAAAAGGTGTCGGAGAATTGGCCTAAAAATTACGAGATCGTATGTATAGACGATGGTTCGAGTGATCGCACGGTCAAGCTACTCCGCGAGCAGAACGAAAAAAACCCACGGTGGAAACTCGTGATTTTAAGTAGGAATTTTGGCCATCAAGCTGCTGTTTCGGCGGGTTTGGAATCTGTTACAGGCGAAGTTGTGGCGATCATCGATGCTGATCTTCAAGATCCGCCTGAGTTAATTTCTGATTTGATCAAGAAGTGGCGTGAGGGTTTTGAAGTGGTTTATGCGGTGCGCAAAAAACGAAAGGAAGGGATCTTCAAGCGGGTTGCTTATTTTTGTTTTTATCGCTTGATGAAGTCGATGACCGATATTGAAGATTTCCCTCTCGATTCGGGTGACTTCAGCCTGTTGGATCGCAAGGTGGTAGATACTCTCGTGGCCTTTCCCGAGAAGAATCGCTTTCTTCGTGGTTTGCGGGCATGGTCGGGGTTTCGGCAAGTGGGGCTGGAATACGAGCGCAGTGAGCGTTTTGCGGGAGAGCCCAAATATACTTTTAAAAAGTTGTTAGGTTTAGCGAGCGACGGACTTTTTTCTTTCAGTGGCGTCCCGTTGCGTTTGGCATCTTTCGTAGGTCTGATGGTATCGCTTTTCTCAGCCTTGGGAGCCATGTTCTTCGTTATTCAGAAGTTGTATCCCGACCCTTTCCGAGAAATGGGTTTGCCCATCGTGCCCGGCTTTGCCGCGACGATTGTAATCATTTTATTTTTAGGGGGAGTCCAGTTGCTTTTTTTGGGAGTGATTGGGGAGTATCTTAATCGGATTTATACCGAGGTGAAGGGCCGACCTGAGTTTTTGGTGGCGGAAAAAGTGGGGGTTGAGAAATCTTTGTAATGAATGTGTTTTCTGTATCGATCTCATTATCTCCCCGGAGAATCCGGGGGCTAGCGATTGCATTGTTTACTGTGATTTCAGCAGCTCTTTGGATTGGGTTTTCCGCAGATACTTACTTCGCAAGCGATGGGTCCTTTTACTTCGCGATTATCCTCGATAATGCGACTTTCACTAATGTCGCTCCTTCTCGCGCCCATGCTGAATATCTTACCCAATGGCCCCTTGTGCTTGCTGTCCGCTCTGGAGTCACCGACTTAGACGCTTTAGAGATATTTTTTGGTTTGGGGGTTTGGTTCCCATGGATTCTTTCTTTTGTTCTTTCACTCTATGCTACTCGCGAGAGGCCGGCTCTGATTTTTTTCCATCTGATCTCCATGGCTAGCCTTAACTTTTCATCGTGGTGTCTCATTTATGGTGAGCACCTTACCCTCCTCTTAATAGTCTGGCCTATCTTTTATTTTGGGATCTTGCGCCGCCGGCTCACGGTCTTAGAGCAGTTCCTGACCGCTTTGCTTCTAGTGGCCCATCTGAAGCTTTATGAAACGGCTTTGGTTTCCGGTGTGATCTTTACTTTCATTTTTGCTTTTCGATCTTGGCTTGAAAAGAATCCCCGCGAGCGATGGGGGAGTGGGGTGTTAGCAGGTTTGGCTTTGGCCTCAGTAGTGATTGCTGTGACGTGGATTCTTTTTCCGCGCGATCTTGAGAACCGTGGGCATTTTCTTGGGGCGATTCTAGCATCTCTAGCGCATCCCTATCCTTGGATTGGAATCTCTTGTGTCATCTTGAATACGGCTGGGATCATCTTCTCATCATCTCGTCTACTGCTGGCGGCTTGGATTGTCCCACTCATTATTGGCGGGATTTCCCTGCTTTCGCCCGGGATCATGGGTGGGATCTCCTTTTCGACAAGAACACTTACTTTAACAGTGTTGCCTTTATTAATGTTAATCACTTTTTTATTCAGTCTTTCGCGTTTGAAATTGACTAAGGAATTAGCTCTTTCTGTCTCCCTGGTTATTGTCGGTCTCTCCTTGTTGTATGTCAGACACCTCCAAAGTTGGGTAGCCTTCAAGGATGAATTTCAGGCGATTTTAAAAGAGGAAAAGGGTTTTGTTGATCCGGCTGACCATGGAAATATCGACCATTGGGGGTGGACTAATCCACTCCTTAGCTACGTTTGGGCTGAGGGTCAGGTCAAGTCCGTGATCTTAAATCGCAATTTTGAAAACGGATATGAACCTTTTGATCCCTTCACCGAAATGGTGATGGAAAATTATCTCGACCAAAAACCAAGCTTTCTCCGCCAAAAAAAAGAAGAATGAAATAAGCCTCTGGGGCTTTCTGTTTGAATGAAAGAAGGCAGGCTCGAGCGGCTTGCACTAGTTCTCGAAGACGAGAAATTTACGGCAGATGAAGTTGACCATGGCCGAAGAGAAGATGAAGGAAAAGTGAACGATAGGACGCGGAAGGTCCAAGTGGTTAATTAGCCAGAATGGAAATATTTCTCCAATTGAAAAGCTTAGAAGCGAGATGATCGTAAAAAGAGTGAGTTCCCTTTTTCTAGAGTGTCGTCCGGGAGTGAAGACGAGCCATCGATTGAGTCCGTAAGCTGCGAAGTTTGATGGAATGAAGGCGATGAAATGTAAAATCGCTGTGTTCCATGCGACAGTTCTATTTGGAAGTCTGTTTGTAAAGAATTGCGGAGCCAGGGTCTCACCGAGGTAGATCACGAGGGCGAGTACTAATACCGAGAGGACACCACAAATGCCATACTTTCCAAATTGGATCAGGAAGGGCGCTTTACGCGCAAGAAGGGTTTTCTTGAACCCTTGCTCCCGAAAAAATTGCCGGGCCTTAACGACTTCCCGTATGATCATTCGACGAGAGTTGCGAGGACCGCTTTCTGGGCGTGAAGGCGATTTTCTGCTTGTTGGAAAATGGTGTTGGCGTGCGCTTCCAGAGTCTCTTCGCTGATTTCCTTGCCTCTGTAGGCTGGCAAGCAATGCAGGACGATGTGGTTGGGAGCACAGTGGGAAAGAAGATTTTCGTTAACTTCGTAGTTGCCAAAAAGGGCCTCTTTTTCATCTTGCCCCTCCTGTCCCATTGATAGCCAAACGTCTGTGTTGATGACGTCAGCATTTTTTGCCGCCGCCGCCGGGTCAGTGGTTAGAGCGACATTTGGAGCATCGAGATGGTCCATGAAATCCTGAGGAGGAAGGCAGGACTTTGGTGCTGCGACGACAAATTCAAAACCAAGATATTTGGCGGCCCACATCCAAGAACGCGACATATTATTATTGCCATCACCAACAAAGACCACTTTCTTGCTTTCCCAAGTTCCAAGTTTCTCTCGAATTGTCAGAAGGTCGGCAAGAATTTGGCAGGGGTGCTCTTTGTCTGTGAGGGCATTAATCGTGGGAATTCCTGAGTAGGAATAAAAATCTTCGACGTCCTCTTGGTCAAAGGTTCGGATCACAGCTCCGTGGACCATACGACCTAACACACGGGCAGTGTCCTTAATGGGTTCGCCGCGTCCGAGCTGGATATCATTACCGGAAAGGAACATGACGTTGCCACCGAGTTCGCGAATTCCGACCTCGAAGGAAACGCGTGTTCGGGTTGAAGCTTTCGTGAAAATAATGGCCCATGTTTGTCCCGCAAGTGGCTGATTTGAAGTCATGCCACGAGTCGACTTCATCTCAGCAGCGAGATGAAGAAGAGACTCAAGTTCGTGGGAATTAGATTCTTCGATTGAGAGAAATTTCATTTTAAATGATGGGAAGCGCAATGAATGAGCTAGATTCAGAGAAAGTTCAAGTTTTCCCTGATTACTTTTTGAGATGATTAATCTCTAAAAA
>DIHU01000142.1:0-1172 GCA_002420315.1 Akkermansiaceae bacterium UBA5688
AAAGAACTTCTCGTGATTCGTAAGAAGCTTGAGAAGCACTTCCGCGATGTGCAGGATGTCGAGTTCACCATCGAAGAGGGGAAACTCTGGATGTTACAGACTCGTAACGGTAAGCGCACTGGTTTCGCCGCGGTGAACATCGCTCTCGATATGGTGAAAGAGCGTCTCATCAAAAAGGAAGAAGCAATCCTTCGTATTCCTGCTGATGACCTCGGTCATCTCCTCGCTCCGATCTTCGACGCCAAGGCTGAGAAGGCTGCCAAAAAAGTTGGTAGCGGACTTCCTGCCGGTCCTGGTGCTGCTTCCGGAAAGATTTACTTCAGTTGGGAAGACTCGGTCAAAGCTGCTGAAAAAGGAGAGAAAGTCATCCTCGTTCGCCAGGCCACTTCTCCGGAAGATCTTCGCGGCATGATCGCTGCTGATGGAATTCTCACCACTGAAGGTGGTGCTTCCTCACACGCGGCTCTCGTTGCCCGTCAGATGGGGAAGGTTTGCGTCTGTGGTGCACACGGCATGACCATTGATTACTCCAAGAAGACTCTCTCCGGTAACGGCGTGACTCTGAAAGAAGGCGACGAGCTTTCTCTCAACGGATTCGTTGGAAACGTCTACAAGGGTGGCATTAAGTCTTCACCTTCCCAGGTTATCCAGGGACTTATTGAGAACAAGGCTGCCGCCAAGAGGTCTGCGACTTACAAGAAGTTCATGGAGCTCATGAGCTGGACTGACAAGCTTCGTAAGCTGGGTGTCCGCACCAACTCCGATACTCCGGAGCAGGTTCAGCAGGCCATCAAGTTCGGAGCTGAAGGCATTGGCCTGACTCGCGCCGAGCACATGTTCTTTGAAGGCAATCGCATCGACTCCGTCCGTGAGATGATCCTCGCTGACGATGACGCAGGCCGCGCCAAGGCCCTCAAGAAGATCAAGGTCTTCATGAAGAAAGACTTCATTGGCATCTTCAAGTCACTCGAAGGCCGCCCGGCCACAATCCGTCTTCTGGATCCACCTCTTCACGAGTTCATCGGAACGATGGATGCCGCTCAGAAGAAGGATCTCTCCAAGAAGATTGGCATGAGCGCTCCAGCCATCACCAAGCGTATTCACGCTCTTCACGAAGAGAACCCAATGCTTGGTCATCGTGGTTGCCGTCTCGGCATCAGCTATCCAGCTGT
>DIHU01000142.1:1569-3939 GCA_002420315.1 Akkermansiaceae bacterium UBA5688
CCACTCGTGGCTTACGCACGTGAGCTTGAACTTCAGAAGGATGTCATCGATTCCACTGCAGGTGAAGTTCGCAAGAAGCTTGGTCTCAAGAAGAGCGAGCTGAAATACACCGTCGGAACTATGATTGAGATTCCTCGTGCTGCCATCACCGCTGCTGAAGTGGCCAAGCACGCCGAGTTCTTCTCCTTCGGAACCAACGACCTCACTCAGACCGGCCTTGGATTGTCCCGTGACGACTCCTCCAGCTTCCTCCCAACCTATCAGGATGCGGAAGTTCTCAACAACAACCCATTCGCTGGTCTCGACCAGGAAGGTGTGGGCCAGCTTGTTGAAATGGGCGTCAAAGGGGGTCGCAAGACTAAGAAGAAACTTAAGATCGGCATCTGCGGCGAGCACGGCGGAGATCCTGATTCCGTGAAGTTCTTCCACCGCACCGGACTCAATTATGTGTCCTGTTCACCATTCCGTATCCCCGTTGCCCGTCTTGCCCTCGCGCAAGCGGCCCTTGAGGAAAAAGGCATGGCTCGCGGTGAAGTGAGCTAAATGCTAACGACACAAAAAACTTCAAAGCCCCGTTCGTGAAAGCGAGCGGGGCTTTTTTAGCATCACTTTATTTTGGTTTTAAGGACCCTTTAGTTACTGCTGTTCAGTTCCAGATTCCTAGGTAAGAAGAAAAAAATCTGTTAGATAAAGTGCGCTTGTCGGTTCCGGCGCTTGTTAGAATCTGAGTGTTTCAAATCTATCGATGCGAGGATTCGAAATAGGCAACATGATGATTGGAGACTTTCTATTTGATAGGTGAATTCGCTTTCACCTCTTCGAGAAACTCCCAACGGTTGATGAGTCCGTCTGCCACTTTCTTGGCGGCCTCTAGCTCTGCCATGACGACCGGGATTCGTTCGAAGTCAGTTTGGACTTCGGGTGAAGAAAGTTTCTCTTGCAGAGTAGTGACCGCCTCGTCGGCTTCCATGACCTTTTCCTCTAGGGTTTCGAGTTCTTTGGCTTCAGCCATGGTGAGCTTTCTTGGTTTATCCTTTTTCTCAGAAGCCCGTTTTTTAGCTGCGCGGTTAGCAGCGGTGGCTTGAGCTCGCGCGGCGTTTTCACGCGCTTGTCGTTTCTCAAGATAATATGAAAAATTGCCCGGGCTGACTTTTATGCCGTCGTCTTCGAAGGCCACGATTTGATCACAAATACGGTCGAGGAAGTAGCGGTCGTGGGAGACGACTAGAATGGTGCCCGGGAAGGCCGCAAGGGCTTCTTCGAGCATCCTGAGCGATTGTAAGTCTAGGTCGTTAGTGGGCTCGTCAAGAACGATGAGGTTGCCTCCGGTTTTGAGAACCTTGGCGAGCATGAGGCGGGCGCGTTCACCTCCTGAGAGAAGATCGACGCGTTCATTGATCCGATCGTCGGAGAAAAGGAAGCGGCGGAGGTAGGCGCGGGCTCCGAGAATTTCGTCGCCAAATTCGATTTTTTCATTTCCGTCCGATATTTCATCGAGCAGAGAGCCGGTGCCATCGAGCTGCATCCGGGACTGGTCGATGTAGTTGATTTTCACCTGCTTGCCGAGGATGGCCTTTCCGGAGGTCGGCTCAAGTTGTTGGAGACAGATTTTCAGGAGGGTTGATTTGCCAACGCCGTTTTTACCCACGATGCCGGTGCATTGGCCTTCTTCGAGAGAGAGGTTCATGCTACGGAATAGGGTGCGGTCTCCTAAGGTGATGGAGACGTCTTCAAGATCAACGATGGTATTGCCGAGTCTTGGAGGAGGAGGGATGAGAAGATCAATTTCACCTTCGCGAACGGGAGCATCCTGATCTTTGACTTCGTAGAATGCATCAAGGCGGGAGCGGGATTTGGTGGTGCGGGCTTTGACGCCTGCTTTGACCCATTTGAGTTCATCCTTAAGAAATTTTTGGCGCTTCTTTTCGGTGTTCTCGGCGATTTCCTGTCGGGCTGCCTTGGACTCGAGAAAGGCGGTGTAGTTTCCGGGATGAGAGTAAGCTTTGCCATCCGAGATCTCGATGATGCGAGTGGCGATGACGTTGAGGAAGTAGCGGTCGTGGGTGACGAAGATCACGGCACCGGTGTAGGTTTTGAGAAAGTCTTCCAACCAACGGATTGATTCTGAGTCGAGGTGGTTGGTCGGTTCGTCAAGGAGCAGAAGATCGGGTTGTGAAGCAAGGGCACTGCACAGGGCGACGCGACGTTTTTCACCACCGGAAAGTGGCCCTGTCTCGGATTCGAGTGGCGGAGTAAAGAGGGCATTTGAAAGTGCTTTAATCCGAGCGTCGAGGTTCCAGCCATCGGTGTGCTCAATCAGGGTGAGGAGGTCGGCGAGTTCGGATTCACTACCGTCGCCATTTTCATAGC
>DIHU01000142.1:4311-21730 GCA_002420315.1 Akkermansiaceae bacterium UBA5688
GAGAGGGCGGGATCGAGCTCGAACTCTTGGGGGAGGTAGCCGATACGGAGGCCACGGCGGGCCGAGGTTTCTCCTGAGTCAGCTTGGTTTTCATTGGCGAGGATTTTGAGAAGAGAAGTTTTCCCGCATCCATTGCGCCCGACAAGACCGACTTTTTCACCGGCAGAAATTGCGACCGTGACGCCATCGAGGAGGGTTTGGTGGCCGTAAGCGAGGCGGAGATCGTTAGCGGAGAAAAGAGTCATGGGCGTCAGGGGGAGGGGTAGCGGAGCAGCAAGAAATGTCGAGCGCTGGGTATCGTTCGTTCTAAAAGAGCGCGATAAACCTAAGTAGGCGATTGCTTTTAAAGCCCGCAAAAATCAATTTATGGGGGCTTTTGGGGCTTCCTTAGAGAGCATTGCCCTATGATCAGTGTTCTTTGCACACTAGAAATTGGATGAACAATGAGATCCACCCGAACGTAACAAGAACGATGCTCCAATCAGCTGGCCTGTTTTCTATTTTTTCGATCTTTTGCGTTCTTGCCCTTCCGGCTAAGGACACCTTTTCGCCCTATACTCGTGCTGACGAGGTCCCTCAATCTGCGACCGCGCTCTGGAAGAGCTATGATTCCAAAGCTGAACCACTTGAAGTCAAAGTTCATCATGAGTGGAAAGAAGGCGGGGTGGTCTCTCGTCTCGTTAGTTTTAACGTGGGCACTTTTAAAGGCGCAGGTGCCCGTATTGCTGCCTATTACTGTTTTCCTGAAAATGGTAAGAAAAATCCGGCTTTTGTTTGGAGCCATGGTGGGGGTCAGCGTGCAGACCGGAGGCGAGGCCATTATTATGCGTCCCAAGGCTTTGCGACGATCGATATTAATTGGCTGGGGCGTCCGCTCGAAGCAGATCTCGATCCCGAAAACAAATGGGGAACTGATTGGGGAGCAGTCGATCCATCCCAAGGTCCACGCTTTTACTCAAAAGCGTTGCGCAAGGGTTGGAAGCGCTCCCTGCAAGCTGACGAATACACGATCGACCCGATCGCAAGTCCGCGAAACGCCAATTGGTTTCTCCTCGCGGTGGCAGCCCGTCGGGCCATCACCTTTCTGGAGGAACAAGCCGAGGTTGATCCAGAGCGGCTTGGGTTCACTGGATTTTCAATGGGTGGAACAATCACTTCGATGACGGCATTTGACCCTCGTCTCAAGGCTGTCGCCCCTTTCGTCGGAGGAACCGGTTTTCTTCACATAGATTTTCCAGGGATTCCCCGCACGAGTATCAGTAATCACTTTAAGAATCCTGATCTCTATCAAAAAACGATCGATCCGTCTGCTTACTGGCCTTCCGCGAAATGTCCTGTTATGTTTATTACTTCATCGAATGATTTCCATTCTGCCTTTGCGCGGATTTATCAATCGATGGACCTCCTTCCTCACCAAAACTGGCGGGTCACCAGTAACCTTCATGCCAACCACGGGCCAGGTCCCGAGCAGTGGGTTCTCCTAAACCTTTGGTTTCAAGAGCACCTCGCTGGGCGAGAGCAAAATATTCCGAGAACTCCTCTATCCACCTTTAGTATTGAAAATGGCCAGGCTCATTTTTCGGCGATCCCATACGGTTTGGATCGTCTTGTTGAAACCGAAATTTACTATAGCTTTGATCCCAATTGTGTGACGCGTTTTTGGAAGCGGGCAAGCGCGACTAAGAAGGGGGATGCTTGGGAAGCTAATTTTAAGGTGCATTCCAAACTGCCGCTCTATGTCTTTGCTCTATGCCGATACAAGCTGGCGGAAGAAGCAGTTCTGGAGCGTGGCAATACGACAATGACGTATACTCTAAACTCGTATCTCCACTCACATATTCCTGAAGATATTGATTTTGGTGCAATTACACGACTTCCTAAAACCGGTTTGGTCGATGACTTCTCGAAAGGAATCGGGAGCTGGTCTTCTCGTGATCAATCCTCCATCAGGACCTACAAGTTTCAGGATCCTGAACTTGACACATCTGCCGAACGTAAACTCGCTCTCATCTTCAACTTGAAGAAAGACCAACCGCTCCTTCTCGGCCTTGGCGTTGACAGTAAATTCCTCGGAAACGGGAGAGACTTGGGCAGCTTTAATCATGGTCGTCGAATTGAGGGAGACGGTCCCACGACAATCACTCTCACTCCTGCCGACTTCAAAAGCAAAGATGGAAAGCCCCTCGAATGGTCCCGAATTACGACCTTCTCCATCAGTCTCACCGACCAGAGGACCAAACAAAAAATCAAGCTCACCGATTCAAACGCACGGCAAGTTCTTAGGCGAATCGAACTGGTTTCAGAGGCCAAAGGAAATTAGAGCGAACGATGAGGTCTATGTTTTGTTCGGAGCTAATATCTGGGTCAAAACCCTGGAGAAAGGGGCTCAAATTGGAGCGCTAGTCCCTAAGTCTTCCTGTTTTTTATAGACCTGTAAAAAAGATTCACTTCCGGCGGAAGAATTCGCTGAGAACGAGTGCTTGGATGATCAATTAGTCTGACAAACCCGCTGCGTCGCTTTGGTCTGACGTGATCACTCTGTGTCTTGATTATCAGAGCCATACCATTCACTCTTGCCACTCTCTTTCCCAATCTTCAACATTCGCCCCCAGCTTGGACCTTGGCCCGTCTCGTTGTGTTCCAGCAGATTGAAAATCTCGTAATTTCTTCCACTTACCCAAGATTCACTACTTATGACTCCCTCGACGTCAATTCTGCCGGATAAACTCCACGAATACCCTCAACAGGATGTGATTGATGGAGCAGGTGTCGGACCGAATTCGATTCTCGATGATTGCCTGAATGAGAACGAAGGGGTGCTGCAACTTCTGCACCGATACGCCGGCCGGACATTTTGCACGCCGGGGAAACGGATTCGCCTGGATGAGAAATCCTATTATCCGGACTACATGGCTGGAACCGGTCTCGATGAAATTTGGATGTGCTGCACCGTTCCCATTGTGACGGGAGTCATCGATACCCGCACGGGAAAGGCACCATTTCGTGAAGGAGAAGCACACGTCCTCACGCCGAACGGGCAAGTCATCTCGCTGCAGGATTTGATTGCGGATAATCCAAAAGCGGTCATGGGCGAGAAGATCATGGCCGTTTCAGAATCCCTGTTCGGCAAGATCACTTGGCCGATTGTGTCCAAGAAGTTCGATAATCTGAATCCAATCCCGCATCACCTACACTGGTCAAAATGGGAGGTCTACGACATCAATTCCTTCGACAACCCAGGGGTTGACCCGTCGCATTACCACACCACTGCCATGGGTCTCTATCCCTTTGTCACGAAGGATGATTTTTTGGAATGTATGAAGCGCTGGGGAGAGGGCGAATATAATGGGGTTCGGCATCTGTCACCGCATACCATGATGCCTCTTGATAACGGCTTCGTGATGCCGAACGGTGTGCTTCACTCACCGACGGACCTCTGCACGCACGAGTTGCACGTGACGATGGATGAGCATTTTCTCGCCGAGGACCGGACACTTGACGGCCGCATCGGCGCAGCAGATGCATTTTACGCCTGCCGGGAAGAAGACTATCCGAAGGACCGGCACGAAGACTGGGAGTGTCTGGTTGATACCTTCGACTTCGAAGCAAACCAGGACCCTGATTTCGTGAAGAAGAACTCGCGCCCGGCCATCACCGCTGAAGAATTTTCCGGTGACGGAGTGGACGCAAAGTGGATTGTTTACGGTGATGTCCTTGGCGACCAGAAGTGCTCTATGCTTCGTCTCACCGTTGCACCCGGCGCCAAGACGAATTTCTGCCCGGAGAGCCCTGCGCTATTCCACACGAATGGTGGCCGCGGCCGGGTTGGAAAACTCGAAGTGCGCTATCACCAGGATATGAAGCTTGGCGAACTCTATCCTGAAATTGGATTCCTGACGCAAGCTGCACTTGATCGCGGCGGCGTCGAAATTGAGAACATAGGCACTGGTCCGCTCGTGTTAACCTTCGACTTTCCGCAGCACGCGCATTCTCAAACACCCGGTCTTGCCGTTACGAGCTAGTCGTTTGATTTTGGTCAATTGCTGGAGCGTTGCTATGAGTATGAGCGACTTTAATTAGCGTTTCTTATTAGGTTTCAAAATTCGCGCTCCACGTGCCGGTTTGGAAGTTGCCGTTTTCGGATAGGGCATCTTGGCGTCGACTTCCTTCCGCCACTCATGGAACATCTTCTTCAGTTTTTGAGCGATTTCTGGTTTTGATTTTGCGAGGTCTTTACGTTCGCCGATATCATTCTCCAGATCAAAGAGCTGAACGGTTCCGTTTTCGTAGTATTCGATCAATTTGTATCGCCCGGAACGAATCGCGCCATTTGGACTTTGGTAACCATGATTGCTGTAGTGCGGGAAGTGCCAGTAGATCGGTCCGCGTTCGTAGGGATTGGCTTTTAAGGCGGGGACAAAGCTGCGGCCGTCTTTATGTTGATCTGGTAATGCGGGGAGTCCCAACATTTCGAGCAGGGTGGGGTAGAAGTCCGTTCCTGTCACGACAGCTTGCGAAATGGTGTTGGGTTGAGTTTTGCCGGGCCAGTGCACAACCAAGGGGACGCGAATGCCACCTTCGTAGTTCCATCCTTTGGCCCCACGCAGAGGAAGATTGGAGCTTGCGAATTGAGCGTCCAGTGATTTGCGCTGATGATTGATGCCGCGATACTGATTCGAGGCCGACATACCCCCATTGTCGCCTGTAAAGACAATGATGGTATTCTCTTCTATTCCGAGTTTCTTAAGCTTTGCTCGAATACGCGCCAGACTCTCGTCCGTTGCTTCAAGCATGCCGGCAAACTCCACATTGTCTTGCTTCTGCTTCACCCACCAGACACGAGCGTCTTGGTGCGCCTGTAACTCGTCGTTTGCCGCGAGCGCCTTGAGTTCTTCTTCCGTGAGTGCCGGCCCGTCCGGATTGGTTTCAAGGATGAAGTCCGGCCCTTTTTGTTCCGGCATCGCGGCGAGCTTCTTACGATATTTTTCCACCAGGTCAGGGCGTCCCTGGATTGGGTCGTGTACTGCGAAATGTTCTAGATGGACAAAAAAGGGCTGGTCCTGATTTCGCTCAATGAAATCTAAGGCTGCATCGGTTAGCTTATCGGTGTAATAGTCACCTTCTTTCGCTGGAAGTTTTTTGTTGTAAGCACTGCCAAAAGGATAGTGATAGGAACGCACCCATCCTGTAATTTCCTCGTCGAAACCGTAGGTCTTAGGGTTCATACTCACATGCGCTTTGCCGTAGTTCGCGGTGGCGTAACCATGCTGCTTGAGGGTCTCGGCTAGGGTGACTTCCTCGGCTGGTAAAGCGGTCAGCTTTTCCCCGTGATGCAGCGGCTCGTAGTCCCGCTCAGGACGTCCTCCAAGCCACTCCGTTAAATTGGTTCGGGCTGGATATTTTCCTGTCAAAATACTGGCCCGGCTAGGCGAGCAAACATGACAAGTGGCATAGGCATCGGTGAATCGCATACCTTCTTTTGCTAATTGGTCGATCGCCGGAGTTTCATGGAACTGGCTTCCGTAACAACCCACATCGCGCTGACCAAGATCATCGACCAGGAAGAAGATGATGTTGGGCCTTTGTTTATCCTTCGCTAAGGTTTCTGCAGACAAGTCGGCAGTAAGCTTTGAACTTGAAATGGTAAATGCAAAGAGAGAGAGGAGAAGGCGGACGCTGTTCATGGTGATTGGCTCTTGGGTTTTTTTGGCGGTTTTTAAAACAAGGGTTTGCTCATCTTGGCGTTTCGTTTTCCCCAAATCTTAATTAACTCTGCCAAACGCTCAGGCTCAGTTGCAGCGAGGTCATTTGTTTCGGAGAGGTCCTTCGAAAGATCGTAGAGTTCCCATTTGTACTTGCTTGCTTCAAGTCGTTTGCCCAGGCGAACCAGCTTCCAATCGCCGTGACGTAAAGCGGTCTTTCCTCCCTGACGCCAGAAGAGAGTCATGTGAGGAACGCCGTCATTTTTTCCGGTAACAAAGGGAATCAAGTCGACGCCTTCGACTTGTTTTGGTGCGGTGACTCCGGTGCTGTTGGCGGCTGCGGTCGCGAAAATATCGAAAGAGCTGACTGGCTTTTCGTAGACTTGGCCGGCGGGAATTTCGCCTTTCCATTGCATCATGAAAGGCACTCGAATTGCCCCTTCATACATCTGACCTTTCGACCCGCGTAGAGGAAGATTTGAGGATGTGAGTTCTTTCGTCGGGCCGCCATTGTCGCTCAGGAAAAAGACGATGGTGTTTTCTTCGAGCCCGGATTTCCGGAGCTGCTTCATCACACGGCCAACGCTGTCGTCCATGTTTGCCAGCATCGCTGCGAAGATACGGCGTTGGATGTCTTTGATGTGGGCGAACTTTTCCATGTAGGCATCAGCGCCTTGAAGCGGGCTGTGAACCGCGTTGTAGGCGAGGTAGAGAAAGAATGGTTTGTCGTCGTGGCGATCGATGAAGTCGGTGGCTTCGCGAGTGAGTGCGTCGGTCAGGTACTCGGTTTCAATGACTGGCTGCCCACCTCGGACGATTGGATTATTTGCATCATAGTCTGGTTCGTCGCTCCGCCAGGTATGATAGTGCAGATTCTTTTTTCCGATCCAGCGTCCATCCACTCCACCCGGAAGCTTTTTTCGGCGCAGCAAAGTGGTAACGCCTTTGTAGGGAGGGGGGACAAAGTAGTGACCTTCATGAGTGAAGCCAAAAAATTCATCAAAGCCGTGACGATGGGGATGATACTGCGCAGTTCCGCCCTGATGCCATTTTCCGATTAGGCCGGTGGTGTAGCCTCCGCCGTGTAGCGCCTCGGCGATCGTGATTTCCTTTGGCGGCAAACCAAAGTTAGGCTCTTCATTGAGAGGCCCGGTGGGATTGAATTCGTAACCGAAGAGAGTTGGCGTGCGTCCGGTGAGTAGACCAGCGCGGGAGGGGCTACAGTTCGGACCAGCCACATAGCCCGAAGTAAAACGAACCCCATTTTTCGCGATTGAGTCGATGTGAGGTGTCGGAATTTGCGGATTTCCCTGACAGCTTAATTCACCGTAGCCGAGGTCGTCGGCGAAGAAGACGATGACATTGGGTTGTTTTCCTAAAGCGAAACTGGGAAGGAGGACGGTAAAAAAGAGAATGCGATTCACTTACTTTGAATGTCTGATGTTGGATCAATACCCCATCTTTTGGTGTATATAACGCCGTAGTAGGGGGAATGATCCTAGATGACGGGGCCGCATGTGACGCGTTGGTTTTTAATTTTTTTGAGGTGATCGAAAAGTTTCTTGCGCAGGGTGGAAAATCCTAAGTTCGTAATGCTAAAGCCTAGAAGGACGAGGGTGAATTTGTAGAAAGGGCGGATCATAAAAATTAGTTTTTGAGGAAGGTTTCGCTGTTAATGATAGACTGGATGAGATCTCGGAGTCCTTTTTTGGGCTGAGCCATTTCCTCGCAGATGTGGTCAATGGTAGGGCGGTCGTTGCTGTTGAGTTCTCGGCCGAGGGCGTAGGTGAGGAGTTTTTTAGTGAGGCAGCGGGTGAAGGATTTTTCTCGAGTAGCGAGGAGTTGGCGAAAGTTGGAGGCGTTATCAAAGGTTTCGCCGTTGTCGAGTTTTCCGGAAGCATCGACGGGGAGTTTGTCGGGGTAATAGTCGCGCCAACTGCCGATGGCGTCATAGTTTTCAAGGGCGAAACCGGCGGGGTCGATTTTGTCGTGGCACTGGGCACAACTGGGGTCGGCGCGATGTTTTATAAGTTGTTGACGGAGAGTGATAGTGCCGCGGACATCGGGTTCAATTTCGGGGACGTCGTCAGGAGGAGGAGGAGGTGTGTAATCGAGAAGCTTGTTCATGACGTAGATTCCACGGATTACAGGTGAGGTGTCGACACCATTGGCGGAGGCGGTGAGGAAAGAACCGTGGCCGAGGATGCCACCGCGGGTGGAATTGGGGAGAGTGACTTTTCGAAAATGGCTACCCTCGATTCCGGAGATACTGTAGTGTTTTGCGAGCTCGCGGTTGAGGAAGCTAAAGTCGGCAGTGAGGAATTCTTTGAGGGGGAGGTTTTGGTGGAGCAGGTGGGAGAAGAAGTGCTCGGTTTCGATTTGCATGGCGGTTCCGAGATCGTCGCGATAGTAGTTCCGGAAGTCGGGAGAAGGTGGCATTCTTCCGATGTTGTCAAGTTCAAGCCAGACGCGGATAAAGTTGCGAACGAAGCGTTGTGCTTTTGGGTGATCGAGCATGCGGTCAACTTGGGCGTGCAGGATTTCGGGCTCGTCGAGGCTTTTGCTTTTGGCGATCTGGATAAGTTCATCGTCGGGCATAGAGGACCAGAGAAAATAGGAGAGCCGGGAAGCGAGGGCGTTGGGATTGAGGTTGCCCTCGTCTTCTTTCAGATAAAGAAAACCCGGGGCACAAAGAATGGTTTGGAAGCCGAGCTGGAGGGCTTTTAGAGGATTTGTTCCAGAATCGAGTTTGGCGGAGACGAGGGTGAGGATGGGTTTTATTTCGCCCTTGGTGGGAGGTCGGCGAAAGGCTTGATGGGCAAAATCTATGAGGCGTTCGTGGATTGTCTTTTTGTTGAGGTCGGCGGGGGTGAGGTCGTCGTAGAGGAGTTGATGTCCTTCGGGCGGCCAGCTTGGGAGGTGGGGACCTTCGACTTGGATTTCCCAGACACGTAGTTTGGGGCCTTGGTAGGCGCGGAGCATGCCGTGGCCGCGTTCGTTACCTGGCTTGAGATGAAGAAAGGGTTTAATTTCAGGGCGGTCCTGGGCGAGCCGGCCGAGTTTGAAGACAAGGTTTTTGGCGGAGATGGTGCCATTGCGGAAGCGGACTTCGGGTTCGTATCCTTTTTCGATGTAGCCGGTCCACTCGATCCATGTTGGTTCAGTTTCGGTGAGTTCGTGGGTGGAGAGGGAGACCATTTTTCGGACGTTGCCGGCTGAGGTCACGCTACCGCGGCGGTCGACGGAGGCGAGTTCGAGGACAAGGGGATCTCCGTTGCGGGAGGTGATGATGCCGTTGGGGTAGGTATGGGTCCGATCGATGGCAGCGGCGCGGACACGGATGGTGTATTGGCCACTTTGGGGCACGCCGCCTTGCTCATAGAGGGGGAGGAAGCCGAGATGGCCGCCGCGGTAGTGTCGACCGTAGAGGTCGGTATAGGGGGTTTCGGGGACGAATCGGAAGCGTCCAGTTAAGAAGAGTTTTGGGAGATTTTTAGACTCTTTGCCTTGGAAGTAGAAGGGGGATTTTTGGCTGTAGTGCTTTGATTCTGGTTTTTCCTCGAAGTGGGTGGAGCGTTGGATTGCAGCTTCGGAGGCGGAAAGATATTTTTCTAAAAGGAGCCCGGATGTGACGAGTTGAGCGCCATTGTTATCAAATCCTTGATGGGTGACTTCGGACGGAAAATCTTCTGAGGGATCCCAGGCTTTGACGTCTAGGCCAAGGAGATCGCCGATCGTTCGTCGATATTCGACTTTATTGAGGCGTCGGAGGGTGGTGTGTTGACTGACACCTTTGAATTTTTCGCGGGAGGTGGTGATGCCATTTGTGAGGGCTTTGATGGCATCAAGTCGTTCGGTTTGGGTTGGTTGAGGTTTGTCCTTGGGAGGCATTTCGCCAAGGTTAAGTTGGTCGACGATGTCCTGCCAGAGTTCCTGTTGTTCAAAGTTTTCGATGCTAGTGGAGAGCGTGTCGAAGCGGCGATCAGCTTTTTGTTTGTTGGGTCCATGACACTGATGGCAGTGCTCGGCTAGGAAGGCCTTAGGGAGGACGGCCTGACTTGTTGAGCTGAAGCTTAGAAAGGCGATAGCGGCTAGACGAAACATTAGGAAAATTTTAGCTTAGAGAAGGTGCCGGTGCTTTTTCCAAAGCGTTCGCGTTCTAGGCCGAACCATTGGAGGGCGGAGAGCCAGAGATTGCAAAGGGGGACACGGTGGTGGTCGTGGGGTGAGTCGAGGTGACCTTTATGTTTAATTCCGCCGCCAGCGAGGAGGACAGGAAGGTCTTTGTTGCTGTGAGTGGAGGCGTCGCTCATGCCGCTGCCCATGATAAAGAGGGTGTGGTCGAGGAGTTGAGCTTCCTGGAGGCCATTGAGGAGACGATTAACTTGGGTGAAGATATAGTCTTCGACGACTTTGAGTTGAGCGAGTTTTCCTTCGCCTTTACTGTGGTGAGAGAGTCCGTGATACCCGAGGTCAACCTTGTCGAGATCGGAGACGGTGAAGCCCATTGGGATTTCGAAGGTGGCGATGCGGGTGGAATCGGTTTGCAGTGCAAGAGTGATGAGGTCGAAGAAGAGGGGAAGTTCTTCGATATGCTGGCGCTCTTCGTTGGTGATGGGGTCGATTCCGGGATTGGGCTTTGGTTTATCAAGCCAGATTTCGGACATCTGGAGGCGTTGTTCGACATCGCGTATGGAGGTTAGATATTGGTCAAGCTTATCCCGGTCGGTGTGATTGAGATTGCGGTGAAGAGATTTCGCTGACTCGTTTAGAGCGTCGAGAATACTGGATTGTTCACCGAGTCGTTGTCGTTGTTGCTTTCGACTAAAGCCGTCGTCTTGTACAAAAAGGGCTTCGAACAGCCGGGCAGGATTGTTGATGGGGGGAATGCGAACGCCGGTACGAGTCCAGCACATATCGGTTCCTTCGCCTAGGCCAGCGTTGATGGAAGGGAAGCGGGTGGCGCTACCGCTGTGTTCGGCGGCTATTTGGTCGAGGGAAATGTTTCTTTCGGGGAATCCCGATGATTCCTCTTTTCGGATTCCGGAGAGAAAGGCTTCGACTCCGTTGTGTCCGCCTCCGACGTCGTGATCAAGGTGGGAGAGGACGGTGAAGTTTTTTCGGTGTTGGTCGATATTTTTGAGAGTTGGACTGGTTTGGTAGTTGGTGCCAGTTTGCTTGGGAAAAAATGAGGGTGGGTGAAAGCCTAGGTGGTTACCGAGGCTAAGAAGGCGTCTGGGTGGAGCGGATTCTTTTGGGGCGGCGAAGCCGGTTTGGAGGCTTTGAAATCCGGGGAGGGCTAGAGAGACTCCGAGTCCGCGTAAAATATTGCGACGTGGAAGATTGGTATTCATTCTTGTGGAAGAGGTTTTGGGTTAACGGACCATCCTTTGGTGTAAATGACGCCATAGTAGGGATAATTATCCCAGTTGACGGGGCCGCCTGTGATGCGCGGGTCTTTGGTTGTTTTGAGATGATCGAAGAGTTTCTTGCGCAGGGTGGCTTGGGTTTTGGCGACGGGAAGAGAACCCGCGAGGTTGTTCATTTGATGGGGATCTGTTTTGAGGTCGTAGAGTTCTTCGGCGGGGCGCATGCCGAATGCGAGTTCTGCCAAGCGAGCAATACCGTGCTTGTTTCGATATTCCATCATGAAGGTTTTGGTGGGGGAGCTATCGATTTCGCCATAGGAAATGGCGCGGGCACAGACCGATGGATCGGGAGAGCCGGAGGGCCAGCGGGTTGGTTCAAAGTTATGGATGTAGAGGTGGTTGGAAGTCCGGATAGCGCGGCAGGGGTAGCCTTTACCCCCTTTGCGGCAGCCGTCGTGGCGTTCCATTGCAATGAAGGCGGCTTGGTGATTTTTTGAAAGTTGGTTTTCAAAGATCGGGATGAGACTCTTTGCCGTCATCATGCTTGGCGGTTTAAGACCTGCGGCCTTGAGGAAGGTGGGGGCAAGGTCGCTTAGGTTGATAAAGTCATTAATGGTGCGGCCGGGTTTGGTAATTCCTTTGGGCCAGCGTATGGCGAGGGGGACGCGTGAGCCGTCGTCGTAGAGGCTAGCTTTGGCACGGGGGAAAGGCATCCCATGGTCGCTGGTGACGACGATTATGGTATTGTCGAGCTGACCAGATTTTTCTAAGAGCGCGATGGCGCGAGATACTTGGGAATCAAAGTGTTCGATTTCGACGAAGTAGTCGAGGAGGTCGTTTCGGACGATGTCGTTGTCAGGGAAGATGGGGGGGACGATGACTCTGGAGGGATCTTTACCAGTTCGTTTTCCGGCGCCAGATTCGAAGCCACGGTGGGGTTCGGAGGTGCCGAGCCAGAAGCAGAAGGGCTTTTCTTTTGGAGACTGCGCAAGGAAGTCAGAGAAGTTACCCGCGTAGTCGGTATTACGCATTTGTTTGAAAGGTGGTTGGAGCCGCTTTCGCTGGAAGGGTGGTCCGGCAGGGTTTTCAGTACGCCCTCCGGGTTCGAGGCGACCGGGGCTCCATCCTTTACCAGTGTAGCCGAGCGAGTAACCGGATTTTTGAAGGAGATCAGGGTAGGTGGCAAATTTGGCGGGAAGAGTGCTGTGAATGTTACCAGCTTCTTCGAGCCGCCAGATCGGTTGGCCAGTGAGGATGGCCGAGCGGGAGGGACCGCATGTGGGGGCATCGCAGAATGCATGGGTGAAACGAAGGCCCTCATTTGCGATACGATCAAATGCAGGAGTTTTGACGACGGGATCGCCATTGGCTCCGGTGTGAGCGAAGCTTTGATCGTCAGAGATACAGAAAAGAATATTGGGCCTGCTGTTGGCAAAAAGGTTGAAACAGAAGATGCTAAATCCTATAAGCAAAAAGAGAAGGCGAACGTTGGTCATGGTTATTTGATGACGATTTGAATGAGGTGTCAGAATGCGGTTGCTTTAGGATCCTGGAGGCCTCAAAAAGCACTTTCTCATTTTGATTGCACTCACATTCACTCCATTCTCGAATTCTTCAATGATGATCTAATTGACTCTACTCCTTAAAAAAAGGAAGCTACTATTACTCGACCTGGCGCAACGAATTAGGCCAAGGATCAGCAAAAGTTTCGCCTCTTTGCCAGGCCCTGATTTCATCATCGGTGCAGAACGCATCCCGCAAGGAAGAGGCGAAAGACTCACGGTCCGCCTTAAGGCCGATGAGAGTGAGTTCGTTGTGGCGATCACCGAAGAGGGGATGCTTGGTTTTAAGCATTGCGTTTAAGTGCTCGATCTCTTCTGGTAGGAGTTTACCATCACGGTTGTGAGCAAGTTCGGCACGCCAGAGCCCTGTCAGTTCAAGCGCAATTTGGCTGCCAGATTGCTGCCAAAGTAAAACGTCCCTAGGCCGTGAGGCCAGCCAAAGGAATCCTTTGGTGCGGTAGAGACCAGTCCCCATTTTATTACGACAAGCTTTGTATAAACGCTCTGGATGAAAGGGTCGAGGGTCGCGAATGACGATTGCATCCACGCTGTCGATCGTAGCGGATTGCTGCGTGAGACCGAATTCATTGGCTCGACTTTCTAAGACAGAGAGTTTCGGTGCAGGGGTTGTCTCAAGTTGTGGTAAAAGAATTCCAGCTTGAGCCGAGAGCCCAATAGTCGCCTGCGGTTGGAGTGCCTGGAGGATTTGAACTTGGGCCTCTACATTAGGTTTCGGAACGGTATCAATTTTGGTAAGAATGATTACGCTCGCGAAGGCAATTTGTTCAGCAAGCACTTCTGCGACATGTCGCAGCGCTAGATCTTGGGAACTGACGGATGCGCCGGTAAGAATTTTTCCATCTTCAAAGTCGCGATGAAGATTGAGAGCATCAACCGTGACGATAAAGTGGCGCAGGAAGAAGCGCTTATCCTGGGTCAGGGCCTTAATCAGGGGCCACGGGCGGGCAGCACCAGTACTCTCGCACAGAACAAGAGGTGGGGCAGGATCAAGCGCAGAGATCTCTTCGAGAGCTTCTACTGCCGAGTCATGAAGTTGCTCACGTGCATGCCTTCCATGTAACGCCGCCACGCCGCCTACGAGATGGCCAGGAGAAGGTTTTGAGTTCTCATCTGAGAGTAGTTCTGCATCGAGCCCAAATTCACTCAAGTCGTGTACGATTACTGGTGCATCTTTCAGCGTCGCGTCGCGTCGCCAACGGCGAAGGAGTGTGGTCTTACCTGAGCCGAGGAAGCCGCAAAGAGTAACGATGGGAACGGAGTCTGAGTTCATGAATTAGATTCCTAAAAGTCATTCACATGGGGGAATCCGTGAGCTTCGAAAAATGGTGAAGAACGAAACAAAAACGAAGCCGCTGTGAATCTTCAAATTTTATTGGCCACCTGTTACAAATGCAAGTCATCCGCATTAAATTTCAGAATACTGGTGCTCTTCCACTCAGCAGAAATCCATTTTAAATAACCTCGAAAAGCGGCCTACAATTGGGACGGTCTCTCTGAGACCAAAAAACGACGTTCCGTTTTTGGCAATTGATTTCTCTGGCTTGTGAAACCAACATTTGGAATGACCCGATTCCAGAAGCTCGTATTCCTGCTTGCTCTCACACTTCCCGCAGCTGCCGAAACGCTTATTTACCTTGGAACCTACACGGGTGGCGAGAGCAAAGGGATCTATCGCTCGACGCTGGATGAAGGAAGCGGTGAACTGTCTGACCCGGTGCTCGCCGCGGAGCTAGAGAACCCGTCATTCCTCGTTGTCAGTCCCAACCAAAAGTACCTTTTCGCCGTTTCCGAAAATGGAAAGTTTAAGGGCGATGAGGGTGGCGGGGTCAGTTCGTTCGCGATTGGCGAAGACGGGGGATTGACGCTCATCAATCAGGTCAATTCCGGTGGTGGCGCGCCTTGTCATATTTCAATCGATCCCGAAGGCAAGTGCCTCTTGGTTGCCAACTACATGGGCGGAAGCACCTCAAGTTATCAAATTACGGTCGATGGCAAGATCGTTTCGCCAGCGGCTGAAGGCTTTATCCAGCATGAAGGTCAGGGCGCTAAGCTTCCGCGTCAGGCCTCGCCGCATGCGCACTCCGTGAATGTCGATCCGTCCAGTAAACGCGCGTATGTCGCGGATTTGGGTTTGGACAAAGTCCTCATCTACAAACTCGACGCAGCTGCCGGAACGATCGTGCCAAACGAGCCCCCGTTTCTTAAACTGCCGGATGCGACCGGGCCGCGACACTTTTCGTTTCATCCGAGCGGCAAGTGGGCCTACACGAATTTAGAGATGTCTCTGCAAGTTGCAGCGTTGGGTCACGACTCAGAAACTGGCGCGCTCAATGTCCTGGAAATTGAATCTACTGTGCCGGATGGGACGGGGCGTAAAGGTAACAGCACGGCCGAGTGCCTGGTGCATCCAACAGGAAAGTGGGTTTATGTTTCTAACCGCGGGCATAACTCAATCGCGGCATTTGCAATTGACCAGAAAACCGGGAAGCTTGACTTTATCGAGCGCGAATCTACGCAGGGTAAGACCCCGCGAAATTTCGGCATCGATCCCAGCGGCAAGTTTCTCATCGCCGGCAATCAAGGCTCCGGAAATATTGTCGTGTTAAAGATAAATCAAGACACTGGTTCTTTGAATCCTACCGGCCATGAAATCGAACTTCCGGCTGCCGTTTGCATTCGATTCTTGAGGCGTTAGGGAAGCTCCTGTCTATTAAAAATCTGATTTTGGTGGAAAAGGATTGATGTCACCTATGAGCTGTAGCAACGCTGGAGAGGACGTCTAAACCAAAGATTCTACTCTTCTTTCAACTAAAGTAACTCCTAGCATCTCTGGCTAAGGACACTTTTGAAACCTATAGATGAACTTTTTTGTGTGCTTAGATTGATTTTATTCAATCGTTCGGAAATTAACAAATTCAGGGGGTTAAGACCTCTATCCCTGGGTTGCTACCTTTTCTTTCTTGAGCATATCACTCACTAAAATATGGTGAGGTAAGGTGGAAACTAAATAGAATCCTATAGATGCATAAGCTATCTTTTGGATAACGGATCCTGAATCCATAAAAGGAGCCCAGGCTAGCACAAAGAGAATGGCTGGAATGCCAAACGCTAATGAGTCAAAATGCATTTTCACTTGTTTAGAAAATATAGATTTTTCCTTATTTGAATAAAAATGACACATCAATTTCTGCATATGACGAGTTGCGTGCATACAGAGAAAATATCCGCCGATGGCTAGCAGTGGAGGAGTGAAGAGAAACCAAAATATTGCTATTATGGACTCCAAAAAGAAGAATAAGGATCCATAGGAAAAAATTTGTTTTCTGCATTTTAGAAAATTTATTGCAGCAAATAAAAAAAAGAGACTAAGGAGAGAGAGGGAGAACGTTTTCAGAATGAGATCTACTGATTCGGAGCTTGGAATAGCCGTAATAGAACCAAATGGCTCCCAGGCTTCCCTAGGATAAAAATAGCAGGGTAAAGCAATTACCAAAGAGCCTTTGAGCCAAGCCCACGACTTTGGTAATTCAGGTGATTTCGAAAAAAAATCTGAGAATGAAGTCAGGTCGGCCTCGCCGAAATGAATTGCTGTTAAAGTAAAAAACGACAAAACCGTAACCAGTGGAAACATCATAAGCCCAAACCCTGAAGCTAACATTAACAAGAGATACCAGCCTAATTTTTTGCCGGTATCAAAGAGGGTTTGATTTTTATCATATTTCTTGATGATTACGATGTCCATCGAACCGTGCGCCATTCCAAAGACGAACAAAGCTACAACCCATATGATACTAGAGAGATCATACGGCAATATTCTACTCACCACCCATAAAAGAATTAGCTGGGTGATGGGTAAAAAAAATAAAAGCGCCTGTTTTACAGGCGCTTCCAGTTTAGACGACATTTGGAAATCCTTTTAAGATAAAGGCTCTTCCGGATTTATTTTGGAGAGGACTTGCGCAGCCATAACGGAGGCCACACCAAATCCGACTTTGTTAATAATGTCAGCGATATTGTAAGCGATCTCACGAATACTTTCATTTCCGGTGAGAGCGAGAAGGAAACCTATAGGGTAGATGATCCAACCAATGGCAATATACTTCTTCATCACGTTCAGATAACCTTTGAAGTCATCGGAAAAATTATTTGCGGCTTGGGTTACTTGACCGTAGAGAGTCGCTACAATTGCAAACCAAAACACACAAGAAACGATGTAGAAACCCCACCATGAAACGCCGCCGACTTCGCTTGTTTCCGCTATCCAAGCCGTTACCAACATCGCTAATGAAATGAAACCAAGTCTGTAGAAAAGACCGTTACTTTTCTTGGAGAGTGCGAGTAAGAGAGGAAACTCCAAAACCATGAGCGGGACGGTTATTAGCCAATCGATATACCGATATGCAGTCGGGAATGCCTCAAGTGCCCCGATGGTAACTGACCCATCCTCCCCTATCGTAATTGCGTTTGCCAAAGACTCCGCATAGATGGTGGACATCCGATAATAGTGAAAGCAGGCCACCCCACATATGATTCCTGCGACAATAGCGACTTTTTTGTAAGTCGTTGTGAGGGAGCTCTGCATCATGAATAGATACAAAGAGCCGGCCCCCATTCCGACGATTCCGAGCCAAAAGAGGTAAAGAGTGATACCCTCAGGACTAAGACCCGCCTGTAATGCTTTAAGTGTTACTGACATCTCCATAGCGAGACAATTCTGACCTAGCTTTCTCTATATACAAGTTATTAAAATTATTCATGTTAAAAA
>DIHU01000144.1 GCA_002420315.1 Akkermansiaceae bacterium UBA5688
TACATCTCCTTGATCAAAACCGCATGGAAGTCCCCATCGGGGTTCCGGGCGAACTCCACCTCTCCGGTCTCGGTCTCAGCCCCGGTTATCATCGGCGCGACAACCTGACCGCCGAGAAGTTTTTCACCTCTCAGGGAACGCGCCTTTACGCAACTGGCGACCGCGCGCGCTTCCGTCTAGATGGCACCCTTGAATTCCTCGGCAGGATCGATCACCAAATCAAACTTCGCGGCTTCCGGATCGAGTTGGGAGAAATCGAATCGCTGCTCACTCAGCATCCTGACATCGAACTCGCACTCGTCGCGCTAGAAGACGAACGCCTCATCTCCTGGTGCCTCAACCCAAAGGGGAACCTCACCGCTCCGGCACTTCACGCGATGCTCAAAGAGCAACTCCCACCCTACATGGTGCCAAACGAAATCCTCATCATGGAGAAATTCCCGCTCAATCAGAACGGGAAAGTCGATCGTAAACGGCTTCCGCAGCCCGCAGCCAGCCACTCGATCGTAGCGGAGGTGAAACCACTCAAGACCGAGGCCGAAAAAAAGCTCGCCCTCATCTGGGTCGACCTTCTAGAACGCCCGATCGAAAACGCCGCGACCAACTTCTTCGAAGCCGGTGGCCATTCTCTCCTAGTCGCACGCATGGCCGCCCGTATTCGGGCAGAGTTCGAGATCGATTTTCCACTTCGGGCAGCCTTCGATCACCCAATCCTAGCTGATCTCGCCGGTGAAATTTCCCAAAACGCCTCCTCAGAAGATCATCCCATTGAGCCTCGCCCCTCCGAAGTTCCGCTACGCCTTTCTGATCCCCAACAGCGCCAATGGGTTCTAATTCAGCTCGACCCCTCTAACACTGGTTATCAAATTCCCGCAGCACTGAGAATACGCGGCGAATTTTCTGATGAGACCTTGGATAAAGCCATCACAAAGCTCTGCGCCCGGCATGAAGTGCTCCATACCATCTATCCTGCAGATGAGTCTGGCCGCGCCGCGCCTTCCCTCGTGACGCCATGCACTCCCGAAATCGAGGAGCTAGAGGCCTCTGAAGCGGAACTTTTAAAACTCCTCAGCCCCAGAGCACATGCGCCCTTTGACCTCACTCAAGCGCCGCTCCTGCGCATCACTCGCATCCGACTTTCTCAAGATGAGCAGGTCATCCTCTTCGTCATCCCACATCTCATCGGTGATGATCAATCTTTGCGCATTCTCTTGCGGGATTTCTTAGCCTTTGCACGAGGGAAGAACCTCCCCGTTCTGCCATTTCAATATGGCGACTACGCACACCATCAACGGAATCACGATCACCACAAGAGCCTTGCCTACTGGAAAGAGAAGCTCTCCGACTCCCCACTCTCGCTTGATTTACCAAAAGACTTTGCCCGCCAAGCCGAAGAACAAAAAGTCGCGCGAGAGGTCTCCTTCCAACTCTCATCGGAAACCACCAGCGCTCTCGGAGAACTTGCGCAAAAGGAAGACGCCACCCTCTTCATGACCTTGCTCGCGGGGCTCAATATTCTGCTCCAACGTTACTCCGGTCAATCTGACCTCGTCATCGGAAGCCCCGTCGCTCAACGCTCTCATCCCGTTTGGGAGGATGTTGTGGGGATGTTTGTCAATGCCTTGCCTTTGCGGAATCAAGTCTTTCCCTCGGAGTCCTTTACCCAACTCTTAGCCAAGACTCGGGAAACGGTCCTCGCGGCGCTTGAACATCAGGGAGTGCCTTTTGAAAAAATGATCTCTGTGCTAAATGTGGATCGTGATTGGGACAGCTTCCCCATTTTTCAAGTGCTTCTCGTCTGGCGAGCAGACCCTGCACCCACTCAAAACCTTTCGAGTGATTTTTCGATCGAGCCCATACCCCTTCCTCCGGGCGAGCCGAAATTTGATCTCACCATTTTCCTGACTCCAACCGACGATGGGCTCATTGGAAAATTCCAATATCACGCCGGCTTCTATCACGAAAAAACCATCCAAGCTATGGTGGACACCTTCTCGCTTCTCCTTAGCCAACTCGCAGCACATCCCACCCGGAAAATCTCTGAGATCCCGTTCAGCGAATCCACTCCAAATCCCCCTCTTACCAAAGAGAGCTCTCAAAAACGGCTCCATCACCTGTTCGAAGAACAAGCACTGCGCACGCCTGCGAACATCGCGGTCCAGCATCCCGAAGGATCACTCACTTATACCGAGCTGAATGAGCAAGCCGATGCAGTTGCCGCCGCGCTGCAAGCGGCCGGAGTAGGACCGGAAGTGCCCGTCGGACTGTGCCTGAATCGCACCCCAGAACTCGTCGTTGCGATCTACGGAATTCTCAAAGCGGGAGGCATCTACGTTGCCCTCGACCCCGCCTACCCAACTGCCCGACTCCACCTCATTCTCGATGATGCGCAAGCCCCACTCGTCCTCTGTGATGATGACTCACAAGCCCTCATTCCGGAAGATGTCGCGACCCGCACGGTTTCTTCATGCCTGAGTGATAAAGCGCCCTTCACTCGCTGTAAAATTGCAGGTGAGAACCCTGCTTACTTGATCTACACCTCAGGCTCCACCGGTCGGCCTAAAGGCGTCACCATTGAACATCGTAATGCCGTCGCGTTTGTGAAATGGGCTAAGACGGTCTTTCACAAAGAGGAACTCAAGGGCGTCCTCGCCTCCACTTCTGTTTGCTTTGACCTCTCAGTCTTCGAGCTCTTTGTCCCCCTTGCGAGCGGTGGCTCTCTCATCTTAGCCGATCACGCCCTCGCGCTCATCGATCATCCGCTTCGCGAAAAAATGACCCTGATTAACAGCGTCCCAAGTGCCGTATCCGAACTACTCAGGGCAGAAGCTATCCCAACATCGGTTCGCACCATTAATATCGCTGGCGAGCCTCTCGGCAAGCAGCTCGTGGATGACCTCTACCATACCCTCTCCAACCCTGAGATCGTCATTTACAATCTCTACGGGCCATCAGAAGACACCACTTATTCAACCTTTTGCCAAACGTTACCGGATGAACAAGGAGTGACCACCCCGATCGGGAAAGCAGTAGCCGAGACCGCGTCCTACCTCCTTGATGAGAGGCTCAATCCCGTCCCTCAAGGCATGATTGGCGACCTCTATCTCGCCGGCGCCGGTGTGGCTCGTGGCTACTGGAATCGCCCAGACCTGACCGCCTCTACCTTTTTACCCAACCCTTTCAGAAAAGACGGCCTTCCGCTTTACCAAACCGGAGACCGAGCCCGCCTCCGCCCCGATGGCTGGCTCGAGTTTCTCGGACGCTCAGACCGCCAAGTTAAACTACGTGGTTTCCGAATCGAACTTACCGAAATCGAGCAAGCCATCCTTCGCCAACCCGGAATCTTCGAGACCGTCGTTGCACTTCACGAAGGCATCCTCACCTCTTGGCTTTCCACCGAATCATCTATAGGCCAACTCAGATCCGCTCTTGCTCAAGAACTTCCCGGATATATGATTCCAACCTTCTTTGTCGAAGTCCCAGCCCTTCCCAAGTTGCCCAACGGTAAAGTCGATCACGCAAACCTCCCAACCCCTCAAAAAACGCAAGGTGGCTCAACCACCCCTCTCACTCCTGAAGAAAAACAACTCGCCGTCATCTGGGAAGAAATACTAGGAACTACAGCAATTGGACGAGAAGACAACTTCTTCGCTCTCGGAGGCGACTCCATCCTTGTCCTTCAAGTTATCGCCCGAGCTCGTCAGGACGGAATCATCTTCAGCGCAAAAGAGCTCTTTCAAAATCCCACCATCGCCAAAATCTCTGCATTAGCGCAAGAAAACAAGGATCTACCAACTTACGCCACCATTCCTCACGATCAAAAAATCGCGGCTCCTCTCAGTCCCATTCAAAAATGGTTCTTCACCCTCCCACTCCAGCACCCCGCACACTGGAACCAATCTTTACTCTTCGAAATCTTAACCCCTCTCAACCTTCCGCATTTTAAGTCCGCCCTTAACGCTCTCGAACAACAACACCCTGCTCTCCGCACGACTTTTGAAAAGAAAACTAATGGAGACTACAAACAATGGTATCTCCCACACCGGGATAAGCCACCCCTCACCATCATTTCTGAGGATTGTCAAAACACCGAACGACGAATCACCGAAATAGCCTCTGAGCTCCAGGCCAGCTTCGAACTGACCGATGGTCCCCTTTGGAAGGTCGCTTATTTCGACCTTCGGACTCCCACCGGGCCTTGCCGGCGCCTTCTTGTTATTTGTCATCACCTCATCATCGATGGCGTCTCATGGCGCATTTTATTAAGCGATCTACAAAATATCTACCAACAAAAAGAACGCACCGAAAAAATCACCTTTCCTCCCCCTACTAGCCCAGTTCCTCAATGGATTGACTACCTTGCTAAAGAAGACTTTCAAAGCTCCTACACAGAATGGCGAAAAATCATCGAGGCCTCTAAAGATTTACCGATCCCAATCAACCCGCCACCCGGGAGCTCCAACCTCATGGGAGATGCCTCTACCGTCACCTTAAACCTATCAAAAGAAGAGACCAAAAAACTGCTCACTAAAGTCCCCTTGCAATACCGCATTCAAGTTGAAGAGCTACTCCTAGCAGCGCTAAGTCGCACCATAACGAAATGGACCGGTCAGCAAGGACTCGCCCTGCAACTCGAAGGTCATGGCCGAGGACAACAAAACGAAAAAATAGATTTATCTCGCACTATCGGCTGGCTCACTAGTCTCTACCCAGTCGTCCTTCCAACACATTACCGCCAAGAAAAAGATGAATCCCTGAAAGCCACCAAGGAGGCCCTTCGCACTCTCCCAGACGGTGGCCTCACATCAGAAATCCTCACTCCGCTTCCCTTACTTCGTTTTAACTACCTAGGCCAAACCGACCAAATCCTTGGATCCAACTCCATCTTCAAGCGAGCCTCAGAATCCACCGGAATCGCTAGACACCCAAAAGATCCACGAGATATCATTTTTGAAATCAATGCCCTTGTCACAGACCACTGCCTTACCGTCCATTGGATCTACCACCCAAGTTTTCATCCAGAAGATCTCTTGAATAATCTCCTCCAGAATTTTGTAATTGAAATCCAATCTCTATCCGACTTTTGCCTCCAAGAAGAATCCGGCGCAGGTTATACTGCGAGTGAATTTCCACAAATGGATTTCCAACCCGGCGAACTCGATGACCTCCTCTCCGATCTCACCGAGATAACATAATGAATGCCAATTCTTTTCTCGCCCTTGGGGTGATCATTCTCACCTCCTGCACTCGTCCCGATAGCCTCTCGAAAGATCGCGTCGCCAACGTCCCAATTCCCAAGCGCTATGACACTACAGTCGCGCCAAGACTCACGGTAAGCTCTGACCTACTCTCACAATTTGGCGACCCCATTCTTCGCCAATACGTGAAACGAGCCCTCACCAACAATCGTGACCTCAAGTCCTCTTTTGCCCGCCTTGCCGAAGCGGGTTATAACTTTAAATCAACCAAGTCCCCACTCCTTCCCAATCTTACTACGAATGGAAATTTCAGCCGCCGTAAATTCGCGAACCGGTTTTTCTATTCAATTCCACCCGAAAATTCTTTCGACCTCACTTTCAATACTAATTGGGAGATCGATATCTGGAAACGGATCCGTTCTGAAGTCTCAGCCTCAGCCTCTGAACTCCAAGCCGCACGTTCAGATTACGCTTTTGCCCGGCAATCTATCGCGGCACAAATCATGCAAGCTTATATGAAACTTACGGGACTCGAGCAAAGGCTGAAACTCAACCGTGACAATCTTGTCAGCTTTAAAAAGACACTCACCCTAGTCAATGGGCTATTTGTCGATGGCAGCTCTGAATTGACCGACCTAAACTTCGCTCGCACTGATGTCGAAAACGCCAAAGCCAAATACTTCCGCCTCCAAAACGAGCGCGACCAAGCGGCCCGACAGCTTCGCACACTCACCGGAGACTATGCCGACAAGAATCTACGCACCTCTGGCCTTCCCCAACTTGGAAAAAGCATTCCAGCAGGTCTCCCCAGCTCCCTTCTCATCCGCCGACCAGATATCGACGCCTCCTACCAGCGTCTCCGAGCCGCAGATACTCGAATCACTGTCGCTCATCGAGCGCTCTTTCCAACCTTCAATCTGACAGCTGCAGGTGGACGCTCCGCGCTTACACTTAATGAGCTTTCCAACTCAAACTTCAAGGTCTGGAATATCGTTGGCGGATTTAGCGCCCCCATCTTCGAAAATGGGCGCCTCCGCAACGAACTTGGCGCAGCCACTAAACGGGCAGAAAAAGCTTATTATGACTATCAACAAATCGTTCTCGATGCATTCCGAGAAGTCGAAAATGCCTTGGGCTCCGAACTCGCCTTATCCTCCCAAGAAAAAGCCACTGAATCCGCCCTCGACGCAGCTCGTATTGCCGAACGAGGAACCCTCCTAGACTACGAGGCAGGCCTTGTCGAAATACTCACTCTTCTCGAAGCACAACGCCGTCGCTTCAGCACGGAGGAAGCCCTCATACAAGTCAAAGTGCTTCGTCGCCAAAACCGTATTTCACTCGCCTTAGCCTTAGCCAAAGCAGTCTAACATTTTTCAATTTGAGCCATGAAAATTATTATCCAGATTCTCCTCCCCATCATCCTTCTCTTAAGTGCCTTCTTAGGAGCAAAAGCGCTGATCAAAAATAATCTCCCCATCCAAAACCAAAAACCTCATCTACCTGTCCTAAAGATCAATACGGTCACGCTAAGCCCCCTTGATCATCAACCTTCCGTTCATAGTTTCGGAACCATCACCACTCGTGATGAAGCCAGAATTATGCCCGAGTTGACCGCCCGTGTAATTTGGATTGATGACAACTTCCGCGTCGGCGAACAGGTGAGAAAAGACCAGCTCTTGATTGCTCTTGAACCTAGCAATTTTGAAGCAGCCCTCGAAGAACAAAAAGCAAACCTCTCCGACCTCAAGCGCCAACTCGCAGAAGAAAAAGTCCGGGCTAATCGAGCGAAAGCTGATTGGATTTCTTCAGGTCGCAAACTAGAAGACGCTTCGGAATTACGCCTCCGCCTCCCACAACTTACCGCCCTCACAGCCCGACTCAGATCCACCGAAGCTGCTATCTCTACCGCCTCGCTCAACCTACAACGAACCAAAATCCTTGCCCCCTTTGCCGGACGAGTACTCACACGTAATGTCACCCTTGGCGAAATCGCCCTCCCCCAAGACACATTAGGAACTCTTGCTTCAGTCGATCTAGCCGAAATCCGTCTCCCCCTCTCTCCAGAGCAAATCGCTCGCGTCACAGGCGATATCTCCCCTGAATCATTGGTTCAAAAATCCTTGCCGATTCGCCTCACCACACCCGATAACGATGGATTTCGCACCGCTGCCATTGTACGAATCGATCCAACCACCGATGCTCGAAACCAAGTCCGTTATTTTATCGCAGAAATATCCCATCCCTTCGAACAAACCCCCTTTAGCCTCTCCATTGGTATGTTTGTCAATGCAGAGATTAACGGAAAGATCCTGCCTAAGAGTTTGCGAATTCCCGAGAGCGCCCTCGTCGACGACGCCTACCTCTGGGTCGTCGATGAGCAGAATTTACTGAGAAAGCTCGAAGTCGTCCGCCTCGCCTCTCAACAGGATGACCTTATCGTCCAAGCAAAGAGCCCTCTCACTGGTCCCGCGACCATCGTCACCCGACCTCTCACCACCTTTCGGCCTAGCATGACCGTATCTCCATCTTCCAAATCCAATCAACCTTAACAAAAAGCGCGTCTTGGAAAAAGAAAGACACAAGTTCATCACCTGGTTCGCAAGCAATCCAGTCGTCGCGAACATCCTGATTTTCACTATCGTTATTGCGGGTCTCTTCACCGCCTTTACGATCCGTAAGGAAGGTTTTCCCTCGTTTCCTGCGGACCGAATCTCTATTCACGTCCCCGTCCTTGGTTCCACTCCAGAAGATGTCGAACGTGGGATCACTGTTAAGATCGAAGAGTCTCTCCAAGGAATCGCTGGCATCGAACACATTCACTCGATCAGCACCGAAAATTCTGCCCAACTCACAATCGAAGCAAAAGAAGATTATCCCTTCGATACTCTTCTTAACGAAGTGAAAGTCCAAATCGACGCTATTCCCAACTTCCCCGAAATCGCCGAAAATCCCATCGTTAGTGAAGCCCCCTCCGACGAAACTGTTCTCTGGGTTGAAATCCATGGAGATGCATCTGAGAAAGTGCTCAAGGAAACCGCTCGCAAAGTCCGCGATGAACTTCTCCGCCAACCAGCTATCTCCATCGTCAATAATTACGGCATCCGAGATTACGAAATCTCCATTGAACCCTCCGAAGAAAAGCTCCGTCGTTACAACCTGACCTTCGATGAGGTCGCCGATGCAATCTCTGCAAACTCGTTAGATCTTGGCTCCGGATCCGTTCACACCGACCGAGGTGACATCGCCATCCGCACTCGACAGCAGGCTTATGTCAAAAAGGACTTTGAAAAAATTCCCATCCGGACAACCCCAGATGGTATTACCCTACTTATTAAGGATGTCGCTGACGTTCGCGATGCCTTCGTCGATCAACGTCTTTTAAACCGCTTCAATGGCCAAGCTACGATCAGTTTAAAAATCGAAACTGAAGGTCAGGAAGATATTATCAAATCCGTAAATGAAGCTCTTGCCGTCGTCGAATCGTGGGAAGGCCTCCCCGAAAACGTCAATATTTCCTATTGGGATGATGGTTCAAAAGAGATCTATTCTCGTCTGATGCTTCTTGTCAGAAGCGGCGTCGGTGGGGTCCTTCTCGTCTTGCTAATCTTGATGCTCTTCGTCAACTTTCGCCTCGCTTTCTGGGTCGCAGTTGGCATTCCCGTCTCGCTGTTAGGTGCTCTTATTTTTTTCCCTGTCTCCGGAATCGATCTCACCGTCAACCTCATCTCCGCCTTCGGCTTTCTCGTGGTCTTAGGAATCGTAGTGGACGACGCTATCGTCATTGGCGAAAGCGTCTATAGCTCTAAGGAAGAAGATAAACATGGAGACCCCTTGAACGCCACCGTCCGAGGGGTCGCCAGAGTGGTAACCCCAGCAACCTTCGGAGTAATCACCACCATCGCCGCATTCCTTCCCCTAACCCAAGTCTCGGGATTACTGGGCGGAATTTTTAGCCAAATCGCCATCGTCGTCATCCTCTGCCTGAGCTTCTCCCTCATCGAATCCAAGCTAATTTTACCCTCGCACCTCACCTCTCTTAAAGTCCACAAGGAGCCCAAAAACGTGATCTCAAAAAAATGGCTCCGCTTTCAAAGCTTTTTTTCAAAAAGCCTGAAATATTGTGCTCTCAAGATCATCCGCCCCACCCTTCACATCCTCGCCCCATGGCGCTACGCCGTCTTTGCTGGCTTTATCGGGCTTCTCGCCCTTACCGTCTCTCTCATTCCTGCCGGTAAACTCCGCTTCGTTTTCTTTCCTGAAATCTATCAAGACACTGTCCTTGTCTCGCTCGATCTCGAACAAGGACAATCTGTCGATTACCTCCATGAACAGGCCCAATACATCGCAGACTCTGCGCGGGAAATTGGGGAGAAGTATGCCGAAGAATTCGGAACTAATCCGATCAGAAATCTCCAAATCATTGCCGACTCTAACACCAAAAGCTCCGTTACTGTAGAGTTCACTCCTTCTGCAGAACGACCAAATTTGCCGATGGATAAAATCGTTCGCGACTGGCGTCAAGCTGTAGGAGACATCTCAGGCGCTCGCAAACTGAGCTACTACGTAACCGCAGGACCTCCTAGTAAAGCCTTTGTTATCAATCTGGAATCCGAAAATCTCGATGACCTAATCGCCGGAGCCAAAGCGCTCAAAAATCGCCTGAGGGAAATCCCAGGAGTTTACGACATCCTCGATACATTCGACTCCGGTCAACCGGAAATCGAATTCACTCCCAACGCCAGTGGACGAAACTCGACCAACCTCGACTCGCGCACCCTCGCCCAAAATATCCGCGACGCCTTCTACGGACGTGAAGTCCAACGTGTACAGCGTGGGAATGAAGAAGTTAAAGTTATGGTCCGCTACCCGCAAGAAGATCGAGGAAAAATGGAGACCCTCCGAAAAATGCGAATCCGACTCGACGACAATACCGCAGCCCCCCTTTCTAGAGTTGCTAATCTCACCCATGGAGAAGCTCTCGCCACCATCGAGCGTTACGACAACAAACGAATCGTAACTGTCGAAGCCTCAATCGACAAATCAATCACTACTGCAGATGAGGTTCACAAGCTTCTTGGGAAAGATTTCTACGCGACCACCCTCGCTAGCTTTCCCGGTCTCGCCTTTGCTCCCTCCGGAGAAATCGAAGAGCAAATGAAGTCCCGCCTTTCTCTAGCAAAAGGCTTCATGATCTCCATTGTTCTAGTCTACATCCTTCTTGCCATCCCTCTAAAGTCCTACCTCAAACCTCTCTTTATCATGTCGGTCATCCCCTTCGGAATTATCGGAGCTCTCCTCGGTCATTGGCTACTGGGCCTTCCCGTCTCCATCCTATCTGTCTTCGGAATCATCGCACTGTCGGGAGTCGTTGTAAATGATTCACTTATCCTCATCTGCCGAATAGATGACTTAAAAGTTCAAGGCGTAAACACACGCGAAGCTATCTTTGAAGCCGCTCCAAGCCGCTTTCGCGCCATCCTCCTCACCTCTCTCACCACCTTCTTTGGTTTAGCTCCCCTTCTCGCAGAAACCGATGTACAGGCTCAATTTTTAAAACCAATGGCGGTCTCACTTGGCTTCGGAGTTCTCTTTGCCACCGTCATTACTCTTTTCCTTCTCCCCTTGCTACTTCTCATTGGAAAGGACATTAAAGACCTTTACACCAGACCCTAACGAACCATTTCGTGATCCACGTACATCCAGAAATCTTCACTCTTGCTCCTGACTTTTGTCGCGGAATCATTATCGCCAAAAACCTCAATAACATCGGTGAATGCTCAGAACTCCTCGCTCTTCTTGGAGAAGCGGAAGATGATATCAAGACCCACGAAAAGCCCACTAGCTTAGCCTCAATCGTAGCTTGGGATGAGATCCACCGCGCCTTTGGATCAAACCCCAACAAATTTCCACCCGCTCACAAAAACCTCCTAAAGCGAGTGAATAAGCCCGAAGTACGGCTTCCTTTTATTTCAAAAGTCGTCGCCATCATGAACACCAGCTCGCTCTCGCTGCGCAATCCCGTCGGCGGAGATGACCTGAAACGCTGTCAGGAGTTTGGAACCGACTTAGAACTTCGCCTCGCCCGCGGAAATGAAACCTTTCTCGCTCTTGGTAAAGACGTCAAAGAAGAAACTCCGGAAGAAAATGAAGTCATTTACGCGGTAGGAGACACCATTATGTGCCGACGCTGGAACTGGCGGAACTCCTGCCAAACGTTAATTACTGGAGAAACCACCGAGATTGTCATGAATATCGACTGCCTCGGTGAAGGAGCCTCTGAACAGGCCCAAGTGGGAGCTGCGATGGTCGCGGCCCTCCTGAGAGAATTCTGCGGGGCAAGCGTTGAACAATATGTTCTCAGCGCATCTGAACCTTCCTTGCATCTCTAAAACTGAAAATACTCTTAAATCGAGGCTCAAATTTTAAAGAGACCACCCATTGTCATATGCCGAAAATCGCTGACATTTACCCACTTTCGCCAACCCAGGAGGGACTTCTTTTTCACTCGCTCCTTGCTCCTGAAGATGGTCTTTACGTGCCTCAAATCATCCTCTCCTTATCGGGAAAATTAGACGCGACTCGTCTCCGTGAGTGCTGGCAGCTTGCGCTCCAGAATCACGAAATTCTCCGCAGCAGCTTCCACTGGGAGCAACGCGACGACCCCTTCCAAGTGGTTCATGAAGCGCTCGATCTCGCATGGACGGAGATCGATTGGTCCGCTCTGACTCAGGAGGAGCAAGTGAGTAAACTCAGCATCTTACAAGAAGCCAATCGCTTCGAAGGATTTTCCCTACAGCGCCCCCCGCTTATGCGCTTGCACTTGATTCGTTTCAGCAAGGAATCCCATCGCCTTGTTTGGTGTTACCACCACCTCCTTCTCGATGGCTGGTCCGCGGGACTCGTTATGAAAGAAGTTCTGCACTCCTACTTAAGCGGAATAAAGCCGCCCCCTACCAAGAATCGCTACGCGGACTACATCGCTTGGCTCAACAAACAAGATCAACAAGCCGCTCTTGGATTCTGGGAGAAGCGTCTCCTTCATTCAGCAGGTCAAACCAACTCCCATCGGGAAGACACGCAAGAACCAGCCGAATTGACATTCCGCCTTTCTACGGAAGAGGCCCAGAGACTTCGTACCTGGACTCAAGAGCACCAAATCACCCTCCACACCGCCCTTTTGGGTGCGCTCGGCATTCTCCGCTCTCACTCGCTCGACAGTCGTGAAGTGGTCCTAGGTCACACCGTTTCCGGTCGACCAGAATCACTTGCTCGGGCTACCGAAATGGTTGGGCTTTTCATTAACACGCTCCCCGTTCCTCTTTCTCTTTCTCCCTCTCAAAAGATCATCCACTGGCTGCAAGGCCTGCAGGAGCAGCAAGCCGAAGCATCAGAATATGAGCATGTCTCACTTCGGAACATTCAGACTTGGACCAATGGCGGCGCTCCTCTTTTCGACTGGCTCTTCGTGCTCGAGAGTTACCCGCTCTCGCCCGATGCCGTGGAAGAAGAGAAAGAGCTCAGCCTCACCGGCATTGACTTTGATGAGTGGACTCACTTCCCCCTGAGCATTCTAGCCTCCGAGGGCGACTCTCTCACCATCAAGGCAAAGTTTCAAACAAGCGCCTTCTCTCGAGAGGAAATTAACCGCCTCCTCGCTGACTTCTACTCCCTTCTGCAAATTTTCCTGCAAAAACCAGAAACGCGCTTAGGGGAAATTACGCTTGCTACGGAAACTGAACGTCAACAGATCAGAAAGTGGAACGACACCGAGAAGGCATGGCCCACTGAGATCAAGACGATCCGAGATAAAATAGAGCTACATCGCACCTCTTCATCAGAAGCAGTTCGTTTTGAAAATGAGTCACTCAGCCATCAAGAGCTCCACCAGAAAGCGGATCAACTTGCGGCTCATCTCAAGGAACTCGGAGCCGGACCCGAAAAACCAGTCGCCGTTTATCTTGAGCGCTCCAGTGAACTCCCGCTCTCCATCCTCGCCATTCTTAAAGCAGGCGCAGTTTATACGCCTCTGGACCCTTCTTACCCGAAGTCTCGTCTCGAAGCACTCCTTCAAGAATGCTCCCCCAGTGTTCTCATCACAAATCGTGCAAAACACCTTCCAGCACTTTCGTCAAGCTGCCCGGTGATTGATTGGGACACCTTTGTCCCCGATGACCACCAAAAACTCAGGCACTTGGTCGAGCTAGACCCTCAGCAAGCCGCCTACCTCATCTACACCTCAGGATCAACAGGGCAGCCTAAGGGAGTGATCAACACCCACCAAGCCATTCGGAATCGCCTCCTCTGGAAACAGGAGAAATACCAACTTCAAGCCAAGGACCGCGTCCTCCAAAAGACACCGGTGGGCTTCGATGTCTCCGTCTGGGAATTCTACTGGCCCCTCATGAATGGAGCTAGCCTCGTAATTGCTCCACCTGAAATTCATCGTGATAGCGAGGAACTCGCGGCTCTCATCCAACGCGAAAAAATCACAGTTCTGCACTTTGTCCCACCGATGCTCGATGCGCTCCTCGACGTCGCGACAGTGGCCGACTGCTCCAGCCTGCGGCTCATCCTCTGCAGTGGGGATTCACTGACTCCTAGGATCGTTGAACGCTGTCGCGAAAAGCTTCCCCACGCAGCCCTCCATAATCTCTATGGCCCCACGGAAGCGGCTATCGATGTCACCTCCTGGGCCTATGACTCTGAGCTAAAACCAACCATCATCCCAATCGGGCACCCTATTTCTAACACCGCGATCCATCTTCTCAATCAGGACCTCCATGAAGTCACACAAGGAGCGGAGGGAGACCTCTACATCGCCGGACAAAATCTCGCACGCGCATACGCAAACCGCCCAGACCTTACGGCAGAGAGCTTTATCCCGAACCCATTTCGCTCGGATCAATCCACTTCCGAGCTTCTCTACCGCACTGGCGACCGCGCCCGCTATCTGGATGATGGCTCTCTGGAATTCCTCGGCCGTAACGATCATCAAGTCAAAATAAGAGGACAGCGGGTCGAACTCAGCGAGATCGAGACTGCCCTCCTCCAGCACACCTCGATCGAGCGGGCTATCGTCACCTTCGAGGAAGAGCGCTTGACCGCATACGTGAGCGGAAAAGGGCTCGAGACTGATTCCGCCTCCTCTTTCGCAGATGATCTCAGAGAGAACCTCACGGAAGCGATGATTCCTCAGCATTGGTTCACAATCGAAAAATGGCCTCTAACCTCCAATGGCAAGATCGATCGGAAAGCACTCCCAAAAGTCTATTCCCATCATCACGATCAACTTGAGGAACTCAGTGGGGACACTCAATTGGCACTCGCCGCCATCTGGCAGGAAGTTCTTAAGCTTGAAAAAATTGGTGCGAACTCCCACTTTTTCCGCCTTGGCGGGCACTCTCTAACTGCGACCAGAGTAAACACTCGTATCAAAAAACACTTCGCGCTCAAACTCCCCCTCCGCGCCATTTTTGAGTTTCCCGTTTTAGCGGACCTCGCTCAACATCTTGATGAGTCGAGCTCATCAAGTGAGGAGACATCCGACCATCTTGAAATTAAAATCTAGCCCCTCATCGCCATGAACCTCTATCGCATGGGACGCCCTTTACCTGATACAGGTCGCCGCATCTTTTGCCTACCGCCGGCTGGGACTGGAGCGAGCACCTTTTACCCACTCATGGAGCTAGAAAATGAAGGCACCATCATTTGCCCCGTCTCACTCCCAGGCCGTGAAGGGCGAGCCCAAGAAGCCATTCCTCGCTCACTACCGGACCTCGCGCACCAACTAGCCTGTGAACTCACTCCCTTTCTTTCTCAACCATACTGCCTGCTAGGGTATAGCATGGGCGCCCTTTTAGGATATGAAATGATTCGCTGCTGGCAAGAATGGGGAATCGACCTCCCCGACTCCCTTTTCACCATTGCCTGTCGCGCACCTCATAGCCCGTTTTCCAGACGACTATCCAACCTTTCTTCGCCCGACTTTCGTCAAGCCGTGAGCCGACTAGGAGGCCTCCCCAACATCATCCTAAATGATGAAGAAACGATGTCTCTCTACGAACCTCTCCTACGCAGCGACTTCAAAAACTGCGAGAACTACCAGCTTGAAAAATCCACCCCGGTTCCCTCTAAAATCCACGCCGTCGTCTCAGCTCAAGACGAGCTCCTGACGCTTGAAGATGCGGAAGCATGGCAACATTACTCGGAAAATGAATTCTCCTTAACAGTACTCCCAAATGCCTCACACATTCTCACTCCAGCACAGCTTAAAAAGACCTTCGCCAACTTCATCAAATCATGAAAAAGCGCATCATCATCGGCATCTTTCTTACCACTGCCGTGTTCTTCCTCTACCTCTTTTTTACCGGAAGATTTGCCCCCCCGAATCCTCTCCCCTCGAAGACACTCTCCAGTTATAAATTACCCGAGAAGATTGATCGTTCACCGAAGGCACAAGCACAAGCAGCTCGTGATTTTCTCTCCCTCCTTGATGAACACATGAGGGAACAAACGCAGTTTCCACTCGACTCCCCGGAGCGTAAAAAATGGACAAACCATCCTCCCAAGCACAGTGAAAAAGGAGCACGCTTAGGTGACCTTACACAGAAACAAATCGAAGCAGGCCTCCATCTTCTCTCCACCATCCTCAGTAAAGAGGGCTTCTATCGCGTGAGAAATGTCCCTCTTGCTGATGACCACATCGTCCCTGAAGGAAAACGCTATGTTGGCTTTGGCGCTGAGGACTTCCGGCTCGTCATTTTCGGCGAACCCGCAGAGGACTCGCCCTGGGCCGTGCAATTTGATGGCCACCACCTAGCGGTGAATATCAACATTCATGGCAACCAAATGTCGCTCTCACCATCCCTCATTGGGACCGAGCCTCATCAGTTTCACCTCGATGGTGAAGTCATCCGTCCGATCAAAGCCTTCACAGACAAGGCCTACGCCCTCATCCAGAGTTTAGCCGGTGAGCAAAAGAAAAAGGCCATCATCTCGGAAACAAGCGAAGACACTCAACTCGCGGAGCCAGAATTCGATGGTTTTATCCCTGATCTCCAAGGCATCAAAGGGGCTGAACTTTCTTCTTCTCACAAAGCGCAGCTTCTAGGCCTCATCGCAGAATACGTTCGCAGCCTTCCCGAACACGCCGCCCAAGTTCGTATCCAACAACTCAAAGCGGAAATCAATGAAATTCACTTTTCATGGTGTGGTCCCACTACCGAAAAGAGTGCCATTTCCTACCGAATCCAAGGCCCCTCTCTGATCATCGAGTATGCTTGTCAGCTCTTTATTCCCGAGCGCCCTTTTGATCATATTCACACCATCTATCGTGACCCCAGTAATGAATACGGACACAGATTTATGAACCCTTCGACTCGCGACTAATCCAAAAAAACAATAGTAATTTTCGTAACCGAACACTCATCGACCCC
>DIHU01000132.1:0-22473 GCA_002420315.1 Akkermansiaceae bacterium UBA5688
TGGGCAAATATGGGCATCGTGCGCGTCCGATCAGAGCCCTGTGCCCCATAAAATGGTGGTCGATACTGGATTTGAACCAGTGACATCTTGCGTGTGAAGCAAGCGCTCTACCACTGAGCTAATCGACCACAATTTTCACAGTCCTAGAAGAGCCCTTCATAGACATTAGGGCTTTCACCAGCCTTTCCGGACAAGAGATGGTGCGCGAGGGGGGAGTCGAACCCCCACGTCCGCAATGGACACCAGATCCTTAGTCTGGCGCGTCTACCAATTCCGCCACCCGCGCTAAGCACTGTCTCTTGGACGGCGGAGGAGGTAGTCCCCCAGCTGACCATATTCAAGAATTACTTTCAAAAAAGTTATCCCTGCGGAATCGTCACTGAACGAGTATAACGGAAACTGTTTTGCTCGATAAACCGAGTGGCCACTATCGGATTTCCTTGGAACGGATTTCTCTTAAGAATGGCTACACCCTCATCAGAAAGAACGGTTATGGCTAGTTCGACAGAGGTAATTCGCCCCCCAACAAACTCAGAACGAGTATTTAAGTTAGGTGCTAATCCGGTCCCATTGATCGCAAAATTCCGAACTGTCTGCAGCCCCTTGTCAGAGCTCATTACGGTAATCTTAGTGATACGGTCTTGCCCAGTGCTATCACGGTAATCAACCACAAATGTGACCGTAAACTCGTAAATATTCTCACACATTAGATCCTCTAGTTCATTCGCCCCAGCCGATGCATCAAAAGCGGTTTCAAGATTCTGCCTTCCTAACAACGAACGATTGTAGGTCTCATTTGGATCGAGTAGATTTCGATAAAGGACGAAAGTTGAAAATTGCTGATTCGGATTTCCAAAAACGGGGTCGACAAAATCAAGTTGGTAAGAAACCGCCGAAATGTCACCACCCTGGTCGGCATTGCGGTTACCTCCGCCTGCCTCACTGAGGCGCTCGCGGCTTCCAGCGTTCCCGTTGTAGCGATCAGATGCAGAAGTGAAAAAAGTTAGTCTTGCTGCATTTGGAGTTTCCTGTCCCTGCGGTCCGATTCCCTGTTCTGTAGTGGTCGCAATGAGCCACTGACTGTCATTGTTTCCCAAGCGGGTCACCATCGATTCCAAATCACGCCCAAGGGCATTCAGCATGATCTTGGCCTGACCAGCTGCACGAATCTCAGTCCGTGCCGCTTTCCAAGTATCGATAGCTGTTCCCGTGATGAGAAGCGTAAGAAGAGTAAGAACTAGAGTGATGGACATCGCCACCATGAGCTCGGCAAGAGTAAACCCTTTAGCGCAACTTTTGCGAATGCGAGAGTATTTCATAAGTTATAAGCAATTAATCTAACGCCTGACAACAAGGTTGCGGGAGAAAATGGGACGGGTGAAATTATTAGGATCAAACGCACCAGAAAGATAAGCGAAGGTCGTCGTCGGCAGGCTGTAATACTCAGCCTCAAAGGCGATCACCGCCTCTGGATACGTCTCCGGTGATTGCGCAAAATCCTGTCCCGGAACGTTGGGGTCAATAATTGACCCTGGTTCTTCACTAACACGAAGACCCCGTCCCTCAAAAACGAGCTGACGCAATTTCACAAAAAACACCCGGCCTTCAACTCCTTGAAGATCTTCCTCAAAAAGAGGATCACTAAGACGACGAACCATTGGTTGAACGAGAAAGTCACGACCAGCAATAGCAAGGCTTCGATCAGCGGGCTCAAGAGTGCCATCATTCCGGAATTGCCCTGGAATCCCACGGTATTTATATATGATGACCGTCTCCCCCTGCTGCTCAGATTGAGCAATCCAATCGATCGCCTTTTGGAAAGGGTCTCCTTGATAGCGACGACGCTCCCGCCCCTCCCGGACGGTCCGAAGCTCGAGTTCTAATGTCGCCTGCAATCGACTCGCCTCGTCTGTAGAAAGCGTTTTTTTGATCGTCCGGGCGGCAGGCCCAAAAACCGCCATAAATCCGGTAATCATCACAACTAGGATTCCCAGTGCTATGACTACCTCCACAAGCGTGAAGCCTGCTTTAGCAGCATTAAAATTTTTCGATGTATTTGTCGTCATCTTAACTCGGTGAGATTTCTGTTATCTTGTTCCTACAGCACCTAGCCTAGTTATATCCCTAATCATGGTCGTGCCACCGTTCTTGAGAACGACGAAGCCACCTAGGTCCAATTTCCCTCCTAACATGGGTTGCGCTGCGCCGCTCGGGCGTGCTCCATTAACCACCACAAAACCGGCTCCAGGAGTGGTGCAAACACCTTGTCCATTGAACTCGTAAAAATGGCACTGCCAAGTGTCAGCTGCTTGATTAGTCAACTGATGTCTATCTTCCGGAAGAACCCCTCCCAAACGCATGTCTGCACTACTCATTTCAGGACTGTAGTAAACGCCTTGCGGCAAGAAGGTCGGCGAACCAACTCTTTTCCATGTGGTATTAATTCGGCCCTCGTCGTCAGTTGTCTGGTGAACTACCATCATCATCCGTCGGTAACGCTCACGTTGAATTGGGTCGGAATCGTTAAGGTCACCGTGAATGATAAGACGTGCCGGAGCATTGTTATTCATCGCCAAGATTCTCGCTTGGGCAAGCAGACCTTCCCCTATCGCTAGCCCTGCAGTGACTCCCTGCCCCTTTCCGATCCGACTAATTCCAACTGAAGCGAGCGAGAGAAGAATGGCGATTATTGACATAACCGCCAAGAGCTCGACCAAGCTAAAGCCTTTTCGAAAGCTGCGAAGCAGCCGGTTTGTCCCCGTAGTAGAAGTTGATGTATTTAACATTTTCTTAACAATGGATCGTTTATTTCCGGGCCGGGATCAAGAACAAAAATGTAGTTACACTGTATATATTTCTTAATCAACTGCTAAAATGTCCATCATGTGATTGAGACATCCATTTCCAAGAAGTCTCAATCATGTTCCGAGGATCTTTGCGAGAAGCTTCCCAATCCAGTAATTTTTTGGCATTTCTAGGGTCAGCAACGAGGTGCGCGGGATCGCCAGGACGACGATCACCATATTTTACTGGGACTTTCTGCCCCGTTACTTCTTCTGCTATATCAATAATTTCCCTCACCGAAATGCCGACACCGGTTCCAAGATTGCAACGGAGCGAGCCGCCGCCTTTGATCAAATGTCTAAGAGCAGCCAGATGTGCAGTGGCCAGATCCTCCACATGAATATAATCACGAATACAAGTACCGTCATCCGTAGGGTAATCTGTGCCAAATACTATAATTTCGGAAATTTCACCCTTAATCGCTTGCAGGACGAGAGGAATTAAGTGCGTTTCTGGGCTATGATCTTCCCCGATCAACCCGTCGGTTGAGCACCCACTTGCATTAAAGTATCGAAGGGCTGCGCTTTTAAGACCCCACGCAGTATCACAATCGTCGAGAATCCATTCTACCATCAGCTTGCTTTTCCCATAAGGGCTCACCGGCTTCTGCGGATGATCCTCAGTAAGAGGCAGCCGCTCCGGCTCACCATAGGTAGCGCAGGTTGACGAGAAAACGATGGTTTTGCAGCCAAACTCGAACATCACCTCCAGCAAAATGAGAGGCTCGGCTGTATTGTTACGATAATATTTCAAGGGGTCGTTTACGGACTCCCCCACGTATGCATAGGCTGCAAAATGGATAACACCTATAAAATCATGAGCAGCGAACAACTGGGTCAAAAGATCCCGGTCGCCAACATCTCCCACAACCAACTTTGCCGATTCATCAACAATCGCCCCCTTGTGCCCATAAACAAGATTATCAAGAACTACGACTTGGTAGCCCTCCGAACAAAGCAACCTGACGGTGTGTGAACCGATGTATCCAGCTCCTCCGGTAATCAAAACAGACTTTCCTTCCACCCCTGAATCGGAACCAATCACCCCTGGGTCATCGTCAAACAATCAGGAGGTGTCAACAGCTAAACCCTCGGGCGTCTACCTAAGTTCGCATTCTAGCTAAATCATCCGAGCTAAGGAGTCTCGGTAAAAAGCGATCAATGAGCATCCAACCAAGAATTCCGCCGACGAAATGAACGAGGTGAGCCGTCTCGAAAATAAAATTCCCTATAACCAATTCTAACCATCGACCCAGATCGGCAAGTAGTGGAATTTCAAGCCACGGCGTCATAGAGAAAAGTAATGCACTTGAACCGAGAACCCCCTTAGAAAGGTTGCGCGCTGAAACATTAAAAATGATCATCTTAGAATCGGGTGAAATAGAGAAGAAACCAACCAATAAACCTGTCACCCCCCCAGATGCTCCAACCAGCGGAGGAATTCCGGGGACGAAAGCCTGAAGAGTAATGTGGGCAAGCCCGCCACCCAAGCCACAAACCATAAACAGGTTGAAGATTCGCCAACCACTGAACACATGACTCAACCGAGCTGCTGCATAGTAAAAAAGTAAGGCATTCACAGCTAGATGAGCCCAATTACCGTGAAGAAAAATGTGAGTGAAAAGCTGCCACACTCTACCGCTAATGATGCCTTTCCAAGATAGCCCGCCCTCCAAATAAGCAGAATTGAGAGCATCCAGCCCCTTCCATCTAAAAACAAGAGCAAGCGCGAGTTGAACAGAGACCATAATTAAAACTCCAAAGGTCGCCGTGTTCACACCAGGCATCTGTAGCATTACCCAGCCACTCCGGCCATTTTTAGGTCTTACTACTGGCATCATTCCTAATAGTGACCACCGACCACCAAAAACGCTCACCTTTTCTTCATAAAAACGTCTTTCCCTTTTTTGGTGCAGCCTTGACAGCTCGAACTTCCGACCGACGATACGCCACTTCACCGATGCACTCGTTCCACTACTCCAATGGCAGCCTTCATTGCGAAAGCGTTTCTATCGCAGATCTTGCAGACGAATATGGCACTCCTCTTTACGTTTACTCCTCAGAAACATTCCGGGATCGCTATACCCGTCTCGATGCCGCTTTTTCGTCAATCAATCACGAAGTCGCTTATGCCGTAAAAGCGAACTCCAATCTCTCTATTCTTCGACTTTTGGCGAAAATGGGAAGCGGGTTCGACATCGTTTCAGGGGGGGAACTTTTTCGTGTTATTAAAGCTGGAGGTGATCCCGGAAAGTGCACCTTTGCCGGAGTTGGGAAAACCCGGGAAGAAATCGAATATGCGCTCAGACAAGGCGTCTACTCGATTAATGTCGAATCCGAGGAAGAAGCCCTCTTTATAAACCAAGTCGCCAGCGAACTAAATTTAATCGCGCCGATCGCCTTCCGGGTAAATCCGAATGTTGACGCTAAAACTCACAAATATATTTCCACCGGAAAATCGGAGAATAAATTTGGAATCGATTTTGAATTCATCCTCGACGCTTACCAAAGAGCTTCGAGTCTTCCAAATCTCAAACTCAAGGGTCTCCAAATGCATATTGGTTCCCAATTGACCTCGGTCTCTCCATTTGTTGAGGCTGTTGAGAAGGTGGCGCCTCTTGCTGCTGATTTGAAAAACAATTACGACATCGAATTTTTCTCCATCGGAGGCGGTATCGGGATCGTTTATGAACAAGCTTTAGCCTCAGGAAGTGAATCATGGTGGACAAACCAATCTGATCAAACCCGCCCTTTAACTCCCGAACAATACTCTTCTGAGATCATTCCTTTACTTGAGCCCCTTGGCCTTAAAATCCTTCTAGAACCAGGTCGCTTTATTGCTGGTAACGCCGGTATTTTAGTCACGAAGTGTCTCTACGAAAAAAAGGGGGCATCCAAGACATTTAAAATTGTCGATTCAGGGATGCACCACTTAATTCGACCAGCCCTTTATGAGGGTTTCCACGAAATCGTGACAGTCGCGGAACCCACAGATACGACTCAACCTATGGACGTCGTAGGGCCCATTTGCGAAAGTGGTGATTTCTTTTGCCAAAACCGTAAGGTCCCCAATTTTGAGCCCGGCGAATTAATCGCACTAATGAGTGCAGGGGCCTATGGAATGGTCATGGCAACTAATTATAATTCCCACCCACTACCAGCTGAGATTCTTATCGACGGTGATCAAGTTCAGGTCGCAAGAAAGCGTCAAACTTTTCAGAATCTCGTCGAGGGAGAAGAAGGGTGAAATTTTCGCGCGACTGCCAACGTCTCACGGGGTTAGATAAACCAACCGATGGGGAACCAAGGAAATGAGGAAGATTTAGCACTAATGGCAGATGTTGCTCGTGGTGACGAAAACGCTTTCGCCAAGATCGTCGAAAAGCATCAGCCCGCGGTTCTGGGAACAGTTGCAAAAATGACAAACCAGAGCCCTGACACTGAAGATATTGCCCAGCAGGTCTTCATCAGGCTTTGGAAATCCGCTGAACGCTACCAGCCCACCGCCAAATTCACGACCTTCCTCTTCACCATCACAAGAAATCTCGTTTTTAATGCGACCCGAAAAAAATCTGGGAAAAACGAGTCATCGTTTGATGCACTAGAGGAAAATTGGGGACAGAGTATTGAGGACAAAAACTCCGACTCTCGACCTGATAAATCCATTGAACAAAACGAACTTCGACAAGAAATTGATCGGGCAATCTCTTCTCTTCCTGAAAAACAACGCCTCGCGGTTATTCTGCGGCGCTACGAAAAAATGCCCTATGAAGAGATCGCTAGCACCTTGGAAATTTCAGTCCCAGCCGTAAAGAGTCAGCTTTTTCGCGCTCGGACAGCGCTTCGTGAATCGCTTGGGCGATATCTTAAAGAGTAAATCTTTGGGATGGAGCCCGGAACTTTTGGCTCAAGGTCTAAAACTGATAACCACCATCTTCCGGACGACACCATCTAGAATAGAAAAGAACTACTCCCTCTTTCTAAATCCTGACTGATTAATAAAAGACTAGCAGTCGAAGCACTTTTACCGATCCATTAAAATGCCATCGAATCCATTTTCTAAAGCCGCGATCAGGAAAGAGATTCGCCATCAACTGAGACATTTAAACAAGCTTCAAATCAATGAGGCGTCTCGAAAGATTCGTGCACAACTTAGATTTCCAAATGGATCCCAAGTTGCAATCTTTGCAGGCCTTCCGAGCGAGCCACAACTTCTTGACTTGATCGTATCCCAGCCAGATATAAAATGGTTTCTTCCTAAAGTCAGCGGGCCGGGAGAAATGAATTTTGTTCGGTTTAAAAAAATTGAACAACTTAGCCTGGGAGCTTTCAAGATTTTGGAACCTGACCAAGGAGCCAATGCAGCTCATCTCGATTTTATAATTTGTCCTGGAGTGGCGTTTACGCGCGAAGGACGTCGTCTTGGTCAAGGCGGTGGATTCTACGACCGAGCAATTCCTAGGTTCCCTAAAGCTAGAATATTTGGAGTGGGATTCGAGTGCCAAGTGGTCGATCAACTTCCCATCGAAGATCACGATTGCCTTATGGATAAGGTTATTTATGACCGGACGGGCACTTGAGAGAAAATGGGGGGATTTTAGCAAAGATTCCTGCCCCCTCTGAATCCACCCCAAAGAATGCTCCGGTAACTTTGGAATCGCCCGCTATCACGTGATATGAGTTGTAGGAAAAAGTGTCCCCAGGCATTAACTTGGGAGATTCGCCGACCACTCCTTCTCCCTCAACAACTACTATTTCCCCTTTCCTATCTCTCAGGATCCATTTTCGGGCAAGAATCGAAATCGTCTGTGAAGAATCGTTTATAATGCAAATGAAATAGGCGAAGGGAAATGGCTTCTCGGGCGGTGCTTCCAACTGAGGAGCAAAGACCACCTTTTCTATTCTAACCCTAAGATCTGGTAGTTCTTGAAATTCCATCTCTATAGCCGAGCCTATAGAATGCATTTTCCGGAGCAAGGGCATCCGAGCAAACTTGCAGGCTAGAATAGAAGAACTAAGCTAAAGAAATGCAAACTCCAATCGCTCTCACAATTGCCGGCTCGGATAGTTCGGCCGGCGCGGGCCTGCAGGCCGATTTAAAAACTTTTTCAAGCTTCGGAGTATTTGGTGTGACAGCCGTGACGTGCGTCGTTTCTGAAACTCCTCTGAAGGTAAGTCAAGTTCACCCCGTTCCACCGAACGTCTTGCAAGATCAGGTCCGCCTTTTACTAGAGAGCTATCCCATTGGCGCGATCAAAACAGGAATGCTCTATTCGAAGGCCCATATTAAAGCGGTTTGCGAGCTACTTGCTGACACCAATATTCCTCTCATCGTTGATCCAGTCATGGTTGCCTCAACTGGTGACCTCCTGATGAGGGAAGACGCCCTCGACACCATTCGCGAAAGCCTCCTCCCTCTTGCAACAATCATTACACCGAACCTTCCAGAGGCTGGTATTCTACTCCGGAAATCTGTCATCACTAAAGAAGATCAAGAAGCTGCAGTGGATGAATTATCATCTACCTTTGGCGCTTCGACCTATCTGAAGGGAGGTCATTTCGAAAACACTAAAACACATCGGGACCTATTCAAAGAGAATGGTAAATTACACGTTTTTGAACATGAGCACTTAGAACTCCCCCAAACTCATGGCACAGGCTGCACGCTCTCCGCCGCTCTTGCGGCGGCCATTTCGTCGGGATTAGATTTACCGAACGCGGGGAAAAAAGCCCACCTATTTACACAACAAGCACTTAGAGAATCCGAATCATGGAATAGTCCCACCTCTGGAGAAGCTATTTTTCATCTCAGCCAAACTCAACAAGTTCATGCGGTAATCGAGAACTAATATTCTGAAGGAACTCTTTTGCTGAATTGGGTTTTTTACCCATTCCCCGAAACGAAGAAGGAGCTACGATATCTCGTAACTCCTTGATCGAAAATGGTGGGCAGGGCTGGATTCGAACCAGCGTACACATACGTGAGCAGATTTACAGTCTGCCGCCTTTAACCACTCGGCCACCTACCCCTGTAAGTTTCTCGTGGGCCACTCTACCTTGCAGCATCGCGACGGCGGGGAAATATTAGGCTGGAGAGATTCACGCAAGGAGAAAGTGAGATTTTCGCAAGCAAGATGAGCAATTCTTCCTCAAAAATTCCACGACGGACAAAAACTCGCAAAAACTCCAAGCTAGGTTAATATCTTGGCTTTGTTAACTATATTTTCTGTTTCAAGTTGACATCAACTTGAGGATCTCAGGCCCTTTGGAGGCAGATAGCTTTGCTTGGGGAGCAACAGATAATTAGAAAGATTGAAAGACTTTGTGAAAAATTTCACAAAGTCGCTTTACGGACCTCAAGTCCGCTTGCATAATCGTCCTAGGCAAGGTTGTCTTATAGCTTTGTCTTAACACCCGTAACTGCCCGATAACACGATGAGCGAAGATGCCCCGGCAAATACCGTTAAGGCTGAAAAGGAGCTTCCAAAAGATCTAGCTGCCGCAACTGGCATGGTCAACGTCCAGATCGACGGCGAGTGGCTCCAAGTCCCTAAAGGGACAAGGATGATCGAGGCTGCCAAATTGGTCGGGAAAGAAGTCCCCCACTATTGCTATCACCCCAAGCTTTCTTCTCCAGGTAACTGCCGTATGTGTTTAGTTCAAATGGGAATGCCTCCGCGCCCAGCACCAGGGCAAGGCCCTGTTTACGGTGACGATGGTTACCAAGAAATTGGATGGATGCCTCGCCCTGTTATTGCTTGCGCTAATACGGTTGCCGAAAATATGGGAATTCGAACCAGCGGTGATTTAGTTGAAAAGACACGTGAAGGCGTCATGGAGTTTCTTCTGATTAATCATCCGCTAGATTGCCCAATCTGCGATCAAGCTGGCGAGTGCAAGCTCCAAGAATTTTCGGTTGAACATGGTCGCGGTGAATCCCGGTTTAAGGAAACCAAGATCAAAAAGCCTAAAAATGTCGATATCGGCAAAAACATTCGCCTCGACGATGAGCGTTGCGTAATGTGCAGCCGCTGCATTCGCTTTATGGACGAAATAGCCGAGGAGCCCGTCTTAGGCTTTTCTCAGCGAGGCACCCACACTTCTGTCACTGTTCATCCAGGTTATCGGCTTGATAATAACTACTCACTTAACACTGCTGATATTTGTCCGGTTGGGGCCCTCACCTCAAACGATTTTCGCTTTCAGATGCGAGTTTGGTTCCTGAAAGAGACTAAGAGCATTGATGTAAACTGCGGAACAGGAGCTAATACCGTGATTTGGACCCGGGGCAACGAAGTTTTCCGAGTGACACCTCGTCAAAACGACGAGGTCAACTCATCCTGGATGCCAGATAGTCACAGACTTTCATTCAACGATCTTCAAGCAGATGACCGTCTCAGTGGGCCTTTAGTTAAGGAGGGTGGAAAGCACCTTCAAGTTTCTTGGATTGAAGCAATAGCCATGGCTGCGTCGGGACTCGGAATGAGACAATCAGACGAGGTTGCGATAATTGCTTCGGGTCGCCTCAGCAACGAGGAACTCTATCTCACTAAAAAAATCGCACTTGCTCTTGGGACCGAGCTCGTAGCGACCGTGCCCCGTATCGGTGAAACAGATGGCAAGCTTATCTCAGCGGATCGTAATCCTAACACAACCGGAGCTTCCTTGATTTGGGGCACCTCCGACCCATCCGAGAAACTCGATGCGATTCGCGAAGGAGTTTCGTCTGGAAGAATCAAGGCTTTGATTGTTCTCTCCGAAGATCTACTTGAGGAGGCCGGCTTCGACTCCACGGACCTTGAAAAAATCGATCACTTAGTTGTTTCTCACACTCACGCCAATCCAACTGCTTCCCATGCAAAAGTCGTTTTCTCAGGAGCAGGATTTGCAGAAAAACGCGCAACCTACGTTAACGTTACCGGGAGATTACAGAGGGCTAACCAGGCGATCATTGCACCAGGTGAGTCTCGCGACGACTGGGAATTCCTCGCCGCTCTCTTGTCGCAACTTGATGAAAATTTTAGTCCACCCGCCTCGATAGACACTATTCTGAATAACATTTCCTCCGAAGTCACCGAATTTGAAGGCCAGACCTTCGGCTCAATTGGGGACCTCGGAATTCAAATCACTGAGACTGGAGTTGCTATTCCTCTCCTTGAGCAAGAAAAAGCTCGGGTAGAATCAGGCCAAATCGTCGGATAATCAGAACCATAACAGATTCTACCTCTCATGGACACCACTCTCCTCATCGCAGCCGCTATCAAGATCGCCGTTTTTATCGGCATCACGATGAGTTTTGTCAGTATCTGCGTGATCTTTGAGCGCCGTTTCTCAGCTATTATTCAGGATCGAGTCGGCCCCAATCGGACAATGATTCCCCTTTCAATTCTTGGATTCAAGAAGGATCTCGACCTTCCGATTGGTGGTCTCACTCAACCTGTTGCTGACGGCTTAAAATTTATCCTTAAGGAGGATTTTACGCCCTCTTACGTTCGGAAGTTTTTCTTTTGGCTAGCCCCCGTTCTAGTTGTGGTTCCCGCCCTTCTCACAATGGCTGTCATCCCTTTTGGAAGCCCGATGGAAATTGCCGGAAAAGTCATTCCAATGGCTGTGGCCGATCTTAACGTTGGGCCGCTTTACATTTTTGCGATTGCCTCACTCTCCGTTTACGGGATCACTTTGGCTGGATGGGCTTCAAATTCAAAATATCCTTTCTTTGGAGGGGTTCGCGCTTGTGCTCAAATGATTTCATACGAAATCGCCCTCGGCCTCTCGATCGTTCCAGTGCTAATGTTTTTTGGAGGTTTAAACCTTGGCCATATTGTCGAAGATCAGGTCACTAACGGGTGGCTACTTCTTCCTCTCTGGAATGATGGCGGTTTTATAATAGGCTCAGGTTATTGGGCGGATCCGCAGGCATCAATCCAGCGACTCCTTTTTCTCATTCCCATCTTCATTTCATTCATCATCTTCACCACTTCGATTTTTGCGGAAACTAATCGGATGCCTTTTGACCTTCCTGAATGTGAAACTGAGCTCGTTGGCGGTTATCACACCGAGTATTCTTCAATGAAGTTCGCTCTTTTCTTCATGGGTGAGTATGCCGCGATGGTGGTTGGATCGGCACTTATTGTGACTCTCTTTCTCGGTGGATGGTCAATTGGTTTTGGTATCGACAATCTCCTCCCAGCCGGAGCTTGGTGGGTCAGCCTCCTACACATCGGAGTCTTTCTGGGCAAAGTAACCTTCTTCATCTTGTTTTTCATCTTGGTCCGTTGGACAATTCCACGCTTTCGCTATGACCAATTAATGAATCTGGGATGGATCGTTTTCTTTGAAGCCGCACTCATTAACGTTTTCCTCGCCGCACTCGTCATCGCTTACCCAAGTATTGGAATCGTAGGTGTTGCAATAGGATTCGCATTGTTGATTACCGCTACCATTCTTCTAATAAATATTGCCAAAGGTTCTCTTAAAAAACCTACAGCAACTGCTGTTTAGAATCCCAACTTATTCCCAACCTCTTCTAATTTAACCATGGCAATCGTCAAAGTTGAGCGCCCCAAGCTTTCCGTAGGTGAAAAAATATACTTCGGAGCCATCTTCAAGGGGATGATTATTACCCTTCGACACGCTTTCCGTTCGTTCTTCGGGAAGACCACCGGAGCTGAGGAGCTCAACTCCTCTGGTGTCGGGGTGACGATGCAGTATCCCGAAAATAAATGGGATGATAAGCTGCCCGAATATTATCGCGGAGCGCCTGCTTTAGTGACCGATGAAAGGGACCGGGAGAAGTGTGTCTCATGCCAACTTTGTGAGTTTATCTGCCCACCCAAAGCAATCAAAATCACCCCCGGCGAAATTCCATCGGATAATGAATGGGCTAAGGTAGAGAAGCGTCCCCAAGAATTTGATATAGACATGATCCGCTGCATTTACTGCGGAATGTGTGAGGAAGTTTGTCCAGAGCAAGCCATCTATCTCCGTCCTGACTATGTGATCACGGGAACTAACCGTAACGAAATGGTCCACGACAAGGACCGGCTTTACGAAATTGGGGGGAAGCGTGTTGGCCTTGTCAATAAGTGGAACGACCTAAAGTAATAAGCTATGGAAAACCTCGCATTCTACCTTTTTGCTTTCATGGCTGTCGCCGGAGGAGTGCTTTTGGTGGCCCTTCGCAACCCGGTTTCTAGCGCGCTCGCAATGGTGCTTTCTTTTGTTGGATTAGCCGGTTTGTTTATTGGACTGAATGCCTACTTTGTTGGAATCGTCCAAATTTTAGTCTACGCGGGCGCGATCATGGTCCTCTTTATCTTTATCATAATGCTTCTCGACCTGAACGACGAGAAACCGGTAAAATTTAAATCTTCTTCGGTCATCGCGGGTCTCGTTATTCCTCTCCTCTTAGTCGTTCAAATTCTTGGCGTGATCCAGCTCGGATCCGAGGGGAAAAAGATCGAATTCGAAGAAATCACCAATGATTCGATGAGAAAGTCAGCCATCCTGTTTTCTCAGGCTGATGAAGATAACATTACATTCCCACGTGAGAAACAATCGGCAATTTACAAAAGCCTAACTCATGAAAAAAGCTCCAAACTTCCAGACACCAATCTTATAGGTCATACGATATTTAAGAGCTACAACTACCCTCTCCAGGTGGTAGGAGTCCTCCTCCTGGTAGCAACAATTGGCGTCGTGATCCTTTCCAAGAGGTCGAACAAGCAAGTTCCCACTGACTCCTAACAATTGTATTTCCTCATGGCTTCACTTAACGACTACCTTTTTGTTTCTGGTTTACTTTTCGCAATCGGACTTGCTGGCGTCATCGTCCGGCAAAACATCATTGTGATTTTTATGTGCCTTGAGCTGATGCTTGCCTCGGCTAGTCTTACCCTAGTCGCTTTTTCAAGATTCCATTTATTGAACGGGCTGCCCGACTATAACGGCCAGGTTTTCGTCTTCTTTATCATTACTGTTGCCGCCGCCGAGGTCGCTGTTGGGCTTGCGATCATCGTGGCTCTCTACCGTGCCCGCCAAACCATTAACGTCGAGGAACTCACCTCAATGCGCGGCTAACCCCACGAACTTCGAATTCTCATGGAATCACTTCCCTGGCTTATCCTCGGTCTCCCGCTCCTGACGGCTGCGGCTATTCATCTTGGACTCAAAAAGAAGCAATCTCTCTCAGCTCTAGTCTCTACATGCTCAGCGGCGGTGACTCTCGTGCTCACCTTAGTGATCATTTCGAAAGGAAGTGATCTTTCAGGTTCATTCACTTGGGCCTCCATTCCTGGTTTCGATGGGATCGAAATCGGTTATGAATTAAATCGACTGTCCCGAGGCATGATGCTCGTGGTCGCCGGGGTTGGCTTTCTTGTTCACTTGTTTTCCCTCGCCTACATGAAGGAGGATTCAGCACTAGCTCGTTACTTTTGCGGACTGTCGCTCTTTATGTTCTCGATGACAGGGATCGTCCTTGCCACCAACTTCATAATGATGTTCATGTTTTGGGAGTTAGTCGGCCTGAGCTCCTATCTTCTCATTGGGCATTGGTATCAAAAAGACTCCGCGGCCGATGCTTCAAAAAAAGCCTTCCTCACAAATCGGATTGGTGATTTTGGTTTCATGATCGGCATCCTTATCCTCTGGGGAATCACTGGGAGCTTCACCTTCAATGGCATAAGCGAGTTCTTTGCTGGAGGGGGCCACTCTAAAACGATCGTGCCCTCACTGACGATGTTCTCATCCGCCATCCTTCTAATATTCATGGGGGCCATGGGCAAATCGGCACAAGCTCCTCTTCACGTGTGGCTCCCAGATGCGATGGAAGGCCCCACTCCAGTTTCTGCTCTGATTCACGCCGCAACGATGGTTGCAGCAGGCGTTTTCATGATGGTCCGATTCTTTAGTGCGGTTGGAATTGAGACTCTCGACTCCATTTGGGGACCGGATGTTATTGCTTGGATTGGTGCGATCACTTCCCTTCTCGCTGCCTTGATGGCTACTCAACAGGACGACATTAAAAAGATCCTCGCCTATTCCACTCTTTCCCAGCTCGGTTACATGGTCATGGCCGTAGGACTTCTGGACCCAGAAGCGGGAATGTTCCACCTCTTCACTCACGCCTGGTTTAAGGCCCTTCTCTTTCTCGGCTCGGGCGCCGTCATCTTCGCCTGCCATCATGAGCAGAATATTTGGAAGATGGGTGGTTTGAAAAAAACTATGCCCGTTACTTTTCTCACTTTCGGGATCGGAACAATTGCTCTTTGCGGTGTCCCGGGAACTTCCGGTTTCTTCTCTAAAGAACACATCCTTGAATCTGCCGCCCATAGTGGACAGTGGGCCCTCTTTGGAATTGCCGCACTGGTGGCTTGCCTCACTACTTTCTACATGTTCCGTCTCTTCTTCGTAGCTTTTCTAGGGAATCCTAGAAGTGATAGCGCTCAACATTCAAAGGAAGTTGGCCCCCTCATGTCTGCTCCATTGATTGCCCTAGCACTTATGGCTATTTTTTCCGGATATCAATTCTTAGGGGACAACATCTCACCACTTTACAAGCCTTTTGAGTTTCACCCGGATGCCCCAGCGTTCATCGCTTCAATCTCCGCTGTCGTGATTGGACTTATTCTAGCTTGGAAGCTTTACGGTAATACTGAGAAAGATCCCTTGGAAAACAGAGGTGTTTTTAAACACTTCCGCAATAAGTTTTATGTCGATGAAGCTTACGCGAAAGTTGTTCGCTACGGTCAGGATACTCTTGCAGCCTTTATCCATTTCTTTGACGAGCTGGTCATTAATGGTTTCCTTGTTGATGGGTTTTCGCGAGCGGCCGGTGGCTTTGGTCGTATCTTCGGACGACTTCAGTCCGGCAATCTTCAGGGCTACGCCGTCCTCTTCGGTGTTGGCGTTCTTTTAGTCATTTACCTCACGGTCTTTGTTTCATGAGCATCATCCTCATTCTCATCCCATTCCTCGCCGCCTTCGCAATATTGGCCGGTCTCGCTAAAGCAAGGTCGATTGCAACAATTGCTGCCTCCGCCAACCTACTGCTCGGACTTGGCACTGTTTTTTTTTGGAAGGCCTCAATTTGGGATCTCTCGTGGAAGGTTCTCTCAAAACCAAATATCCACCTCTGTCTCGGCTTCTACGACGGAATGAGCCTAGTAATGGTCATTTTAAGTGTGCTAGTTCTTTTCGCAGCAGTCATGTCTGGGAAGTGTCCTGAAGGACGCGATAAGTTATGGTATTCATCGATTCTACTTATCGGGGCAGGCGGCTTGGGCGCGTTTCTTTCCACTGATCTATTTTTCTTCTACGCCTTTCATGAGCTCGCTCTTATTCCAACATTTTTAATGATAGGAATACTCGGCTCGGGCGATCGGAAAAATGCGGCTTGGAAAATCACGATTTATCTCGCTTTAGGTTCTATCATTCTTTTGGCAGGCCTCATTTGGCTCGTTTCAGCTAGTGGTTCAGAAACTTGGCTTTTCGATGATCTTCTCGCTTCTTCTATCTCAAAGGATGCTCAGTCGGGGATCGCAGCTCTTCTCATCGTAGGCTTTGGGGTTCTTATCTCCCTCTTCCCTTTCCACTCTTGGGCTGCTCCCGCATACGCCTCAGCTCCAGCACCCGTCGCCATGCTCCATGCAGGCGTTCTGAAAAAATTTGGGCTTTATGGCCTAATCAGACTCTACCCCATGGTATCGGCTGGAATGCAAGACTGGCTCGTTTGGCTCATCGTCCTCCTTCTCTGTAATATTCTTTGGGTAGGATTCGTCACAATCAACCAAAAGCGTCTTGATATGATCCTTGGAAATTCATCAGTGATGCACATGGGGTATATTTTCCTAGCTTTCGCTGCTCTCATAGAATCGGGCAGCTTTGAAGCCAATCCCCTTGCGAAACCTGCTGCAGTAATTTTGATGTTTGCCCACGGGGTGAGCATCGCACTCCTGTTTATGCTCACCGACACGATCCGCAGGAAGACTGGGACCGTCGAACTTGCTGAACTGGGAGGACTTGCGAAAGCCGCACCACGCCTCGCATTCCTTTTCGGCCTTGCGGCAATGGCGTCGATTGGACTTCCGGGCCTGGCAAACTTTTCCGGTGAGGTCCTCGTTTTCCTATCGGGATTCAAAAGCTACAATGGTGAAAGTCTCGGCTCTGTCCAAACAGCTACTATTTTAGCTCTTTGGGGCGTCGTTATAAGTGCAGTTTATATGCTGAGAGCTTATCGACAGACCTTCCAAGGAGCACCGGTCAGCCACACGAGTTCAGAACACGTTAAGGACTTTGGGCCCTTTTGCCAAATTCCAGCTGGGATCCTTGCGATAGCCCTCCTTATCGTTGGACTTTATCCAAACTCGCTACTCCAGTTCCTAGATGAACCCGAAGCTCTCCCTTCAGATACCGAACAAGCTTCAAAATAATTTTTCAAAGTTCCGCTTCCAATGCCTTCCTACTTGCTAGAAATCATCGTCCTTGTCGGCGGATTGGTCTTGCTTCTCCTAGAAGCCTTCACTTCCCCGAAAAGAAAGCTCCCAATCGCTATTGGCGCGATCTCAATCCTGTGTTTCTCGGTGATCCTTTTGTTCTTCGCTGACAAGGGGTTTGGCGCTGAAAATGCCGAACTTACCCGATTTTACGCTTTTGATCCTTTAGCCATATTTTTCAAACTTTTCATAATTATAGCGACTATCCTAACGCTCCTCCTTGCGCTCGATCATCGTAAAATTCTTTCAAAGTTCACGGCTAACCCGGACTCTGAAGACGGGACTGGTGAATACTATTGCCTCTTTCTTTTTGCTTGTGCCGGCATGATGTGGATGGCTTCCGCAAAAGATCTTGTTTCACTTTTTGTGGCACTCGAACTAACGACGATCACATCATATATCTTAGTTGGATACATGAGACGAAACGTCGGTTCACTCGAAGCTGGTGTGAAATTTCTTATTCTTGGCGCTCTTTCAACGGGTTTTCTTGTTTACGGCATTGCGTGGATCTATGGAGCGACGGGGACGACAGATCTTGCTTTAATTGGCGAACGTATTACCGAGCAAAATTCCACCTATCTACTTTTCGGTCTCGCCCTTATTCTCGTTTCACTCGCATTTAAAGTTGGCGCTGTTCCCATGCATCTCTGGGTCCCTGACGTTTACCAAGGTGCACCAACACCGACAACTGCTTTCCTTTCTATTGCATCTAAGGCTGCAGGTTTCGCAATTGCTATTCGAGTTACCGAGCCCTTCCTAAACAGCGGAACTGACATTGCAGCAAAAACGACTTTCATCTTAGCTACTCTTGCTGGAGCTACTATTCTCTTAGGTAATCTAGCGGCAATTCCACAGAAAAACTTTAAACGCCTTCTCGCATATTCCTCAATCGCGAATGCAGGTTTCATCCTGCTTCCAATGGCAGCGTGGCAAACTGCCACTGATGAACTCACCTCGAAACAGGTCATCGCTTTTTATCTCACGATCTATCTGATCATGACTTTCGCAGCATTCTTCATTCTTGCGATAATCCATCGAAATACCGGTTCGGATGATATCTCAGCTTTTGAAGGTTTGGGAAGAAGACACCCTCTTCTTGCAATTATGACTGCGATTATCATCGGAGCCCTTGCTGGACTTCCTCTCACAGCGGGGTTTTGGGGAAAGTTCCTCGCTTTTAAAACCGCAATTGATGCTGAACTTTGGGTTGCAGTCTCACTCGGATTCATTGGAGTTGCGGCAGGATTTTATTATTATTTCCAAATCATACGGGCCATGTATTGGAGAAGCTCGCTGGATTCTGAGCCCATCAAAATTAGGCCAATCGCCTTCCGCTCAATTGCCGGATTAACTACCCTAGTAATCATTTTAGGGTTCTGGCCCCAGCCGATCTACTGGCTTCTTCAAAACATCAGCTAACGCCTACTAGAACCCCAGTAGAAAGCCCCAACTGTATCCAGTCGGGGCTTTTGCATGGTGCCGAGCAGAAGAACAATCCACTAATCGGGCAGCTCCGAAACAGGAAGGTTAGCTACCTCCTCCCGATAAGATTCGGCGAGGGGAGTGCTCAAATACCGTTCGGTAGATGAGCACCCAATTGTTACAATGCGTTTTCCCTTGAAGCTATCTCTCGACGCTATTTTCAGTGCCGAGGCAACATTTGCTCCAGTAGAAATCCCCGCCGGAAGACCTTCAAGCTGAGCCAATTTCTGCGCCATTTCAAAAGCCTCTTCATTAGTTACAGTTATCGCCTCGTCTATGATCGCGGTATTCAAATTACCAGGAATGAAACCGGCTCCAATTCCCTGAATCTTATGAGGCCCGGGAGTTCCGCCACCAATCACTGGGCTATTCTCTGGCTCAACTGCTATGACCTTAAAGTCGGAGTTGCGACCTTTAATCACTTCTCCAACCCCCGAGATGGTCCCCCCCGTGCCAACTCCGGCAACAATCGCATCAATATCGCCACCAGTGTCGCGCCAAATTTCCTCAGCAGTTGTTTCTCTATGGATTTGGGGATTGGCAGGATTATCAAACTGACTAGGACCGAAACTATTCTCAGTCTCGGCTAGAATCTGCTTGGCCTTAGCAATAGCTCCGCCCATGCCGCGCGGCCCTGGAGTAAGAACGATCTGCGCACCCAGGCTTCGAAGAAGAATCCGGCGCTCGATCGACATCGTTTCTGGCATAGTTAAAATACATTCATACCCTTTCGCTCGCGCAACAAAGGCGAGGGCAATACCAGTATTTCCAGAAGTCGCTTCGATAATCGTTCCTCCAGCTTTAAGAACACCATCTTCTTCCGCAGCCTCAATCATCGCTTTTCCAATACGATCTTTGACACTAAACAGTGGATTGAAAAATTCCGCCTTAACGAAAACTTCGCAATCAAGCCCTTCGGTCACAGTATTTAATTTAATTAACGGAGTGTTGCCGACGGTATCGACAATGTTTTCAGCAATGCTCATTTATTTTCTTGGTTAGATTTGATAGTCAATTTGACCAGATTCTTGGTGAAGTCCACATTCGTATTTAGTCCCACCAAAGCGGGTGTCCTCCGCAGTTTCCCCGGCATTCGGTTTCCGGGTCGAGTGCCAATCTCCCATTGTTAGGAACCCTTGCTCTTCAAGAGGGTGCCGAGGAAGATCGTGTTCCTTATAGTAAGCTTCCAACTGGGCATCCGCCCAATCTAGAATCGGATAAACTTTCATTGTTGCCTTTTGCTTTTCAGCAAAAGCACGCTCTACCCTTGTCGAAGATTGGCTACGGCGGAGACCACTCAACCAAACGTCGCCACCAATCTCGGAGAGCGCACGATTCATAGGTTCAACCTTGTTTAGCAAAGCATATTTTTTATTGCCCTCTTCCCCCTGTTCCCAGAGGTTACCATAGAGAGCTTTTTGACGAGCAGCCGTAATAGCTGGGTTGAAAACTCGAATATCTAATTTCCAGTCTTCGATAAATGAATGGGCAAATTGATAAGTTTCAGGAAAACAATATCCGGTATCGACAAAGATAATTGGAATTTCAGGGGCGTGCTTACTGATCAGATGCAACATAGCAGAGGCCTGAAGTCCAAAACTGGAACTTGCGACCAATCGCGACCGATAAATCTCTTTCAGCTGCAGGATTCGTTCGTGTGCCTTTAGCGGCTCCAAAAGCGCCGATAACTCCTCTGGCTTAGGATCGGCGTTTAAGGATTTCTCTGCGGGTAAATGAGTGATCTTCATACAGATTCATGCTCCTTGTGCGCCTTACTCCCGTGAGTAATCTCGCGGATTATTCCGACGCGAATGACTAAAGACTCTCCATCTTGTCGCTCGTTAGAATACTTTAGCCTGGCACGTTTTCGCTTGATACGAACATCTCGGTCATCCAGCTGATAAGTGCCATGGAATTTAAGTAACTGCTCATCTTCCCTCGAGACGGATCCCGTATATTCGTCAGCCAATCCATCAGCAATGGTTCCTCGAAGGTAGTTGCTAGCAGTTTTAGTCGACTCGTCGTTTGAAAGTTTGACTTCAGACATTAAATTTTGGGAGTCCATTTATTTCCTGACAATTCTTATCTTCTTGGTTATCTTTTCTCAGCCGAACTTCGCCCGAATTCCAGCTGGATGCAATTAAAAAAGGATAAATTACCTAGACTGACGAAAAACTTTAGCCTTTTTTCACCTCTGGAGATGCTAAAGCTGATCTCAAATCTTTGCGTTCTATTTTCAATTGTGGTCTTTACCTCACGTGCAGAAAGCCACGAAGAAGTCGGTATTGATGAGGCTGCTTCCCGAGATCATTGCGGCCTACAAGCTACCACAGTTAGCACTACCTCAAGTCGATGACCCTGAAAATTTCATTAAGGCGCTAGATTCCAATCACTGCTGACCTGCTCATCAAGTCGATCTCTTTACATCGACAATCACAGTATCGACCCATTGTCTTTTCACAATCCTCACAAAGGAGGATTTGGGCGTTGCAAGGCATCCAAGCGCAATTGCGATATCGAATACTTGGGATTCCGCAACTGCGGCATTTTGAGACAAGCTTAGCTCCCTCAGTCTGGTTAACGGAAACACTCAATCTTTCATCAAAAACATAGCACTCACCCTCATAACCTTCCCCCTTAACTTCTTCATTTTTCCCGTAGCTTACAATCCCACCTTCTAGCTGAAACACATTATCGAATCCTTCATTCAGAAGAAATCCACTGAATTTTTCACATCGAATTCCACCTGTGCAATAAGTAAGGATTTTTTTACCTTCTAATTCACACCGATGGTCCCGAATCCACCTTGGAAGATCTTTAAAGCTGGGCACATTGGGAAGAATAGCACCTTCGAACCGCCCAATTTCCCACTCGTAGTCATTACGAGCGTCAAGCAAGACCACATCATCCTCTTTCATAGCCTCCCGCCATTCCGATGGTTTAAGATGAGTTGCAGTGCGATCCACAGGATTAAAATCATCTTCGCCCAATTCCAAAGTCACCACCTCATTACGGACTTTTATAGAGAGCTTGGGAAAGACATGCCCTTCTTCCGGGTCAATTTTCCAATCTATTCCAGCCATAATTGGGTCGCAGTCAAGGACCTCACGGTATTTAGCGCAATTTGACTTTGTTCCCGAAACAGTGCCATTAAGGCCCTCGGTAGCGACCACAATCCGTCCACGAAGCCCTAATCGCTGGCACAAAAGACGATGATCCGCCGCAAAAGCTTCAGGATCATCCACACGGGCATATTTATAATACAGAAGGACTTCGTAGGGATTACTCATCAACAGAGGTATTGTGCTAAAAATTCACCGAGAAATCCAGCGAAGCTCGCCATCTTTTCATTCAAAATAAAACTCACAAATTGAGCTGGTCCATACGCTTGCCAAAGGAGGTCAGAAATGTAGTGTTTTCTTTGGCTTGAATGGGGCAATTGTTGTTTAACTTCTCGGAGAACCACTTACTTGTCTCGCCTTTCATTCTTGAACACTCCAATCTATCCTTTTTACCATTTCCGACCAAATGACGAACGACAAAAAACCGCGGCGTTCAGCCAAAAAAAAGACCCCCAAAAAATCAGCCGTTAAAAAAACCGTGGCAAAGAAAAAATCTGTAAAGAAAACCATGGTGAAAAAAATCGCTAAGAA
>DIHU01000132.1:22847-27360 GCA_002420315.1 Akkermansiaceae bacterium UBA5688
AAAAGATACTTGGAAACCTGCTCATAAAGTTGCCCGAAGAAAAGTTACACCACCAACTTCTACCTCTAAAACGAAGCCTAAAAAGAAGGCGGCAAAAAAAGCCTCCCCTAAGAAATCGATTGCTGGAAAAAACAGGGTTAAAAATCACATTCCAAACACCCCGCCTACTCAGCGTAAAATCAATCGAAATTTGGTCCACTACATCGTCAACCTGCCTCCGATTGTCCCTCCCGTTGAGCTTATTCACAGCGAGCCTATTACCGAGCCTGCCTCTTCCCCTCCTCTAGCCACTGAGACATCAACGGCAACCTCAGTGACTACAACCTCAGCCCAAGAATCCAGAGAAGAAAAATTAAGCCCAACTCCTATCAAAATCTCTGATGACCTAGCCGCAGCTCAAGATCCGTCCAAGAGTTCACTCACTTCGGATGATGTCGCCGCTGTCGATGAACTTGGGCAAAAGTATCAGGAACTGAAAACCGAGCTTGGAAAAGTCATAATCGGCCAGGAAGCCGTTATCGAAGAGCTCGCAATTTGTCTCTTTGCTCGTGGCCACGGCCTCCTCATGGGGGTTCCTGGACTCGCCAAAACCTTATTGGTTTCCTCGATTGCTGAAACCTTGCATCTTGGCTTCAACCGGATTCAGTTTACTCCTGACCTCATGCCGGCTGATATTTCAGGAACTGACATTATTCAGGAGCATGGTCAGACAGGAAAGCGTGAGTTTGAATTTGTGAAAGGGCCAGTCTTTTCCAATATCGTCCTAGCTGACGAGATTAACCGAGCACCCGCAAAAACTCAGTCCGCCATGCTCGAGGCTATGCAGGAACGTCATGTAACCGTTCTTGGCAGGACTTACAAACTCGACGCTCCATTCTTTGTCCTCGCAACGCAAAACCCCGTGGAGCAAGAAGGAACATATCCCCTTCCGGAGGCACAGCTTGATCGATTCATGTTTCTTATCAACGTGGAATACCCAAGCGCTGACGAGGAGAAACGAATTGCCCGCGAAACGACCGGTGTTGACAAAGAACCTCTCAATCCGTTGCTCACTGGAGAAGATGTTCTAAAATTTCAGAGCCTAGTTCGCCGCGTTCCTGTTCCTGATCACATTTATGACTATGCAGTCGAAATCGTTCGTCGAACCCGTCCCGACGGACCAGACGCTCCGGAATGGATTAAGGAATACGTGGGCTGGGGTGCCGGACCTCGTGCCGTGCAATATCTCATTCTCGGGTGTAAGGCCCGGGCTGCGCTGCGTGGCACCTATATGGCCTCATTGGATGACATCGAAGCTGTCGCAAGCCCAGTGCTCAGCCACCGTGTCCTAACAAACTTCGCCGCTGAATCACAAGGCATGACCTCCAAGAAAATCGTCGCTCGTCTTGTCGAGGAGATGCGCGATGATGCCTAGCCTTCCTGCCCAGTGTTTTCATTTTGAGGCACTCTCCTAGTGGCACGACCAAACGAGCCTGAGTAATACCTCTTGGCAGCCGATTAATCCTAGATCAAAATTGTTGTAATTCTAAGGCACTCTTAAAAATGAAATACGATTTTCTCGATACTGAAGTGCTTGCCCGTCTTGGGGCGATTCCTCTCGAGTCGCGCACACCAATGATCGGAAACGTTGCCGGACGACACCGCTCGCCCCACCGGGGATCGTCAGTAGAATTTGCAGAATACCGAAAATACGTTCCCGGCGATGATACTCGCCGCCTAGACTGGAAGGCCTATGCACGTTCTGATCGCTACTATATTAAGGAATTCGAAGCCGATACAAACCTGCGCGCCTATTTCGTAGTTGATTCATCAGGATCAATGAATTTTTCATCTGGTGATCACCCTACTAAAATTGACTTTGCCCGAAAAATTGTAGCTACCCTCTCCTACCTTATCGTCAATCAGGGTGATTCCACCGGGTTAAGCTGCTGCAACGAAAAAATTCATCTCGAAATTCCTCCTAGTCGTCGGGCTGCCCAACTTCAGGCGATTTTCGATTCCCTCCAAAACCTTGAGCCCACGGGCGACACTGGTCTTGTTGATGCCCTTCACCAGATCGCAGAAAAGATTCAGCAACGCGCCCTTGTAATAATTCTCTCAGACCTTTTTGCAGATACCGAGGCACTTGGAGATGCCCTTCAGCACCTTCGATTCCGGAAACACGACATCGCCGTCTTTCATCTCCTCGACCCTCAGGAAGTCGAATTCCATTTCGAGCGTCCACACCGATTTGTTGACCTTGAGGATAGCACCACCGTTGTCGCGGAACCCAATCTCATCGCTGACGAATACCACGCAGCTTTAAAGCAATTCTTAGATAAGGTCGAAGGTAAGTGCCACGACGTTTACGCCGATTACCACCTCTTTCAGACGAGTGCCAATTATGAGGAAATTGTCTCAAACTTCATCACGACTCGTCTCCATTCCAAACGCTAAATCAACCCTTGAGCCTAAGCTTCCTCTCACAACCGATCCTGTGGGGGCTGTTCGCAGCCTCCATCCCAGTGATCATCCATTTACTTAACCGACGGCGCTTTCGTATCGTCGATTGGGCGGCCACAAGCTTCCTCCTTAAGGCTTCACGTGAATCGCGCGGAAAAAAGAAGCTTAAGCATATCCTAATTCTTATTTGTCGCACCTTGGCAATTTTCGCCCTTATTTTTGCGGTAGCCCGTCCCCTCTTGGGAGGATTCCTCGGATCAGGAAGTGGATCAGTAAACACCGTGATTCTTGTTCTTGATCGTTCTGCAAGTATGGAGACTAAAGCAGAGAACGGAGCCCCATCATATCGAGAAGCTGTCATTACGCGGGTCTCCCAAGCCGTTGAAAAAATGGGCTCTCCACGCTTACTTCTCATCGATAGCGCGAGTGGAGATATCCAAGAAGTCCCTTCACCCGATGCACTCCCAGAACTTTCGACTACTTTTGCTACCGATACTCAGGCTGACATTCCGACCTTGTTGACTAAAGCGATTGATTACATTGACGAAACTAATCCAGGCCAGACTGAAATCTGGCTTGCTTCGGATATGCAGAGGGGAGACTGGCGGCCCACTGACTCAAGATGGAACGCTGTTCGAACCGGACTCGAAAGCCTTCCCAACAAAACAAAGCTTAGGGTTCTTTCATCAGGCAGCGAACTTGCGCAAAACGTAGCAATCGAGCTCGTCGCTTCTCGCCGTGTCGAAGACAATCTTTTCCTTGATCTCAAATTAACACGCAGCAATGGCGATGGAACCTCCACCGTCCCAATCACTTACTCCCTCAAAGGAGCCCGCTCAGCGGAGCGCGTCACCATGAATGGGCAAGAGCTTCGTTTTCAAAAACGTCTCCCCCTAAGCGCAGCCGATGTCGATGGCAGCGGGTGGGTCGGAATCCCCTCGGACAATAATCCGCGCGACAATAGTGTTTTTTTCGCATTTGGAGGCAAAGAACCTGTCCAATCGTGGATCGTCTCAGAGAAACCTTCTGGTAACACGGCCAACTACCTTCGCAAAGCAGCAGCACCCGATGGCTTTGACCGCTATAGTTCTGAGATTATCGCCCTGACCCAAACGACTAAAATTGACTGGTCGACCGCTTCACTCATTGTCTGGCAAGCCCAGATCCCAACCGGAGCTGTTGCTGCCCAACTTCAAGAATTTGCAACGTCTGGAGGCTCCGTCATTTTCTTCCCACCAGAAAAACCATCTAATAATATCATTTTTGGGACATCCTGGGGATTAATTCAAGAAGCTCCGGCGGACGAATATTTTATCAACGGATCATGGATCAAAGATGATGGTCCTTGGCGAAACAGCATGAGCGATCAAAAAATGCCAATTGATCAAGTCCGGGGGGTTAAGCGCTGCAGCATTCAGGGTGATGGGACCTCACTTGCTGAATGGGACGACGGGTCTCCTCTTCTTTACCGTCAACTACAAGGTCTCGGGACAGCAATCTTCATCAATACTCTTCCCGATGATCGTTGGTCCAACCTCGAGTTTGTGGCCCTTCATCTCGTAGCTGTTCAGCGTCTCCTTGAAAAAGGCACCGACCGACTCCACTCCGGTTATCGCGCGATTGCTGGAAGTGAAAAAGCAAAACTCCGTGGCAACGAAATTCGCGATCGCCTCGATGCTTTTGAGGACTATGAACCTGCTCTCGGATCGTATCGCGCCGGAGTCTATCGCCTTGGCGAAAGGGTGATTGCCGTTAATCGACCTGCCGCGGAAAACTCACCTCTCCGCGTTAACCAGGAAGCCCTCAACACCCTCCTAGAAGGAACTTCTTACTCACTCTTTGAGAGCAAAAAGGATGACAACAATCTAGTCTCTCCGGTTTGGTGGGCTTTCCTCATTGCCGTTCTCTTTTTCCTGCTTGCCGAGGCAATTCTCTGTTTGCGACCGAAATTAACAGGACCGCCTGCTCTCAGCACCTCAAAAACGTCTCCCGCTTCGTGAATCATTTCAATCTCGGCCCACTCCACTTTCAGGCACAAACCTGGTTGATCGTCTTGGTGGTGATCGTCCTT
>DIHU01000241.1 GCA_002420315.1 Akkermansiaceae bacterium UBA5688
AAACCTTTCATGAAGAATGCTCCAGACTGGACAACCCTCAAGAGCCACAACAACCTATTCCAGTTATGAAAGCAGCGGTTATTGGCATTATATCGGCCCTCGCAACGATGGTTTTTAGTCAATCCGGGGCAACATCTCAGAATCCCGGTCTTAAAAATCGTCAATATCAGAAAGAACTAGCTGATGCTTACAAGCGTATCGACCCCTCCAAAGACGGATGGGAATCCGAAGCTCAATCTTTGGAATATCAAATAGTCCTCGAATATTTCCTCGATGCCCTCCTCCACCAACGACAAAACCAGTATATTACGACAAATTTCAAATCCACACAGCTCCTCAAGCCTAAAACCAATATTGTCTTTCAAAACGCCGGCCTCACCGTCCGTAGAATCTCTGAAAATTCGGCCCAAATACCCTATTCCAAAATTAATTCACGATCAGAATCTGAGTTCAAAACCAAGATTAAGATGATTTCGGTTACCTCGAAAACCTCGGACTCCCTCATTACCCTCAAATCCCCTCTCCTCCAAATCAACGCTCATTGGTCCTGCACTTGGACCGAAACCTCCCCCCCTAAATTAGAGACTATCACCCTCAAACAATATGAAGAGGTCGAGCAGACCAGTAATAGCCGGCTCCTCACTGATGTCACAGCTTCAGCCTTCGATCAAAACCCCTCCTATCAATCCCAGCTTCTTCGCTCTACCGACCACTGGCGCAGCCGCATTCCGCGCGACTTCGGCCTCGATTCAGCTGCAAACCATGGCCTCGCTATAGCCGACGTAAATGGCGATGGCCTCGAAGATCTTTATCTCTGTCAACAAGGCGGGCTCCCCAACCTTCTTTTGTTACAAAATCTTGATGGGACGCTCACCGATTACTCCGTCGAATCAAAAACTAATTGGCTCGATTATTGCGCCGCCGCCCTCTTCCTTGACTTTGATAACGACGGTGACCAAGACCTCGTTATCTCACAGGATTTTAAAATCCTCTTCATGGACAACATTGACGGTAAAGGCCACTTCGAACTTGCCTTTGGTCGCTCCACCAAAGCTCAATCTTTCTCCCTCACCTCCGCTGACTTTGATCAAGATGGCTTATTGGACGTTTACGTTTGCGGCTACAACCCCTCGACATCTTCAGCACGAGCCGGAGCTCTTGGAGAGCCCATTCCATTTCACGACGCCAACAATGGAGGCCAAAATATCCTCTGGCGAAACAACGGCGACTGGACCTTCGAAGACGTCACTGAGCAAACTGGACTCAACCAAAACAACACCCGCTTTTCCTTTGCCGCCTCCTGGGAGGACTACGATCAAGACGGCGACCTTGACCTTTACTTAGCCAACGACTTCGGCCGAAACTGTCTTTACCAAAACCAAGGAATCAAAGGCGGGAAGCTCCCTTTCTTCATCAATATTGCCGGTCCTCTTGGCATCGAAGACTCTGCCGCCGGAATGTCAACCAACTGGGGTGACTTCAATCGGGACGGCTGGATGGATCTCTATGTTTCCAATATGTTCTCAAGCGCTGGGAGCCGAGTCACGGGACAAATCCGCTTCCTTAAGAAGCTTGAGCACGACAAAGACGCCGCCGGAACCTTCCAACGAATGGCCCGCGGGAACTCCCTTTTCGCCGCCAACGGCAAAGGCGGCTTTACAGATATCTCTATTGAAACGAAGACTAACATGGCACGCTGGTGCTGGGGATCAACTTTTGCAGATCTCAATAATGACGGATGGCTCGATATTCTTGGTGCGAACGGCTTCATCACTGCCGAAGACACTGGTGATTTGTGAAGTGTCTACTGGCGACAGGTCGTGTCGCAATCTCCTACTGATACCCAAGGTGACAACCTTGGCCTACAATCCTACCGTCAGGGTTGGAAGGCCCTCAATCGTCTCCTCCACGAAAACAAATCGTTTTCTGGACGAGAAACAAACAATGCCTTCCTTAATTGTGGGAAAAACACCCCCTTCGCTGACGTTTCCAGCACTATCGGCTGGGATTTCGCTGACGATGCCCGTGCCATTGGACTGATTGACTACGATCACGACGGCGACCTTGATATCTTTGTCACAAACCGCACTGCTCCTCGTGTCCGACTCCTAAAGAATAACCTCAAATCTGAGTCTAACTTTCTCTCACTTCATCTCACTGGATCTGCAAAATCGACTCCGCGAGATGCCATTGGAGCTCGTGTCGAAGTCCATCTCAAAGGACAATTAGTCCCCCATCTTCGCACCATCCACGCTGGTCAATCTTTCCTAGCCCAATCCTCCCGTTGGCTGCATTTTGGACTGGGTAAAGATGCAATTATCGAAAAGGTAGTTGTCCATTGGCCAGGCTCGAAATCGCAAACCTTCACGGGTATTAAGACTGAACAACAACTCCACCTCATCCAAGGTGTAACGACCGTCACCCATCGCAAAACCCGTCGAGATTCGGTTCTTATGCCCGCACCCCAACCAATCCCGAAAAAAACCTCCGTCGCCCGCATCATTCCCCCGGCAGGCCACACCTTCCCAACTATACCCACCGCTGATGGTCAATTTCTCTCCATTTCTGAAACCACCCTAATCTCTCTTTGGAGCCGCGCCTGCCCGCACTGCCAGCAAGAGCTCCAAACTTGGGCTACCCAAGCTGCCAAATTAAAAACGTCTAACGTGACCCTCGCTCTTCTTTGTGCCGACCAAGAACACCACGATCAGGCCAATGCCTATCTCAAGTCTATCAACTCACCCTTCGCCACCCGGATGGCGGGCCCTGAAGCCGTCGAGCTACTCGACGCCCTCCACGCTTCAATCATTGACCTCTGGATCCCCATCCCTGTTCCCACCAGCTTCCTAGTCTCCAAAGAAGGACAGCTCCTCGCCATTTATCGAGGTCCAGCTTCGATCGAGCAAATTATTAACGACACAAAATTCGCAACAACAACCTCTGAAAAACGTCGCTCAGCTGGCTCGCCCTTTGCTGGACGCTGGACCAGCAAACCTTTACCATCTACCCCCCAACGCACGGCCCAACAGCTACTTCAACGTGCTAAACCCGAACTCGCTATAGATTACCTCCGCTCAGCTCTGACGAAGCCCTTCCTCAAAGGCGAAAAATTCACCCAAAGCGACAATCTTTTACTTCTCGGCCAAATCTTGGGACAGCAAGGTCGCCCAACCGAAGCCATGCCTCATCTCGAGGCCGCTTCCAAACTTTTCCCCAAAGATATTCGCGTTCTGCGCCTTCTAGCAACTGCCAACGCTGAAACAGGAAATTTTTCGAAATCTTTCACGATTCTCAACGACGCTATATCCTACCACCCCCAGAACTTAGATATTTACGATGACGCCATCGGTATCGCACTCAAGGCCAAAGATCCCGCCCAAGCTTTATATTACCAAAAAAAATCAGCCGACAATAACCCTGGAAATCCCATTTTACGATACCGCCTCGTCCTTTCTCAACTTGAACGAGGACAACCCGTAGACGCTATCGCCAACTGCAAAACTATCCTTGGAACTTCGCCTAAATTCCTCGAGGCAGCTAACCTCCTTTCGCGCATCCTTTCCACCCATCCTAAGGAAAAGGTCCGTAGCCCGCAGGAATCTCTCGCTCTAGCCACCCGTCTCTGCTTGATCTCCAAAAACCGCAACGCGAACCACCTCCTGAGCCTAGCCTATGCCCAAGCCAACCTTAGCAAATTTGAAGAGGCTACCAAGAACCTCAAACTTCTCATAAACGTCGCCCCGCCTGACTCAAAATTCAGAAAGGAGGTAGAAGCTGCTTTAGTAAAAACAAAAGCCAATCAACCCATTCGCAACGTTATCTGGAGATAAATAAGCACTGAGGTCGGCGGCACAGCCGCCTCGAAATGTTTTTCCTCTCGTCACGTATAAAACTTCGCGCCTCTGCCTCTTTAGGGTAAATCCCTCTCGCACCTTAGCACATGATCAACGACCCAAACTCCGCCATTGCCTCGCAACTCACCATCACCATTGATGGTCAACAAACCACTTTCACCGAAGGCGAAACCAACGTCAATATCCTTACCGGTTCAGGATACGACCCTGTCACCCAAACTGCTGAACTAAAGGTTTGTCCCGTTCGTATTCGCCCATCCTAGATCACTCTAGATATCTTGTTCCTAGTTATGGGATCTCACGACGAAATCCTTGGTGATTTTCCTGTATTACTTCCCTTAGCTTCAGCCTTTTCCATCCGTGAAAATTTGAGCTTTTGATTCCTTGTTCATTACAACAGACAGGCCAAGACTCAAGGGGATGACAGAGGAAGAAATGTCAAACTGGTCGGCAATCTTTGAGTCCGCTATTCAATCAGGAGATCCTGCTCATGATCTGGAGCACATCCGCCGAGTCGTTCTCAATACAAAAAAGATTGCCAAAACCGAGAATCTCTCAATGGAAGTTCTTCTGCCCGCTGCTTGGCTTCACGACTGCGTCCATGTTGCCAAGAATTCCCCAGAACGATCAACTGCATCTCAACTCGCAGCTGATCACGCCGTCAACACCCTCAAACGACACGGATATCCAAAAGAACACTTTAACGCCATTCACCACGCCATTGAGGCTCACAGTTTTTCTGCCAACATTTCCCCTCATTCGATCGAAGCAAAAGTCCTGCAAGACGCGGACCGGATTGATGCCCTTGGCGCGGTTGGGCTAAGCCGCTGCCTCATGCTCGGGGGACATATGGGATCAGATCTCTACCACTCGGAGGATCCATTCGCAAAAAATCGTCCGCTAAACGATACCGATTACTGCATCGACCATTTTTTTGCGAAACTCCTAGGCCTCAAAAACACTATGCAGACGAAGGCAGGCAAAGCGTTGGCCGAAAAACGCACCAAATTCCTGAGCGATTTTCTCAAACAATTAAGAAGCGAGATTGGCTAAATGTCCTCTTGCCTTCCAGCCCTCATTTCTCCAGAACTTTGAAGTATCTTTTTATCATGCCTCTCCTGTTAATCTTCTTACTCACCACCTCATTTTTATCAGCGGTCGACTCCTTCCGCTTCGAAGTCAAAACCATCGCAGAAGATTTCTCGCGGCCTATGGGAATGGACTTAGGGCC
>DIHU01000193.1:0-2774 GCA_002420315.1 Akkermansiaceae bacterium UBA5688
CCTTGACGTGCCTTAAAGCGAGGATTTGTCTTGTTGATAACGTAAAGAGTCCCCTTACGCTTAACGACTTGGCAATCAGCGTGGCGGCGTTTGGCAGAGGCGAGGGAAGAAAGAACTTTCATAGGATTAGAAGTTGAGGGCGGGAGACTACTCCCCAACTCCCATCTGTAAAGCCCATTCGTTACAAAATTTCGGGTGCAAGTAAACCTCTAGCATGTTTCACTTCCGCAACGCAATTTCACATGTCGGAGTCCTACTTTCAAGAAGCAGCCAACAGCCCTGGGACTCCCGAAGATCTCACTCTGCGCCCCCCCGGTTTTGATGACTTCCACGGTCAAGATAAAGTCACAGAGCGCCTCATGCTTATGGTCGCGGCAGCTAAAGGACGTGATGATGTCCTCGAGCACGGACTCCTCTCAGGTCCCCCTGGTCTTGGTAAAACAACTCTCGCCAACATCGTCGCCACCGCCGTTGGCACGACTCTCCACACCACTTCTGGCCCCCAAATCGAAAAGGCGGGTGATCTCGCCGGTGTTCTCACGAACCTCCAGCGTGGCGACATCCTTTTTATTGACGAAATCCACCGCCTCCATCCAGCAATCGAGGAATACCTCTATCCTGCAATGGAAGATTATCGACTCGATATCATCATCGACTCCGGCCCCTCGGCACGCTCTATCCAACTTCAGCTCCCAAAATTCACACTTGTCGGCGCCACCACCCGCTCCGGCATGCTCACTTCCCCACTCCGTTCTCGCTTCGGTTTAATAAACAGACTCGACTATTACACCCATGAACAACTCTCCGTCATCATTCAACGTTCCGCCCAAATCCTCGAAATCGAAATCGACGAAGAAGGAGCGATGATCATAGCCTCGCGCTCGCGCGGCACTCCCCGCATCGCCAACAACCTCCTCCGCTGGACGCGCGATTTCGCTCAAGTAAAATTTGAGGGTAAAATTTCCGCTTCAATCGCTCAAGCAGCTCTCGAAATGATTGAAATTGATGAAGACGGCTTAGACGAGATGGACAAGCGTATCCTCGAAGCCATGATCTATAAATTCACTGGGGGCCCAGTCGGACTCTCCTCCCTTGCTGTCGCCATCGGAGAAGACGCCTCGACACTCGAGGAAGTCCACGAACCCTTCCTTATTATGCAAGGATTTGTCAAACGCACTCCGCGTGGCCGCGTAGCTATGCCTGCCGCCTATGCTAAAATCGGGGCAGACCTTCCGCCCAATCACTCCGAACAATCTTCACTTTTTTAAAATCATGTCATTACACGACAAGCTCCTCGAGACGGCGAAGAATGCCGGGCTCCGCCGGACCAAGGCTCTCGAAGCCATTCTCACTTGTTTTTCCGAATGCAACCGGCCCATGACTTTAGCTGAAATTACCTCTTGCGGTCATCTTGCCGAAAAGTGTGACAAAGCAACCGTCTTTCGACTTCTCCAAAGACTTACCAGCAAGGGCATGATCCGCCGCCTTGGCCTTCATGAACGTGCCGCTTACTTCACCCTTCTCCTTCCTGGCCAACACCGCGATTATCTGATCTGCACCGACTGCGGTACGATCGAAGCCATCGATGCTCCCTGTCCCGTCCATAAACTTGAGGAAGAAATTAGAAATAAATCTGGATTCAAAGACCTATATCACGAGCTTGAATTCTTCGGTCGCTGCCCGAAATGCACTGATTGATAATGAAAAAAAACTAACTAATCTGCGGACCCTAATCCTGCCCCTTTTCATCGCGCGCCATTACCTCTTCGCTCCAAAACACCCCTGGCTACCCCTTTTAAAACCAAGCGCATGAAACCAAGTCCGATCATTCCCATTCTGCTCTTCATCCCTCTAATCCTTTCTGTCAGGGCCGACCTTCTTGTCCACTATCCTTTCAATGGTGAAGGCGGATCAACTGTGACCAACAAAGGTAGCAAAAATAATGGAACTCTTGTCGGGGGCGCGACCTATGGCGCCAGTAAAGAAGTAACTTTTGGTCAGGCATTTTATGGCAATCGCACTGGGGCTAATGACGGTTACGTGCAAACCGGCCTCACCGGAACAGAATTAGGAATGGAACCAAACTCAGTCTACACCGCGATGGCGTGGGTGAAATGGTCTGGTCCCGAAGGTCAAGTTGACCACATGGTCTTCCGGCACAAAGACGGACCTGGAAACGATAACCAGTTGCACCACGACTGGACCACGATCCTAGAAATCCCACCTTGCAGAGGGCGTTCTTCTTGCTGCGTGAAAACTAAAACGTAAGTTTTTCATGAGATGGCTAAGGGGTTTTCCCTCAACCATTTTATTTTTCTTGATGTTGAGCTGACTGAGGTTTGGCCTGCTGGAACGGATTCAAATGGCGCTTTAAAGTTAAATTGCTCTAGGTGGGATTAGAGAGTAGCTTCTCGGGTTCTGGTTCAGGTGAAAATCCTCATAAAGGGGCATCCTTGAATAGGGCGGGGTTGTGTGAATAAACTGCCGCAGGCTCCTAAAATTGTAACTTGTTTCCTGAATATTACGTCTCTAAGATTATAAACAAACACAAACAATATTATGTTTCGTTATTTAATTACTTTTATTCTGCTTGTAGGTCACGGCTCGGGCTTCACTGTTTGGTTCAATAATATCAAATTGGCCGACTCCACAGCTGTGCCCGTTTTGGACAATATGGGGTTACCTATTGAAGGCGGGGCTGGTTATGTCGCCGCAGGGACTTTCCCGACTCCTCCAGAGCAAGTTGCAAACTTCGATGAATTTGAAGTTTTTGG
>DIHU01000193.1:3174-3351 GCA_002420315.1 Akkermansiaceae bacterium UBA5688
AATGCTCCAGTTGGTGAGAGGATTTATGTGGTGATTGGAGATGGGGATACTCTTTCTACTTCTACAGATTTTGCGCTTTTCGACTCCGGTTTGACTTTTGGGACCGAGAACGTGCTTGGGTTAGGTGCTTCGGATATCTCAATCACAAGCGAGAATTTGAATCCAGATTCCTTAATT
>DIHU01000135.1:0-7388 GCA_002420315.1 Akkermansiaceae bacterium UBA5688
CCACCGGGAAGCCGAAACCGTGAATTTTTGGATTAAAGAAATAGACATCTCGATTTAGCCACGACCTTTCCGCAGTCGATGCGTAACCCTAGGTTGACCTCGCCAAGTCTAAAGCTGAATATCCGGCGATCTTCCATCGGATCATCCTATGCGCCCTTCCCTATGCCCCAAATTTCAGGAAACAATTCTTTCCGCCACCGGAGCCTCTATGTTCGAGGTTGTAGAGGTCATCCAAGAACTCTGGAGCGGATATGGACATATCATGCGTCTTCGCCTAGACGGCGATTATAACGTGGTCGTAAAGCACATCCGAATGACTTCAACTGATAGTCACCCGCGCGGGTGGAATTCAAATTTATCCCACCAACGTAAAATCAAATCTTATCAAGTTGAAACCTCTTGGTATTGCCATTGGAGTCAACACTGTGGTCAAAAAACTCGAATCCCAGAACTTCTTGCGTTCGATCAACACAACGGTGAAATCCTCCTCATCCTCGAAGACTTAGACACTTCCGGCTTCCCTTTACGTATAACCCCCACCTCCACCCACTCCTCTGCAATGCGGTCCTGCATCGATTGGCTTGCAAATTTTCATGCTAACTTCATGGGAGTAAAACCCACTAAACTTTGGAAAACGGGCACGTATTGGCACCTCGCAACTCGTAGCGAAGAGCTGGCTAAGCTTGACGACATTAGTCTCAAGAAAGCAGCCCCAGTAGTTGACCAAATCCTCACAAACACAGTCCATCAAACTCTCGTTCATGGAGACGCCAAACTCGCTAATTTTTGTTTTTCAAGATCGGGAAAAGATGTCGCGGCGGTCGACTTCCAATACGTTGGCGGAGGCTGTGGAATCAAAGATTTGGCCTATTTCATTGGCTCCTGTCTCGATGAATCGAGCTGCGAAAGAAGAGAGCCAGAGCTTCTTGACCAGTATTTCACAACCCTTCGTAGCAACCTCTCAATTAACCGACCAGATCTCGACCCAAAGGCTATCGAAACTGAATGGCGCGAGCTCTATCCCGTTGCTTGGACCGACTTCCACCGCTTCCTCAAGGGATGGAGCCCGGACCATTGGAAAATCAACTCCTACAGTGAACGACTTGCTAATCAGGTCATCGATTCTCTCCTCTAGAGCATTCAAATGGACCTCACATCAGACCAAATCAGCGAACTCGAATCGATTGGTATTAAAGCGGCCACGCGGGCTGGCGAAATGATTAAGAGCAAGGCTAAAAGCAATCACAAAGTCCTTCACAAACAAGGCGAGAACTCCCTCGCATCACAAGTCGTCACCACGGTCGATCTTGAGAGCCAGCGCCTTATTCTTGAAACTTTGGATGACACCTTTACAAGATTTGAACTGGGCCTCCTCACCGAAGAAAGCCCTGACGATTCCAGCCGCCACCAACGTGATTACTTCTGGTGTATAGATCCTCTCGATGGAACCCTTGCCTTCGCGAAAGGAACTGCCGGTTACTCAGTTTCGATTGCTCTCGTCTCACGCCACGGCAAGCCACTAATCGGAATCGTTTTTGATCCTGAAAATTCAATTCTCTACCACGCCATTGACAAGAAAGGTGCTCAAAAAAACGGGAAACCCTGGTTAATCCCGACACCCACCTCGGCATCCGAACTCACCTTAATGATTGACGACAGTTTTATCGCTCGAGCCAACGAACCAAAATTCCGCGATCAACTTAAAACCTTCACAAAACAGAGAGGCCTCCTCGGCACTAAAATAATTGATCATGTAGGAGCCGTTCTTAACGCCTGCGGGGTTGTCGACCATGCACCTTCTCTCTATTTCAAATTTCCAAAACTTAATCACGGTGGTGGGTCTGCTTGGGACTTTGCCGCCACCACCTGTCTTTTTGCCGAACTCGGCCTCCCATCCTGCGACATTCATGGGGATCCACTGCTACTTAATCCAATAGGTAAAACCTATATGAATCGTAAGGGCGTCCTCTTTGCATCAAGTTCAAGTCTTGCGAATGCTGCCATCGATTTCTTCCAATAGTTTACTTTCACAACAATGAAGAGTTTGCAGCCTGCTTGTATTTCCTTCAGACTTTCAATCGACTTAGACAAAATGAGCGATCCGGAGCCATTCCCACCAAAAAAGACTCGTCGCCGCCAGCGTTCATCGCAAGCCATTGACAATGGCCCTAAAAATAAATCAGATAATAAAGGAAAGACCCCGAAGAAAACCGGATTGATGGGTCCAACCAAAGCAGAAACTGCTCTCCTTCCTCCATTTACCGGACTTTCCCTCGACCAAATCTACGCTCCTTCCTCCCAAATCGAGTGCGAAAATGCAGTCGAAGAAATATTAGCAGCGGGAATCAGTGGCTTTGACACCGAGGCTAAGCCTACTTTTAGGGCTGGGCAAAAAAACAAGGGCCCGCACGTCGTGCAATTTTCCCTCATCGACAAGGCCTTTATTTTTCAGCTCTGTCACCCCGAATGCGCGAAAGCCTCCTCGGAGCTGATTTCCTCTACCGCGATCCTCAAAGTGGGATTTGGGCTTCAAAACGATCACAGCCAAATTCGCGATCGACTTGGAATCGAACTCAATCACGTGCTCGACCTAGATCAAGTCTTCCGTAAAATGGGATATCGTGGACAAATTGGGGTCCGTGGAGCAATGGGAGTTCTTTTAAAACAATCCTTCAAGAAATCCAAATCTACTACGACAAGTAATTGGGCTCGTTCCGACCTCACGCATCGCCAGCTCACCTACGCGGCCAACGATGCTTATGCGGCCCTCAAAATCATGAAAGCCCTGAAAACGGAAGGTCACCTATAGAAATCTCTGAACCGGCTCCAAATCAAAATTCTACAGCAGTGTTTCCTATCTCCAGAATTCGTGATAGACCTTCTCCCGCATGAAACACGAAACACTTTGCCTCCACGGTGGGCATCAGCCCGATTCCGAGACCCATTCGCGTGCCGTTCCAATCTACAAAAGCACCGCTTTCACTTTCAACGACACCGAACACGCCGCTAATCTTTTTGCCCTCAAAGAGCTGGGGAACATTTACACCCGGCTAATGAACCCTACAACCGACGTGCTCGAGAAGCGCATCTGCCTACTTGAAGGGGCTCACGAGCTCGCCGGCCTCGCTCACTCGTCAGGAACCGCGGCCATCTTTAATTCCATCATAAACCTTGCCCAGGCCGGAGATAATATCGTCTCCGCTCGCAATCTTTACGGGGGAAGTTACACGCAGTTCAACGACATTCTCCCCGCCCTCGGAATTGAGGTCCGCTTTGTTGACTCGCAAGACCCTCAGCAATTTGCTAACGCGATCGATGACAATACACGGGCTCTCTTCTGTGAGACCGTCTCTAATCCCGCCCTCGAAGTCACCGACCTCGACGCCGTAGGTAGCATCGCTAAGGAAAATGGTATACCCCTCATTGTCGACGCAACTTGCTCAACTCCATACCTTACCCAACCACTTGCTCATGGTGCCGATATTGTTGTCCACTCCTTAACCAAATGGTTAGGCGGACACGGCACTGGTCTCGGCGGTATCGTCATTGATTCAGGGCGCTTTAACTGGGCCGGAGGAAAACACCCTCTTTTCGATAATCCAGACAACTCCTACCACGGATTACGATGGGGACACGATCTTCCCGAAATGCTCGCCCCGCTTGCCTACATCTTGCGTATGCGCACCGTCCCCTTAAGAAATCTCGGTGCCTGCATCGCCCCGGACAACTCGTGGCAATTTCTACAAGGGATCGAAACCCTACCTCTCCGAATGGAACGCCACTGCGAGAACTCCCTCGCCGTTGCCAAACATCTAAAAAATCATCCTGGTGTTGAGTGGGTTCGCTTCCCCGGGCTCGAAGACGACCCTGAATTCGAAAAGAATCAAAAATACCTGCGCGGCAAAGGAGGAAGTGTAGTCGTGTTTGGGATCAAAGGGGGAGCAGAGGCCGGAGCGAAGTTTATAAACTCCCTTCAGATGTTCTCTCACGTTGCCAATCTTGGGGACGCCAAATCCCTTGCGATTCATCCAGCCACCACGACCCATTCGCAGCTTAGCTCCGAACAACAACTCGCAGGCGGAATTCGTCCCGAACTGGTGCGGCTCTCCATCGGCATTGAGCATATCGAAGATATCCTAACGGATCTCGACCAAGCTCTAGAAAAGGCGTAGTAACGCAAGTCCAGGCCAAGTGATCATTTCACACGATTTCAATACGACATGCAGGGAAAGGACAAAGACAAATTACCCAGATGTCTGCATGAATTAAGGGTTCTAAGAGAGACACGAAGCCCTCTCAAAAGATAGTTCAGACATATCAGAAACGATGAACTCTCTGGAAATCCCTGAGACCTGTGGAGTCATTCTCCTCCCTGACACCGTGCTTTTCCCGCATGGTGGAATGCCCCTGCACATTTTCGAGCCGCGTTACCAAGAAATGATCAATGACTCCTTGGAGGGGAACTGTATGTTTTGTGTGGGTAATCTACTCGGCGATGATAGTGCTGATCCTGATCGCTGCGCTGCTCCCGTCGGAACCATCGGACTAATCCGAGCCTCGCGTGAATCTGAAAATGGCACTTCGAACCTTCTACTTCACGGCGTTTTTCGCGTCTATTTCGAAGAATGGCTCGACGATAAAAACTATCCACACGCTAAGATCAGACCCATTCTCGACACCACTTTATCCCCGGACGAAGAAGTGGATTACCTGGATCGGCTCCGTCGCGCGATTAACCGAACACTCTCTAGTTTTCCTTCCGAGGTGAACGAGCAAGTCAACTCCACCCTCGACAGAGCTGGTGACTCCGCGACCTGCTCTGATGCAGTGGCCCAACAATTCATTCATGATCCGAATGATCGCCAACGCCTTCTTGAAACTCCTGAAGTTAGAAAGCGGATCGATTTTTTAATTAAATTTCTAAAAAAAGCAGGTCCTTCCGTCTAATCCAATGTGAGACTCCTTTTTCTCTTTTTTCTCGTGGCTCCCACAGGGGCTCAGACCCTCGGAGGCTTGGAAACATTTTCCCAGCAAGATAATGGTGAAAGCTGGGCCTTTTACAACTATGCAACCGAACAAGCTTTTAATGCTCCGTGGAAATTTTCGGGTAACGAAGACCCCGAAATTTACGCCACATTCACGGGAGCGGCCGGAGTTTCACTCTTTGCTGATGTCATGTCCTCAAATGGATTTTTTGTTGGAAATTATGCTGATACCGGAATCGACACGATCAACTGCGATATTTTCATTGAAGACACTCACACCTTCTCAGAAGTCGAATTCTTCATCCTTGCCGGTGACACCTTTTATTACAGCAACCCCTATCTGGTAGAACAATCTGGATGGACTAGTCTCACAAACTCCCTTTCAAGGGACCAGTGGTATAGCTACGATGAGGCTGATCAACAGTTCTTCGAGGTCTCACTCACACCCGCCAATTTATTCGATGTAAAGGAAATTGGTCTGAACTTTTACCCCTCTTCGAACGCTGCCGGTGGCCGGATCGTTGCCGTCGACAACTTCAGCCTCCTTCCGGATCTCTCGTCTCCAAAAACCAGAATTTCCACTGGAAATTCTACTGCTAAGATTTCATTTTCCGGAATTCTGGGCATTCAATACACCGTCCAGAACGCCAGTAACCTTGTCGAAAGCAGCTGGAGAAATGTCGGCAACCCCTTTGAAATTGTTGGAGAATCGGAAATAGCTGTCCCTATGGCAAACAAAGGGTTTTTTCGTATCCTTAACCAACCTTTTTATATCGAAGCTCCATAACGAAAAAAAACTTTCGCAAATCTCGCTTCTCTGCCTTATCCAAGCCGCGATGAAAATCGTCGTCGCATACTCTGGTGGTCTTGACACCTCCGTTCTTCTCCTTTGGCTCAAAGAGAAATACAATGCCGAAATTATTGCCTACTGCGCAGATGTCGGACAAGCCGAAGAACTTGACGGACTCGAAGAAAAAGCCCTCAGTACTGGTGCGTCCAAGTGCTACATCGGTGATCTCAAAGAGGAATTCGCCGGCGACTATATTTACCCGATGTTTCAGGCCAACGCCGTTTACGAAGGCCGCTACCTCCTTGGAACCTCTATCGCTCGTCCGTGCATCATTAAGGGTATGCTCGACGTGGCGCGTGCCGAAGGAGCCGACGCTATCGCACACGGCGCTACCGGAAAGGGAAATGACCAGGTTCGCTTTGAACTCTCGCTCAATGCTCTCGCTCCCGACATCAAAATGATTGCACCTTGGCGGGATGATTCTTTCCGTGAGCAGTTCCCAGGGCGTGCCGAAATGATCGCGTATTGCGAAGAGAATGGCATCAATGTTCAGGCTTCCAATAAAAAGCCCTACTCCATGGACCGAAACCTTCTCCACATTTCCTTTGAAGCTGGGGCGCTCGAAGACACTTGGTATGATGGATCAACCGACGCAGACAAAGAGATGTATGTTCTTTCCGTGGCCCCCGAGGATGCGCCCAACACTCCGGAATATATCCAGTGCCTCTTCGCAAACGGTAATATCGTGGGACTCAAAAACGACAATCTTGCCAATTATATTTCCGAACTCGCCGACTTTGAAATCAAAGGCGAAAAAGATGGCTACACCCTCCTCACCCCATACGGGGTCATGCGTGTTCTTAACCACCTCGGCGGGAAACACGGCATCGGCCGTATCGACATCGTCGAAAATCGCTTTGTTGGGATGAAATCCCGAGGAATTTACGAGACACCTGGAGGCACCATTTTACTGGCAGCCCATCAGGACCTCGAGACTCTAACGATTGATCGGGAAGCCCAACACGTTCGCGACTCCCTTATCCCGAAATACGCCCAGCTCGTTTACAACGGATTCTGGTTCGCGCCCGAGCGTGAGGCCATCCAGGCCCTCGTTACCGAAACCCAAAAGACCGTCAACGGAGAGGTCCGCCTCAAGCTCTACAAAGGCAATATCATCAACGCCGGACGCCGTTCCCCGAACAGCCTCTATGACGAGGATATCGCCACCATGGAAGGCGGACAAGAAGAAGCATACAACCAAAACGATGCTTCTGGCTTTATCGCTCTTAACGGGCTCCGTCTGAAACAGTTCTCCCGCGTCAACGACAAGTAAAATTAACAAGCTTTATCAAAAGCCCCCATCAAACCCGGGTCCCATTATGGCCCCGGGTTTTTTAATTCAAACACAAGAATCACCGAAAGAATTCATCATAATATAATTATTAATTGCTCTAATCCTAGCAAAGGAATCGTAACATCATTGACTATTTTCCGATCTCATATCGAACGCGCAACTAAACACTGTGAATATCGACACTCTTTAACGGATAACGGAAAACAAGATCTATGAATTTCATCTTTCTCGGGTTCATCCCAACTCTCCATTCTCTCAA
>DIHU01000135.1:7717-19901 GCA_002420315.1 Akkermansiaceae bacterium UBA5688
AACCAATTACTCTCTTCGATGGTAAGTCATTGGAACAATCGGAAGGTGATCCCAAGTTCTGGCGTATCGAGGACAAGGCAATTACCGCATCCGCTCTCTCACTCTGAATGGGGAAACCCCGTAACTACTTCCTAGCCACAGGGAGCTCCCACGCCGGGAAAATCAAGATGAGAAAGACCCCTTTTAAGCAGTACGAAAACAGCCCCATTATAAAAGCGATAGACAGCCATCTGAACTCTGATAGAAGTTATATAATTGGTCTTAATTTCCTTCACCTTAGACTGACCGAGTAATCACTTTTTTAAACCGAGATCACCATCCATGAAAAACCCTAAGATCTCACTACGTTTCCTTATGCACTCGATCTTGATCACCTGATAGTCTCTCTTATTCGGTATCAGACCATCCCAATTCCAGCAATATGCCATTTAGAATCATCATCTTTTTCTTCCTGGGCATCTGCGCTCGGGCCGATGACTTTTTCTCCTCGCAAGTTCTGCCTATCCTCCAAACCAACTGCTACGAATGTCACTCGCACGAGGCAAACAAAATGAAGGGAGGCCTCACCCTAGACTCCAAAAGCGGTTGGGCTAAAGGAGGTGATAGCGGCCCCACCATTATCCCTGGCAAACCAGAAAAATCCCTCATCATCACCGCCATCCGGCACGAGGACTCGGACTACGAGATGCCTCCAAAAAAGAAGCTGCCTGACGAAAAAATTAAAATCCTTGTAGACTGGGTCAAACGCGGCGCCCCTGACCCCCGAACCGATTCCCAAGCAAAAGCTATCGACACCAACTGGTGGTCCCTCAGAAAACTCACTGCTCCCGCCCCCCCCGCCCCCGGACACCCCATCGACGCTTTCATTCAGAAGAAACTTACTCAAAACAATCTAAACTTTGCTCCCCCAGCCGACCTCACCACTCTTGCTAGACGCCTCTTCGTCAATCTCCACGGCTACCTCCCTACTCCCGAAAAAGTCGCTTCCTTCATTAAAAACAAAAGCGCACGAACAACTCAAGATCTCATAGATCAACTCCTCGCCTCCCCCCGCTATGGCGAACGCTGGGCTCGTCACTGGCTCGATACCATCCACTTCGCAGACTCACACGGTTGTGAGCACGACGAGAAACGTCCAAATGCCTGGCGGTTCCGCGACTATGTCATCGATCGCCTTAATGCTGATGTTTCCTGGAGCAATTTTATTCGTGAGCAACTCGCGCCCGACGTCTTTTACCCTGATGAACCGCAGCTCACCGCAGGCCTTGGCTTCATCGCGGCCGGCCCTCTCGAGCTCAGCCGCGCTGGAACCGCCAAACACACTTTTGACTACCTGGACCGCGATGACATTGTGACCCAAACCATGGCTGCCTTCACAAGCACTACAGCAAACTGCGCCCGCTGCCATAACCACAAGTTTGATCCGGTCAGCCAGGAAGACTACTTCGCTCTCCAAGCCGTCTTCTCCGGTGTCGGAAAAGGCGATATCGAATTCGAACCGTCTCGCGAGCTCAAAATAAAACGTCAACATCTCCAATCACTTCTCACGGCAGCCACCAGTCAAGATGCCACACGACTCACTCAAGCTCGTTATCGACCCATTATTCAAACCTGGATAACTAACAATCAAAAGAATACCGCTTTTTGGCATACTCTCACTCCTGACACCTTTATCTCTTCCGGCGGCGCCACCCTCACGAAACAAGGCGACGGTTCCGTCTTCGCAAGCGGCCACCTTCCTGATCAAGAAACTTATACGCTTACCACCTCTCTCCCTCTTAAGAAGCTAACCGCCATCCGGCTCGACGTCATTAAAGATGACCGCCTTCCAAAAAGAGGCCCCGGGCGGGCCGAAAATGGAAATCTCCACCTCTCGGAAGTCTCGCTCCATTGGTTCCCGCCAGAAGCAGGAACTGCAATTCCAATAAAAATTTCCCGGGCCTCCGCTGACTTCGATCAAGAAGGGTGGACTTCCGAACAGGCAATCGATGGAAACCCGGAATCTGGGTGGGCCATTTTTCCCAAGGTCGACCAATCACACCACATTGTCTTCACATTAGAAAAGGATCTGAACGTAGTCCCGAAAGGCAAACTTGTAATCAACCTCAAACAACTTCACCCGCCCAAACACGTCATAGGAAGATTCAAACTCTCTGCAACCGATGCTGATGACACCTCACCCCACACCCTCCCCTCCGACGTCCTCAACGGCCTAGCCAAAAAAGCTGAATTACGAACCAAAAGCGAAGAACTCGCTATCAATGCAATTGCTCTAAAAGATTACGCCCAAAAATCCCTCACCAAGCTCCCCCCAAAACATACGGTCTATGGAGTATCAAACTTCTGGTCCCACGCTAAGAAGCAGAAGCCCTACCCACCTAAACCCGTTCACCTCCTTCGCCGAGGTGACATAAATAAACCACTGCATAAAGTTAGTCCCGGAGCCATGACTTCTCTCAATCATCTTCCCGGTCGATTCCTGCTCGAAGACCCCAATCACGAACCAGCCCGGCGCGCTGCTCTCGCCAACTGGATTGCGCACCCCGAGAACCCCCTAACTTGGCGCTCTATCGTCAATCGAGTCTGGCACTACCACTTTGGTCAAGGTCTCACCAACACGCCCAACGATCTTGGCCGCATGGGATCTATTCCCACTCACCCCGAACTTCTTGATTGGCTCGCCGTTTGGTTTCGTGATGAAGCGAAAGGATCACTCAAGGCACTTCACAAGCTCATTCTCACCTCCAAAACCTGGCAACAATCCAGCCTGAGTTCCGCCCATAACGTAGATTCAACTAACCGGCTCCTTTCTCACATGAAACGCCAACGCCTCGAAGCAGGGGTGTTTCGTGATTCCCTCCTTCAACTCTCAGGAAAGCTCAACCTCACTATGGGCGGCGCAGGCATTGAACAGTTCACCAGATCAAAAGCTAAAGGAGGTGCACTCAATCTTAACTACGAAGACTTCGACTGGAACTCTCCAGCCGCTGGCCGTCGAAGCATCTATCGTGTCGTCTGGCGTGGCATCCCTGACCCCTTCATGGAAGCCCTAGACTTTCCTGACCTAGGCCTGCTCACCCCAAAAAGAACTTCCTCCATCTCATCCCTCCAATCCCTTGCTCTTTTCAATAATAACTTTGTCCTCCACGCCAGCCAGTGGCTTGCCGACCGTGCAATAAAAGAGCACCCGGACCTCCGCGCTCAGCTCCAGCACCTCATTCAACTCCTCTGGCTCCGCGCACCTAGCCCAAATGAAAAAATCCTTTTTAAAACCTACGCCCAACAACACGGACTCCCCGCCCTGTGCCGAATCCTAATCAACAGTAACGAATTCCTCTTTATCGAATGAATCGAAAATCCTTTTTGTTGCAATCCGGTGGCGGCCTAGGAGGTGTCGCGCTCGCTCACTTGCTTACCCAAAACTCTCGTGGCAAATCTGCGCCAGATCTCAATGGCGGACTCCATCACCCCGCCAAAGTAAAACGTGTCATCCAACTCTTCATGAACGGCGGCGCCAGCCCCATGGATACATTTGACCACAAGCCCGAACTCGCCAGACTCCACGGGCAAAAAATCGGACCAGAAAATACCCCTGAAGGCTTTACCGGAAAACCCGGAGCGATCCTAAAAAGCCCCTTTGATTTCAAGCAACACGGCCAGTCCGGCCAGTGGGTTTCCTCAGTGTTTCCCCATCAGGCAAAACACGTCGATGACATGGCCTTTCTCATGGCCATGAAAACAAAAACAAACGTCCACGGGCCAGCTGCCTATATGATGAACTCTGGATTCCTTTTGCCTGGCTTTCCTTGCCTCGGCGCCTGGACATCCTACGCACTTGGCAACCTTACCGACAACCTTCCCACCTTCGTCGTTCTCCCCGACGGCCGCGGCCTCCCCTACAACGAACGCGGCACTTTCTCCTCAGGCTTTCTTCCACCTATCCACCAGGGCACCGTCATAAAAGCTAATAACCAAAGCCCGGTTCCCCACCTTTTCGCCAACGAGAAATTCTCTTTCGCAACCCCCGAGTCCGAACGTGAGGGGCTTTCACTCCTCAAAAAACTCAATCAATCCCATGCTGACGAACACCCTCACGATTCGCGCCTTGAGTCCCGCATACGCACTTACGAATTAGCCGCCAAGATGCAACTCTCCGCTCCCGAAGCATTCGATCTCTCGGGCGAACCAAAACAGATCCATCGAGCCTACGGCACCGACAATCCAGTCACCGAAGATTTTGGTCGACGCTGTCTCCTTGCACGACGACTCTGCGAACGCGGCACCCGATTCGTGCAAGTTTGGAGCGGCCCCCAGGGCAACAAAAATAACTGGGATAACCACGGCAGCATTTCGAACGAACTTGCTCCAATTGCTGCTGCTGTCGACAAACCCATCGCCGCCCTCCTTCAGGACCTTAAACAAAGTGGCCTCCTCGAAGACACCCTCCTTATCTGGACTACCGAATTCGGCCGCACCCCCTTCGCCCAAGGAGCAGACGGCCGAGATCACAACGGCGGCACATTCGTCACCTGGATGGCAGGAGCTGGTATCAAAGCGGGCACCTCATACGGTCAAAGCGACGACTTAGCCTTTCAAACTGCTGAGGGCACGACCTACTGCTACGATCTCCACGCCACTATCCTTCACCTCATGGGAATCAATCATGAAAAGCTCACCGTCCGCCAAAACGGCATCGATCGCCGCCTCACTGACGTCCACGGCCACATCATTCATGACATCCTTTCCTGAAAAACTTTTAACATTTTATGGGTTAATAATCACCTTTAAGCTTCCTTTTTAGAAAAGCGAAAGAAACGACAGGTCAGCCCTAAATCAGCCGTTATAATCCCCACCACATGATCCGCTGGTTTGCCAAAAATGACATCGCCTCCAACCTTCTTTTGGTGGCGATCATTCTCGCTGGTCTCTACACTGCTTTTAATAGGATCTCGCTCGAAGTCGAACCCTCTCATGAAATCGGAGAAGTTGAGATCAACATGCGCTTTCGAGGTGCCAGCCCTCAGGATGTCCAAGAACATATTGTAAAGCCAATTGAGCGGACCCTCCGTGACCTTCCTGGAGTTAAGTTAATTGATTCGAAGGCTCGAAGCGGCTCTGCCAATATAGACGTCGAGGCTGAGGAAGGAGTCGACCTTCGAGAACTCCGCGATGAAGTCGAGACCCGAATCGGCGCCATCAACACTTTCCCGGGTGAAACCGAGCGCCCTGAGGTCCATATTCCTAACACCTCAAACTGGCGAGAAGTTCTTACCGTTGCGATCACAGGTGAACTTAGCGAAACCGAACTCTACAAGACTGCGCGGCGGATTGAAAACGAGCTTCTTAATTTACCCGAAATCTCTCGAACTGACATGCGGGGGAACCAACCACTGGAAATCAGCATCGAGGCTGACGATCAAAAATTAAGCGACTACGGGCTCTCATTCGAAGACCTTGTGGGGGCAGTTCGCAGATCTTCACTTGCTCTCTCTGCTGGCTCATTAAGGACCCCCGTTGGTTCGATTATGATTCGTACTGATGGCCAAGCCTACACCCAAGACGACTTCGCCAAGATCGTCGTCACGGCGGCAGACGGCGCCCAAATCCGCATTGGAGACTTAGCTACCATTAAGGATGGATTCGAAGATGCTCAAATGATGACTCGATTTAATGGAAAACCGGCCATCATGATAGACGTTCTTAGGGCGGAGGACGAAAATGCAATTAAGATTTCCGATGCGGTCCATCGTTACATTGACCAGACCTCTGATTTTCTTCCTAGCGGCGTTGGTGTTTCGGCTTGGGATGACGAGTCGATCCGTATCCGGGGCCGTCTCTCGACCCTCGGAAACTCCTTGCTCATGGGGGCAGGATTAGTTCTTTTGGTTCTAGGGCTTTTTCTCCGCCCCATGCTTGCCTTTTGGGTCGTGATTGGCATCCCAATTAGTTTCGCGGGAGGGGTCCTTCTGATGCCCTACTTTGGGCTTACTGCCAACATAATGAGCATCTTCGCGTTCATCATCGTGCTGGGAATAGTTGTCGACGATGCTATCATTACTGGCGAAAATATTTATACAAAACTGAGAGAAGATCTCACTCCACTTGACGCTGCCGTTCTCGGCACCAAGGAGGTAGCCACCCCGGTCACCTTTGGCGCTATCACGACAATCGTGGCCTTCATTCCACTTTCCTATTTCCCTGGCTTCTGGTCGGCATGGACCAGCCAGATTCCTCCGATCGTCGCTTCAGTGCTCGTATTCTCTCTGATCGAATCGAAGCTAATTTTACCCTCGCATCTCAAACATCTCAGCACAAACCGTCGACGAATGAGCTCGTTTGCCCGGTTTCAAAAATGGGTGGCTGACTCGCTGGAACGCGGAATTAACAAATTTTACCGTCCGACGCTCGCCCTTGCTTCTAAACATCGTTACACCACTATTTGCATTTTCTTTGCCATAGCCATGGCTGGGCTCGGTTACCACAGAAGCGGCGCAATTGGTTTTGTTGATATGCCAAAGGTAGAACGTTACCGAATTTCCGCCAACCTCAGCATGATTGATAACACCCCATTTGAGGAAACTGAAAAACAGATTACTTTCATTACAGATTGTGCTGAAGAATTAAAAAGAGAGCTTATTGATCCAAGCACTGGAAAATCTCTAGTCCGGAATATCATGGCAAGCGCCGGAGCCTCCCGTTGGGGCGGTGCCGGCGATCCCGAACAAGGATTTTCCTCACTTGAAATCATGCCGCCTAGTGAACGGAGCGAACCCGGTCCGACCAACGCTGAAATTGCAAAGATGTGGCAAGATAAAATCGGTGAAATCAAAAACGTTAGGGACCTAAGAGTGTCCGGAGAATGGGGCAGCCGAAAACGTGGCCGAGAGGAACTTAATAGCCTGAGTGTCGAACTTAGAGGACCAGACAGCGATGAAAAGCGAGTAATCGCTGAGGAAATTGAACTCTTATTCGAAGCACAAGACGGCATCCAAGGAGCCCATGCGAACAATCAGCGGCAACGGGAGGAATTTGCCATTACCCTAAAACCTAGAGCCCTGGAATTAGGCATTACCCAGCGAGAGCTTGCCCAGCAAATTCGCCGGGCATTTTATGGAGAAGAGGCCCAAAGGCTACAACGTGATGGAGAAGAAATTCGTGTTATGGTTCGGCTCCCAAAAGAAAAACGTGAATCCATGTTCACCTTTGAGAACCTTACCATTCAGAGTCCTAATGGGTCAGTAATTCCATTTTCAACCGTCGCCACCGCCAATTTACAGAAAGCTCCCGGAACGATCGAAAGCCTAGATGGAGCCCAAGTCTCCTACATCAATGCGCAGCCAGAGAATAAGGAGGTTAAAATTATGGAGATGGCCGAACGGCTTGGGCCCGAAATTTCCCAAATCGTCGCAAAAAGACAAGATATCAGTTGGGTTTGGGCTGGCTACGTTAAAGAGCAAAGGGAGACTGATAACCGCTACACTTGGCTCTACAGTCTTTTAATCCTTACTCTTTTTGCACTCTTAGCCATCCCCTTCAAATCCCTCCTCCAGCCCTTTATCGTTCTCCTCGCAGTGCCCTTCGGTGTGATTGGGGCCTACGCGGGTCACGTCATCCTCGATATCACTCCATCCTACCTTTCGATTTTCGGAATCATGGCTCTCACGGGTGTCGTGGTGAACGACTCACTTGTCCTAGTCGACTTCATTAACCAAAAGAGGCGGGAAGGCATGGATGTTGAAGAAGCGGTCCGGATCTCAGGCGTCCGACGATTCCGCCCAATCTTTCTCACATCAATCACCACCTTCGCAGGACTCATGCCACTCATGTTTGATCGGGCGATTCATGCCCAATTTCTGAAACCTATGGCCGTTTCACTGGGTTTTGGAATCTTGTTCGCGACCGCTATCACTTTATTCCTCATTCCCACAGCCTATTTGGCATTAGAGGATCTGAAGGGACTCTTCCGTCCAATTTGGAGGTGGTATGCCAAACCCTTCAAAGAGGAGGAAGAGATTCAAATACTGACTAGTAAATAAATTAAGTTTTCTTAATTATTTGTTTGTCCTAGATATCAAGGCGTGGTAGTTACTTTCTTAAGTATCATAACCCCACGCTCTATGCCAACTACCCAAAGCCGAAAACAGCACATCAAGGTTCGCGAGACCCAGATGGAAATTTCCGACGAAAAAGCCCCTTTTACCGATGATTTTGAAGGTAAACTTGCTGATGCCCAGACCCAACTTGAAGTCCTCCATACGCAGCGCGCTGAGCTTGAGCGGCAAAAAATGGCACTTGAAGATCTCAACCACCGAAAACAAGAGTTTTTAAGTGGGCAGCTCGATCTAAGCGAAAGATTTTCCACCGCAATCACGACTATCGAACGTGAACTCTTTGAATCGAAGCAGGAGGCCGAGGATCTCGATCAAACCAGGATCGCCTTTACCAATCATCTCAACCGGCTTGAATCCCTTAATCCAGAAGCGTGGCCTAAGGACTCCCTCGGCACCGAACTGGAGAAAGCTCTTTTGATTCTCGACAAGGCTGACGAAGAGTATGAGCAGGCCGTTTCGCACTTTGGCCAGACGCGTAAAGATAATCTCTTCAATGGACAAACGGGATCCTTCTCTGGAGCCTCTCGTCAGGGAAGTTTTTTAATGATGATTCGTAATGGCTTCGCCTTCAATCTTCCGATTATCCTGCTTGGCACCATCGCCATTCTCATCTACCACTTTAAATAAACCGATATTGTTATGTTCTTTCGTAAAATGAAGCGCCAACCAGGCCCTCCTTCTCACGACGAGCTTTCTTCTTTAGACTCGGAAATAGAAAAATATGAGGCCCTTATTGAGAATGCTCCCTTGAAGCTCCTTGAGCAACAAGAGAGGGAACGGCATATGATTCCGGCCCTCGACGATCGCGAACAGCGCCAGCGTGAAAAGAGATTTTACGCTCAAATGTCTAGGGGCCAACTCATCAACGAGAGACGCTACCGCACCAGAAACATTGTTCTCTTCGTACTTCTTCTAGCAGCCACCGTGTCACTCTGCTGGTGGATGTATAGCGAGCTAGTTCGCAACGGCGTCCTCTCCTAAGCGAGGGGTGGCCAAAAAATTCCAAAAGTCACCGGTTCTGCCAAACAGGAAACAGGCTGAGATTTTTCCGCCCTATTAACTCTTTGCGGTTCCATCTGAGGTCGTTGCGGTACAACCTACGCCCATGGCAGATCCCCATATTGATGTCCGCTATGTCGCAAACTTAGCCCGGATAGACCTAAGCAACGATGAAGTGGCCCGCTTCACTACACAACTAGAAGATGTTATGGGCTACATCAAAAAATTGGGTGAGGTCGATGTCGAGGGAATCGAACCCTGCACTCACCCAATGATTAAGTCGAATCGCGTCCGCAAGGATGAGCCAGCGCCCAGCCTTCCAGCCGGAGATTTTCTTCAAAACACTCCAGATCAAGCCAATGATCAACTGCGAGTTCCCAAGGTTGTAGACGCATAAAATTTCCTCATCATGTCTCTCGCTTCCTCATCCCTATACTCACTGCGGCAAAAGCTCGTTACTGGCGAAATATCATCACGTGAGATCATCCAAGACGTAATCGATCAGATCACAACACGTGATGAAGAGATTGGCGCATTCCTCTCTTTTGATCCAGAAACAGCCCTCACTGCAGCGGACCAGGCCGACTTGGCGCTACCACTTGGCGGCCTTCCTATCGGAATAAAGGACAACATTAACGTAAAAGGACAACCCTGCACCTGCGCGTCCAAATTCCTCGAAGGAGCCTTTACCTCTCCATATGATGCTACGGCCGTTATCCGGCTCAAAGCAGCGGGAGCAATTCCTTTTGGCCGAACCAACCTCGATGAATTTGCGATGGGATCTTCCACTGAAAATTCAGGGCTTCAAACCACCCACAATCCATCCGCCCCAGGCCATATTCCCGGGGGCTCATCCGGCGGATCTGCGGCAGCGGTGGCGGGACAACTCATTCCCGCCACATTGGGATCGGATACCGGAGGATCAATCCGCCAACCAGCCAGCCACTGTGGAGTGGTGGGCCTCAAACCTTCTTACGGGAGAGTCTCTCGATACGGCCTCGTTGCTTTTGGCTCTTCTCTGGACCAAATCGGCCCACTGACCCACACGGTCCACGATGCCGCGCTATTGCTGAACGCGATTGCTGGAGAAGATCCACGAGATTCCACTTCGCTAGATGAATCAGTGCCAGATTTCACCGATGACCTCGATCGAGGTGTCGTTGGAATGAAATTGGGGATTCCAAAAGAATATTTCACCGATGGAATCTCTCCTCAAGTCCGTGAACGGGTTGAAGCCGCCGCAAAAAAACTAGAAGAACAGGGAGCCGAAATTGTAGAGATCTCACTCCCACACACCGAATATGCGGTAGCGACCTATTACATTATCGCGCCAGCCGAGGCCTCATCAAACCTCTCTCGCTTCGACGGAGTCCGCTATGGTAATCGAGCTGATAACCCCGAAGACATGCTCTCTCTTTACAAGAAAAGTCGTGAAGCCGGATTCGGCTCCGAAGTCAAACGTCGGATTATCTTGGGAACCTACGTTTTATCCTCGGGATATTATGACGCCTACTACCTCCGCGCTCAAAAAGTCCGAACCTTAATTCGACGCGACTTCGAGGAAGCCTTTAAGCAGGTCGACGCCATCCTCACTCCCGTTGCTCCGGAAACTGCTCCTGTAATGGGCGATGCCACGGGTGATCCACTTAAGCACTATCTAGCCGACATCTTTACCATTTCTGCGAATCTTGCGGGAAACTGCGGAATTTCAGTCCCACTCGAACCGATCGATGGAAAACCAGTCGGGCTGCAGATCCTAGGCCCTTATCTCGGAGAGAAAGAAATTCTCCGTTGTGCTCGGACCGTCGAAGCTAATCAACAAGTTTTTCCCATGAAACAATCAACCATCTAATTCAGATGGCCGTTATAAATTTTGGGAGTTCCAAACTTCTACCAATCTGCGTTCCGACCGCGGGTATCGATATGGACGAAGCTAGAATATTGGCCGATACCTCCTTTGAAAACTCCATTGGCGCGAACTGAACGGGCTGCACGGGCTACCACGCTAGGAGAAGCCTTAAACTTCAAATCGAGCGCGAAGTTTTGCAGGTGCCATGACGAAGATTTGGCGCCTGAACAGCGGCGATTGTAAGCAGGACTTCGATAGGCCGAAGCCACCTCTCTGACTGGTTGCCCAATCGTAGCAGCAACACGATCAACTGCCTTGAGAGTCCCAGCCATTGATCTCCACATGGATCGCGGAGGAAGAGTATTCCAGAGGCTACCTTGAGTCTTTGCGTGAGCCTCTATAATCTGAAGTGAATCAACATAATTTAAGCTAAGCCCTTCAAGAAACTTGGCATAGCTTTGGATCTGTCTCTCACCCTGAAGCTTAACCCATGTCTTCGGCAGTGATTTAAGATCAAGCGGCGGAGACTGACGGAACAAAAATCCATGCGAGGTTTGGCTCGTAGCAACGAGACCAGTCGCAGCAGCTGCAGCGGCCGCAAGAAAGTTGCGGCGGTTAGGAATGATGATACGGGATTCCGTCTCACTGGCAGTCATTTCGGCGGAAGACTGCAAGCAATTCCACTTTTGGCCACCTAAAATTAAAAAAGCTAAACGGCCTGCAATTTTTTAATAAAACTCAATATTTTATAAAATCTCGCCAAGGTCATTCGCAGGTCTCTCAACCACCATTCCAAAAGGCTTTGAGTCTATTTCCCTTACGAATTTGAACAATTAAAGGCTCCAAAGTTCGTCACTATTCAACCCACTCATGAATTGCTCTTAAGATTCCTGATAATTAAACCCTCTTTAGTAATCTGACGAAAAATGCTTCCGCATTCAAGCGCTTGTAACGAAAAACGAAGGTTTTAGGAACAATATTTCTAAAGCAAACTGACTACCAACTTAAGCATGCGCCACCCGGGGGGGCACACCCCCAAAATACGCATGCGAAAATCTTTGTAGATCCTTTGGTTCGCAAAATAAATGTCCGAGTGAATTCGCGCTTTAACTTCGGATCACGCTCGACTAGCCTCCGGTTCCTTTCGAAGGGCCTGTAGTTCAATGGATAGAACAATGGTTTCCGGTACCATAGATCGGGGTTCGACTCCCTGCGGGCCTGCCAC
>DIHU01000183.1 GCA_002420315.1 Akkermansiaceae bacterium UBA5688
TGGGAAGGTGATCCAAATTGATTTGAAGCTTTTGTCGAAAGCGGATCAGGATTTTGTCTCGGCTCAAGGAAAGGTCGGAGGAGACGCGAGTTGGACGACTTTTCGAGGGGAATCAAGAACTGACCATTCGCCTGACGAGGGATTGCTGAAAACATGGCCCGAGGAAGGCCCAAAGCTTCTTTGGGAATACCGGGACTGTGGCAAGGGATACAGTGGACCAGCAATCGTTGGCGGAAAGATTTACTACACGGGATCATTTGAAGGACAGGCCAAGATCATCTGTTTGAACGGCGAAGATGGAGAGGAACTCTGGACTTCGAATCTAGGTGAAGATCCCGCAAAAGGTTACTCAACCGGTTGGGGAAGCGGCCCACGAGGAACGCCGACTGTCAATGATGGGATGGTTTATGCCATTAGTGCCAACGGGAGTTTGATGGCGGTCGATGCGGCTGATGGAAAGAAGGTTTGGAGCAAAGAGCTGGTTGATGATTTTGGGGGTAAAGTCCCACCATGGGGTTATTCTGAATCTGTTCTTGTGGATGGAGATCGTCTCATTGTCACTCCCGGTGGGAAAGATGGTGCGATTGCAGCCCTTGATAAAAAAACAGGGAAGACGATTTGGCGGAGTAAGGAGCTCACGGATCGCGCCGAGTATTCTTCTGTGATCATCGCGGAGGTGAATGGGAAGAAACAATACGTTCAGCTCTTCATGAAAACTTTGGCGGGGGTCGATGCTGGAACCGGAAAGTTGCTCTGGACTTCCAAGTGGCCCAAGGGAAGGACCGCTGTGATCCCCACTCCGATTTATCAGGATGGAAAGGTTTACATGACGTCCGGTTACGGAGCTGGCTGTAAATTGGTGGATATCTCTGGTGCCGAGGCTAAGGATATCTGGGAAAACAAAGAGATGAAGAACCACCACGGCGGAGTCGTTTTAGTGGATGGTTATCTGTATGGCTTTTCGGACGGAAGAGGATTAATTTGTCAGGATTTTAAGACGGGGGAAAGAAAGTGGAACAAGAGTGGTGAAGGGATTCAAAAAGGCGCAGTCCACTATGCAGATGGAATGCTCTATTGTGTGAATGAATCTGACGGTTCGGTTTTTCTCGCTGTTGCGACTCCGGATGGGTTTAGTGAAAAGGGGCGTTTCCCGATGCCCAAAGTCACGAAGCTCCGAGAAGGAACAAATGGTAAGGTCTGGACCCATCCAGTTGTGTTGGATGGAAAGCTTTATTTAAGGGATCAGGATTTGGTCTTTTGCTTTGATGTGAGTTAGTAGACTTTTCTATTTTTTCTTTTGGTAACCGTGCCAAACCCACTCGATGGCATGTGGGAGAAACTGGGTCTTGGCATTGCCAATCCCATGGCCTGAATTTTGGCAGAAGAGATATTGGTAATCATAGCCTTTAGCTTTGAGTACTTTGGCCATGCGATGGTTCGCCTCAACCCAGTCATGCATATCATCGCGCATCACGTTGGGGTTGAGCAGGTCATAGTCGCCCACTGCGAGGAAGAGGCGGATAGGCTTCTTTTGAGTATTAGGAATGAGCTTATCATGGAAGTCCCAGGCCCCACCCGGAGTCTTTGAGTCAAAGGGCCATTGTTGGTTCACAAAAGTTCCGGAGGTGGTGAGCACCCGGTGGTAGAGATCGGTCCGATACCAGGCCATAATAAGGGCCGCTGATCCTCCCGAACTGCTTCCCATAACGGCGCGTGCGTCGGGATCTTTGGTAAGTTTAACAGCACAGTTTTTTTCTACTCGAGGAAGGACTTCGGTTTCGATGTATTCAGCAAAGACTCCCGACATCGTATCATATTCTTTACCTCTCTGATGTCCCTGAGCGTCGCCACCACCATTAGCGATTTGGATCACGACCATGGGAGGAAGACGCTCCTGAGCAATGAGATTATCGAAGATGTTAGAGAAAGTTTGGTTGGGTTTTCCTTTCGGTCCGTCATGACAAACCATGAACGGCGCAACGCTGCCTGCCTTGTATTGAGCAGGAATATAAACCGTGATCTTTCGGGAGTAGTCGATTTGGTGAGTCTCGACGATCAAGGTTTTGAAGTTCTTGGGATCAACTTTTCCAAATTCTTTACGAGCAATGCCGGGGTTGAGAAGTTTGGTGGTTTTGGAATCGATGTTAAACTGACTCACTTTCCCTTTGGGAACGTCTTTGTTCGCTTTGCGTTCGGGGGCGGCTTTATAGACTGGGCCGATGAGATAATTACCTACGGTATCAACTGGTGGGTTGACCTGGGCTTCCTTATCGAGGTGAATGAAGGTGGGGGCGCCGGGGGCATCGAAGGCGCGGACTGGTGGCTTCGGCCTCTTAGCATAAGAGCTATGGAGGACGAAAATGGTCCCGAGAGCAAGGAGTGCAGTGGATTTCATAAGGTTCATATTTTGAATGAGAAAATTGTTTAGTTTGGAGTATGAGAGCTGGAGGAACAAGCTGCTACGAGGTAATACTCGTTTTTGCTTGGGGTCGCAATCTTACATCAAGCGGTTTGCTAGGAAGGTCAGACTTTGTGCTTTTTGTTCTCAGCTAATTTGGAGGTTAGATTTTGACCAAGCTTCATAGGAATCGCAGCGTTGAGAGCTAAATGAATTTGACTCATGGTGGGAGAATCGTCATACTTGTACTTTAGCCTCCATTATGCATTCTCTTGTCCCTCAATCACTTGTCTCGTTTCTTTTTCTCTTGCCTGTAGTGAGCTACGGGCAGATTTCAGATGATTTTAACGATGATTTTGATGAACAAAGTTGGCAAAACCTAAACCCCCTCAAGGATTTTGTGGATTGGGCTTATTTTATCAATGACTCAACTTATCGTATGATTTCTGGAGCTTCGCCCGATCCAGATGCTTTAGGCCAAGCCCGGATTGGGGCAATGCGAAAAGATGCCAATTACTCCGCATTTCGAGTGGGGGTTGATTTAGCGCCATTCGATCCAGCAATCGAGCAAGACGTAGGGGTGTTAGCTCGGATCACAAGTGCGGGTCTCGGAACGACAAGTGGTTATGCTGCAACGATTGATACTGATGAAAGCCGAATTTATATTGCTAGGATTGATTTAGAGCAGCCTACGGTATTGGGTGAAGCTGATTCTCCTCTTGATCCTGAAAAGAATTATCAGCTTGTCTTCCATGGATATGAGGGACGATTTCTGGCTGAGGTCTTTGACGTGACTAACCTAACAACGCCTCTTTTTTTCGCGGAGGGTGAAGATGACACCTACCAAAGTGGACCTGCAGGACTTTTTGGTGCTGCAGGTCAGCCTGATGGTAATATTAATTTTGCTTTTTATAATTATGAATCGGATGATCGGCCTGATGTTGACCAAGACGGAATGCCTGATCCGATTGAGGCGACGTTTTTTGGTAATTTAGATCAGCCAGGAGATACTGATTTCGATGGCGACGGCCGGGATAATGCTCAGGAAATTGAGGATGGGACCGATCCCACAGCGAAAGATTCTTCAGTGAAAGTGATCTCAGTTGATGTTTCCGGAGATCGCTTATCGCTCCAATTTAGAACTTTGGTGGGGAGGAACTATCAACTTGAGACGAGTGGGGATTTGACGAACTGGGTCGTTGATACCGAAGCAGAATTTGAAGAAGAGGAAGATGGAATTGCCAAGCTTTTAACATCTCGAGGGAGCGGCCGAAAGTTTGTGCGGGTGGTGGAACCGTAGAATTTTTCGAATCCTAGATTGGGAAATTGTTAGAGTTGGAGAGCCGACTTTTCGTATTCGTCGTTCCGAGGTGCGGACTAAATAGAATCTCCCAGGGAGTTTTTGCCTTAATCCTTAGGCTAAAATCGGTTTAATAACGTTTCCACCAACATCAGTGAGGCGAAAACGGCGGCCATTGTGAGTATAGGTGAGCTTTTCGTGGTCGAAGCCGAGTTGGTGAAGGATCGTGGCGTGGATGTCGTTGACGTGTGCTTTGTCGACGGCGGCGTGGTGGCCGATTTCGTCTGATTCGCCGTAGCTGACGCCTCCTTTAATTCCGCCGCCCGCCATCCAGGTGGTGAAACAATGCGGGTTATGATCACGACCCGGTTTTTGAGATTTCTGGGAAAGCGGAAGTCTGCCAAATTCGCCGCCCCAGATGACGAGGGTGTCTTTTAGTAAACCACGCTGTTCAAGGTCGGTGAGTAGTCCGGCAATGGGAGTGTCGGTTTCGCCGGCGAATTGGCTGTGGTTGCCTTGGATGTCGTTGTGGCCATCCCAGCTCCGCTGGTTGGCCATACCACCGGAGTAGATTTGAACGAAGCGAACACCTCGTTCTACCATGCGGCGGGCAGTGAGACATTGGCGCGCGACGTGGTCGCAGCGTTTTTCGTCAATTCCATAAAGTTTTTTGATGTGCTCGGGCTCTTGTTCGATGTCGAAAGCCTTCGGGGCAGCGGTTTGCATGCGGTAGGCAAGTTCGAAACTTTTGATACGTGCCTCTAGTTCGGCATCGCCGGGGCGGGTTTCGAGATGTCCGCCGTTGAGTTTTTTAAGGAGAGCGAGCTGTCGAGTTTGTTGAGCATCATCCATATGGGCTGGGCGATTTAGATTGTCAATTGGATCACCCTTGGGTTTAAGCCACGTCCCTTGATAAACGCTTGGAAGGAATCCTGCTCCCCAGTTAGCGGCGGCTCCTTTAGGGAGGCCACGATTGAGAGGATCGGACATGACGACGAAGGCGGGAAGGTCGCGGCTCTCGCTACCGAGGCCATAGGTGACCCATGAACCGAGGCAAGGATTACCCATTCGAGGGAGGCCGGAGTTCATCATGAAGAGGGCCGGGCTGTGGTTGTTCGACTCGGTGTAGCCGGAGTGGATGAAAGCCATTTTATCAACGTGTTCCCCAAGCTTGGGAAAAATAGACGAGACCATTTTTCCGCACTGTCCGCGTGGGGTGAATTCGAAGGGCGACTTCATAAGTGGCCCCACCGAGTTGGCAAAGAAACCGGTGTTTTTATCGAAGCCCTTGAGCTCCTTACCATCCAATTTTTCTAGCTCTGGTTTGTAGTCCCAAGTGTCCACTTGGCTGGGGCCTCCATTGATGAAGAGCCAGATGACTGACTTTGCCTTCCCAGGAAAATGGGCGATTTTGGGGGCAAGTGGATCGCTTGTTCCAAGGAGTCCTTCGTCTGCGAGGAGCGAGGCGAGACCGAGGCCTCCGAATCCTGCTCCGGCTTTTTGCAGCCAATCACGTCGGGTATAAAAATCGGTGGGGTTCATGGGAGGTAGATGAATTCGTTGAGGCTAAGCATGACCTGACAAAGGTCGGCGAGCGCGAGTTGAGCCGCGTTCTTTTCCTTGGAGTAAGAGCTGGATTGGGAGTCAAAAAAGGCGCGACTGTTAGTGAGTTCAGAAAGAGTCGGTTCGCGGGTGAGAGTTCGAAGGTAGAGTTGGCGAATAGCCTCGTCGGGTTGGCTGGCGTCCAGGTTTTGCGCAAGTCCGTGAGCCCATTTGACAACTTGTGGGTTGTTCATGAATAGAAGAGCTTGGGGTGCGATGGTGGTGCTTGGCCGGCTGCCTTGGCTGACGAGAGGCTCAGGTTGATCAAAGACCTGCATGATAGGAATCAGGCGGCTTCGTTTGATCATAAAGTAGATACTGCGGCGGCGATGACTTTCGTCGAGAGTTCCCGGGCCAAACATAGTGGTGTCGAGCTGGCCGGAGGCTGCGAGGATGGAGTCACGGATCACTTCTGCTTCGAGGCGTCGTGGGGTAAAGCGCCAGAGAAATTTGTTGGTGGGGTCAATGGCGGCTTTTTCTTTGGACGGTTCGCTGCTTTGGAGCCAAGTTGCACTCAGGAGGATCTCTCGATGAAGTGCCTTGATGTTCCAGCCGCTGCTGATGAGTTTTTGGGCGAGGAAATCGAGGAGTTTTGGATGGGTTGGGAGTGCCCCTTGAAGTCCGAAGTCATTCGGAGTAGCAACGATCCCTTTTCCGAAGTGATGGTGCCAGAGTCGGTTGACAGCGACACGGGCGAGAAGGTGGCCAGCTCCATTCTCTGAGTCGGTAATCCAATTGGCGAGACTGCGCCGGCGATAGCTGGTACGGGTCCAGTCAACGGGTGGCTCTTCTTTCCAATGATTTCCGGATTTACCGTTTCTCATGAGGATCTGAAGGTAGTTTGGATTAGCAATTCCCTTTTTTTGTTTAGGGTCGCCGCGGCTAAGAAAGTGTGTCTGTGGATAAAAGTGGGGAAAACCTCGGCCGTCTGCATGGTGCTTGGTTGGACTGAATCCTTCACTGGTGACTTGGACTTTTGCGTTTAAGGATTGGGGTTTGGAAGTCAGCGATTTGCTTACGGCATCATTAAGTTGGTTCCAGCGGTGATCGCTTTGCCTAAAGAGTTTGAGGAGCGATTTACGGTGCTCTTCGGTGAGACGTCCCGCCAAAAGACCTTTGAGGGCCTTTTCTATTTGAAAATTTTTGCCTTCGCCGACGCTGACTGGTGGGGAGATTTTATCGCTGATCGAGATACGAAACCGCCCGAGGCTATGTTGGGTGTTGGTGTGAAACCTAAGCTGGAATTCGAGTGTTGTGTTTTCCTCGATCGTGAGGGGGTCGGAAAGTTTGAACACAGCCGCTTGGTCCTTACCGATTCCTCCGAGATCAACGGCCCATCCGGTGCTATTAGGATCGGAGTCGAAGGAGGAAATTGCGGATAAATTGGTCTTGTTTTGTTCGTGAGTGGCTTGAGCTGAGATGATCTTGATGTCTTGCTCCTTCTTTCCAGGTGAGTTGGCGACCATCTTGAGATCAGTCAGAGAAAAGTTTCCATTACTGGCGCGTCCGGGACCTTTGCCTTTCATGGAGGTATGAATGAGTGCTTCGATACGGAGGAAACGAATGGTTTGAGCGCCGGGGTTTGTTGTGAGGGTATAAGTCTCTTTCGCCGGAGCTTTCCCTGAAGCGAGAATGGCCCCATCAGTCTGCGGGGTGAGAGTGGTGACAGCTTGATCGGAGGTTGTTTTGACGAAGTTCAGGGTGTTCCAGTCGCTGGTCGCGAGTTTTTCGGGTGTCTTGCTCTTGAGCCACTGGTGGAAGGCTTTGGTCGTATCAGGAAGGTTTTCGTAGGTTGTGAGTGCTTCTTGGAGGGCTTGGTGGGAAGATTGCCATTTCGTAAGTGAAGTAATGTAAGTGTCGGAGTTGAGCGGGATGTCGACCTCGCTGCGGATTGTCGAAGTGAAGACTGAGACGAATTGGTAATAGTCTTTAACCGGTATTGGATCGAATTTGTGATCGTGGCATCTTGCGCAACCGATCGTAAGGCCTAGCATAGCGGTGCCGGTCGTAGCGGCCATATCATCGAGTTCGTCATAGCGAGCGCTCTCAAATTCTTTTTCGGTGAGCTGGGTCGGAAAGACTCCGGCGCCCATAAATCCAGTGGCCATCATAGCGAGAGGGTTGGATGGTGCGATTTCATCGCCGGCCAGTTGCCAGCGGATGAATTGATCCCAAGGCATATTGGAGTTGAGGGCCTTGATGACGAAGTCGCGGTAGTGGTAGGCAAACTTACGGTCGTAGTCTTGCTCGAAGCCATGGCTTTCGGCAAAGCGGGCAGCATCGAGCCAGTGGCGTGCCCAGCGCTCTCCGTAATGAGGACTGGCAAGGAGTTCGTCGATAAGTTCGGTGTGTGGTTTTGAGAGGGCGTCCTTTAGTTGCTGTGGGCTAGGTGGGAGCCCGATGACGGACAAATAAGCGCGGCGAATCCGGACTGAATCTGAGGCCTGTGGGTTTGGAGTAAGATTTTTCTCAGCTAGTTTGGCGAAGGTGAAGTGGTCAAGGTCGTTCTTGATTTGAGAGTGGTTAATGACGGGTGGCTTTGGGTCTGCTAGGGATTTGAATGACCAAAACTCACGATCACTTGGGGTGATTTGCATCGCAGTGGATTGGGTGCCTTTTTTCTCCAGTAAGGGTTTGTCGTAAGGGGCTCCAAGAGCGATCCATTTTTGAAAGTCGCTGACAAGTGACTCGGGGAGTTTAGCTTTTTTAGGAGGCATTTCGGGTTCCTCTTCGTGGCGAATGAGGCTGAGAAGATAGCTTTTCTCAGGTTTCTCGAGGTTGATCGCGGCTTCAGTCTCGCCCCCTTCAAGAAGAAGTTCGCGAGTTGAAATATCGAGTCCAGAACGGACCTTTTCGTCCCCATGACATTTCAGGCAATTTTCAATGAGAGTCGGCCGGATCGTTTTTTTGAAGAGATCGGTCCCGGCCTTCATCCGCTTCGCATGGTTGGGCGCAATCGTATCTGCTTGAGAGGAGACGATGAGAAGAATGAAAGCGAGGCTGTTGAACAGTTTCGGCATACCTCAGGTATGCTCTCATAAGTCTTGGGTGGGCGGACAGAAAGAATTTCAGGTTCTCTTGTGAGCTTATGAATTTGGACTTCCTTTTCGCAAAGAGAATGGACCTTGTTATTGGGTCGGAACGATGCTATCCTTAAGGCTAATGGCATCGTCAATTAAATGCATTTCGTCGATTATATCTGAGAGAATCTTCATCGTTTTGGGGGCTATTTTGATGCTATGGCCAAATATTTCGTATGGTCATGGGACGGTGATTAGTCCGGCTAGCCGGGTGTATCGCATCTTTCAGGAGGGACCAGATTCCGCGAATAGTTCCTCAACAGTGGCGGCCCTTGCGGTAGCGGGAAGCAATCAATATTACACTTGGAACCAAATCTCTCAAAACGTGCCCAATTACGCCGCCGCGGCATTCAATGATTCTTATGCTGCGGTGATTCCGGACGGCCAACTTGCCAGCGGTGGGAATACAGGGCAATCGAGCTTCGATTTTTCAGGTCTCGATTTGGTCAGTGATAAGTGGCATTGGCCTGCAACAACAGTGGCGGCGGGACCGCTCGAAATTAACTGGTTGGCAACTGCGACCCATGACCCCTCCTATTTTAAGGTATGGATTACCAAAAATGACTACGATCACCGTGCGTCATTGAGCTGGGATAAAATGGAATTTCTTGGACAGGTGGCCCACACCAAGAGCGGGAAAGAGTATACCATTCCTGTGACATTACCTGAGCGATCGGGAAGGCATGTCCTTTACGTGGCCTGGCAACGGATCGATCCGGTTGGCGAGGTGTTCTTTTCTACCTCTGATATTATTTTTTCAAACGACCCGGTCGACCCTGATGCAGATCCGGTAGTATCGATCGAAAGTGCCATAGTGAATGAGGGTGATCGCACTGCTACGGTCAATCTTAGTCTCTCTAAGGAGGTCCCTGTTGGAAGGACTGCCAGGGTTAGCTACGCTACTTCCAATGTGACTGCGGAAGGGGGCAGTGATTATACCTCTGCCGTGGGCATAGTTGAATTTGGGGCGGGAGAGGACCGTGGAATTTTGACGATCTCGATTACCGATGACGCGGTGATGGAAGAGCGGGAAGTGTTCTCGATATCATTAACCAACCCAGTTGATCTTTCGATTGGGGTTTCGCTTGCGACGGTGACGGTCGAAGATGATGACAACAAAGTGGGGGGGAGTATGGAGTGGGAATTACGAGACGATTGGGATAGCGGCTTCAATGGTTGGGTGACTCTTAAAAACAACAGAAACCACCCCCTCGAAGCTCCGGTTCTAACCTTCAGTTTTCCCGACGATGAGAGGACAGTAGTGGTTTGGGGTGGGCCCAACCTTGCTGAACTTGGTGGAGGAAGTTATCGGGTGACGGGGCTACGGAGCATTCCGGCGGGAGGAAGTATTCGGATCGACCTAGGAGTTCAAAATACCTATACAGGAGCGAAGCGAGAACCGGAGAACATTAGTGTCAACGGATTGTTGGTTGGGGTGCTTCAGCCCAAGATGTTTCTTTCGCGTGGTGAATTGCGATTTGAGTCCTTTGCAGGTTTGAGTTATCAGCTACAGATATCGGTAGACTTGCAAAAGTGGGAGGACTCTGGTGAGCCCATTGAGGGAACTGGTGGAGAGATGGCCATTAGTGATTTTTCAAATGCTGAAAAACAGCGCCAATTTTACCGGGTGAAGCTTTTACAATAATTCTCCTTCGTTCGCTAGAATGCCCTTTTTCGGAGAATTCGCTTGCTACGTTTTGGAGCGAAACAGCCATTGTTTACTGCAGGGTGACGCGGAGGCGAAGAAATTGTTTGCTGGTGAGAGAATTGACAGCCTGAAATGAAAGAGTGGATGTTCCATCACCATTATCGATAGCCTGATTAATTTGATTGGTGTGGCTGGGACCACTTCGCCAGTTTTCGAGGTCGGAGGATACCTCGACAAGGTATCGAAGAGGGTTACTGCCATTGCGAACACGAAAGGTGAGAGTGGCGCGTTGATCAATAGTCGAAAGGGCTGGCCGAGGATTTTCGGTGGTAAGGTCTGCACCAAAAGCATACGCTAGGAAGTTAGTGAGATCAGAGTTTTTAAAAAAATCGAGAGCATTGGCTTCTCCTTGATTACCAAGCCAGTCTTCAAAGGGGGTGTCTGATTCGTCAAGCCCCGGAGTTCCAGTGCTGGCGAAGCTGCTACGCCAATTAGAGGCAAGAGCATGGTCGGAACCAATCGTGGGAGCAAGAAGGGTAAGTGATGAGCCCGAACCATCGGAGCTGGTTGGCCATGGGGAAGAATCGGAGTAGACAAAATCGTGAATTGCGTCGCCGGCACCAAAAGAGAGCTTTAACCGCTCCCCGCTATTGCTGAGCTTATTATTGGAGTCCCATTCTCCGATTATTGGAAGCCCTTTGCCGTAGCGAAATTCGAAAGCAGGAATGCTGCGCACAACGAGGATGATTTCGTCAGGAGCAAGCTTGGATTGGCTGGCATTGAGGAAGTCAAAATCAACTCCTTTGGTGAAACGGAGGTCGTTGAGATCAAGAGTAGTTGAGCCGACGTTCTTGAGCTCGAGATATTCAAAGAGATTATCGTCATCGAATCCGGTAGCAACTTCCACTGGGCTTGGATCAGCGGGATGATACATGACCTCGGTTATGATAAGGCCATCAATGTAAGGAGAGATGTCGGGAAGCTTAGTTGTGAAGGTCGCTGGAGCAGACCAATGGCTCCAGCGTCCGGTATCGTCTTGGTGTCGGACACGAGCCCTGTAAGTGGAACCCGATTTGATAGCTGTGGTGGGTAGGTTGATAACGTTGGAGAATTTAGTGAGTTCACCGGATTCCCAGGAAGCGTCGATTTCAAGATCGCCGGGTTGATCGATGCGGGCGAGGCGCCATTCAAGAGCGCCAAATGTTCCATTACCTTGGGGGTCTGAGAATGAGGTGGTATGGAAAGAGATGGCGTTGGTAGGGAATCCGGCAGCGCCGTTGTAGGTTAGGACTGGAGTCGCTGGGATTCGAGAGGTTTCGCCATTTTCGCCCTGATGAATGTCGAGCCAAGCATCGCGACCCTGGCGTCCACTTGCCCCGTTGTCGTTGGCTTGGGCCATGGCAGAGCCATTCCCGCCGGGCCACGAACCGCCGGAGAAGGCAAAGTTTTTCATATCTTGAACATAGCTGTTGAGGGAATTGATACCGGGGCCTGAGAGGTGGTTATAGTTCCCCGCATCGGAGGGAGCTCCTTTCCATCGGTTGAAGTCGGCAGGGACAAGAGGAGCGATGATGGAGGCGAAGTTATCGATCACTTGATTAATTTGGTCTTCCTGCCAGAGGAGGTCACGCATTTCACGGACAGTGTTGTAGTAGGCAGGCCAAAGGGTAGGATTAGAGGAGTTGTCGCTTCCTCCGCCGCTGGCATTAAAAAGCGCATTGTAAACGACATCATGCCCGCTGTTGTAGGTAGGTCCCCAGGTGGAATCAGTGTCCCAAGGGAGGATCCAAAGTTTACCAATATTATTATTGGCGGGAAGATAGTTGGGCTCGAAGTAGTAGACCATGTTCTTGTTGGCAGAGGGCCAGTAATCGTAGTGGCGGAGAGCTTCGACCATGGCATGATAGGCGTAGTATTTCTCTAGGTTAATGTGGGCGTCGATGTATGCGGGCGAATCATTGCCATCGAGGTTTCTTTCGATGGTGTTGTGGTCGCTCCCATTAAAGGGTGCAAACTTGCCTTGATATCGCTGCTGTTGTTGCCAGTCACTCGTTTGGTTGATGAGCTTGTAAAGATTTCCTTTTTTGAGGTCGTGTTGTTCGAGGAAACGAACATCGTAAGTTTCCGAGACAAAGTAAGTCCCGTTGTAGTCACCGCGCCATTGGTCGGGAGATTCGGCCTCATCATCAATGACACGCCATTGCACGAAGAGTGGTGTTGCGGCAGGGACACCCATTTTTGAGAAGAGGTGGTAGTTGACCGCTTCGTTGAGGCCGAAGGTCATGGTTTGCCGATTGCTGTTTGCTTTTCCCAGAGTGAGAGTCCGCCAGGGATTTTTTAATTTTTTTCCGTTTTGATCGCGGGCCTCAAGGAACTTTCCATCGTTGAAGCGAACGCGCATGGAGCGCTTTCCACGGCCCTGGTAGCGGCCGTTAGCGCCCCGAAGGCGGAAGCGGATATTATCGTAAACCTTTCCATCGTAGACCATGGTGGCATTCCAATTGTAGAGGAAGCGGGCCGAGGTTCCTTGATTGATTTGGTCGCTACCGTTGTAGGCTACGGCTTCTGTGTAATCTTCTTTTCGAATGATGAGGTGGTAGACGGGGATAGTATTGGCCATGGTGTTGGCATCGATGCTCTGGTAGGCAGGGACTCCATTGTAAACAAAGTAGGCGAAGTTACGCGAGGGATCGTCTTGATAGGGAACTCGGGCGGAATTGTTAGCTGAATCTGTCACGGTGATCCGGTAGCGGATGAGGTGACGATGGCCGAAGGCGGGAATGATGGCGGAGAAGAAATCGTCGCCCGCGATAGTATCACCGTTAGAACCGTCATCGAGCATCGGCACTGTAATCCAGTTGTTTTCGTAAGCAGGGTTTTCTAACCTGGGTTGGGAAGTGTTGATATTATTACCGATAATTGGAAGGGGGAGCTGGGATGGAACGTAGTCTCCAGGAGCGATAAGCTGATACTCGAGAGAGATAGAGGCAACGCCATCAGGGTCGGTTATTTGAGCTGAGATAACGACGGGATCGGACGAAGTAGGTTCTACTGGAGTATGATTGACCTTACGGATATTAGGGGCAGCGTTTGAAGCGGAAGTGACATTAGGAGCGCCGGGGGTGGGCTGGGCGAGGGCGTCTTCTGCGGAGGGGCGAATGATTTGCAAATCGAAGCCGAGATCGCTGCTGCTGGCAGTGGCATTGAATAGATGGATGGCGATCGTGTTATTGCCTTCTACGAGAAAGGAGCCGGCATTGGGGATCAGTTTTTTGTCGAAGGCGCCTTCGCTACCGGTGCCGGTTGCGGTGTCATCGATGGTAGGATTTTCGTTTTCGTCAAAGCGGAAGCGGTCAACTTCGGTGCCATTGATCCAGACGATAAAGCCATCGTCAGCCGTGTAATTAAGAAGGAGTTGGGAGGGGATTTCGCCTGGGACGATAGTGAAAGTATTGCGCAAGAAAATGGAGTTGAAGTTGGAACGCATATTTGGGACGACGGTGTTTAAGGTGACGCCGTTAACTACTCCGTAACCGATGGGGAGCTGAGCGCTGTTTTTCCAAGAGGTGTCTTCAGTAAATGCGGGAGTGCGCCAGGCGGAGGTTGGAATCGAGGCCTCGGTTTCCCCGGGTCGCCAGGTCCAGCCGGTGGAGGAGAAGTCGAGGAGGCTCGCTTCGGGTAGAGCGCTTTGGGGGATGGAGGCTCGCCAAGAGCTGCCGAGGGAATTGTTGAGGGAAGGATTGATTAGTTCGATGGAGGCTCCGCTGCCATCTGACGCGACTGGCCAAGGGAAGCCGACTTTGTAATCGACTTCATCAACTATGGTGTCTGAGATATCGCGAAGGCGGATGGTCTCGCCGGCAGAATCGAGATTGCCAGAGAAGGGGCCGAGGGCGGTGACGCCAAGGGTGGATTGGAGGACGGCGGGGTCTTCTGCAATCACAAGGTAGCCGCCGGCGTCGATCGTGGTATTGGCAGGGAAAGTGAAATTGACAGCGCTACTGAGTCGCCAACTAGAAAGGTCGACAGAAGAAGAAGAGGGATTGTGAAGTTCAATGAATTCTTGGGCGATATGGTTATCTGGTGGATTGGCGTAGATTTCGTTAATAACGATCGTCTGTGCGATCTTAATAGCACGAAGATTGAAATTTTCTTCAAAAGAGAGACCCACTTGGTCAGTAGCGCGGAGGCGAATGCTAAATATCTTATCGGCTTCTCCTGAGAAATCGACAGCGGTGCGGAGTTGATTTCCTACAATCGTAAAGAGATTATTGTGGGTGTCTCCTTTGCCAGGTGTAAGTGAATAGGTGTGAAAGTCGTTGAGGTTAGGATCGGTCGTTGAGAGCGCTGCGAGATAGTTGCCTATTGGAAGATCCGTCGAGAAGTCGAGGGAGCTTAATGAAATCGCATTCGGTGGGCTGGGGGCTTGATCGACCGTGATCGTAACTTTAGCGGGTGGAGATTCGTATTTGCCATCGTTTGATTTATAGGTGAAAGCGTCGAGCCCTGTAAAATTTGGGAAAGGAGTGTAAGTGAGATTTGGCGGGGTGCCGCTAAGAGTCCCGTTAGTGGTCTGACTGATTACGATGAACCTGAGCTCGGGTTTTGGGTGGAGGTTAGAATCAACGCCGCTAAGAGTAATTGAGAGCGAGGTGCTTGCAATTGTCTGAAGAGATTGCTCGTTTGCGGTGGGAATACCTGGATGAACTTTAATTTCTAAAGTTCGCGACTGGATCATTTCTGGAGAGTTGGTATCCCACGCTTTCAGAGTGTACGATTGAGTGGAAACAGTTCCTCCACTATCTCCAACGGTGATCGGAATATCTCCGGCGGGGTTAGAAGAAGTATGGACAATCGCGTTAGCAGAATTTCGAATCTCTAGTGCAAGTGATCCCGTAAGATTTGAGGTTACGATATCCCAAGAAAGGAATGCTGATTCTCCCTCTTGTCTTTGTTCGTGGGAGGTAGCGAAAGTATTGATTGAAAACCCCTTTCCAAGAGGGTTATTGGGTCCGGCTTCGGAACTAGCGGCGACTTCGAGAGGGGTGAGTTCGCCTTCATAGATACGAAATTCATTGACGGATCCGGTCATTCCCGGGTCACCCCAGCTAGTGGCGCCGATGGCCTCGAAGTTGGTGTTAACGTTGGCGAGGTCGTTGGTGTCTAGGTCGCTGAGTTTTTGGACGCCGTCTATCCAGGTGTTGAGATTGCCGTCAGGTGAGACGGTAATTACGAGGTGGTGCTCTTCGTTTTGATTGACTTGTTCTCCTAGGAGCTTTGCTCCATCGCGGTCGACTCCGGTTTGTTGTCCATTCCCTCGGGTATGTGTGAAGGCGAGTTCTTGCCCGGCGGCGTTATTGCCAAATTGGAAGAGCTTACCCCAGGTGCCAGTACCAGTATCGGTATACCACGTCTCGATGGTTACGCCGGTCGCCCCGAAGTTTCCGCCAATATCGACGGGGTTGGTGAAGGTCATTCGGTTGGCTGCGGTGCTAGAACCAAGACCTCTGAGAGTTAGTTTTCCCGAGGAAATGGTCGCTCCGCCTTCGAGAATACCGGTGTTGCCGCCGACCGAGTCAGTCGCATCAGTATCGAACGAATAGCGGTGAGCAAGGGTGGCAGCCTGGGATAGCGAAAGAAGGGAGAAAAAGAAAAAAAGCGACTTCATATTCAAAGAATAATACAGAACCAAGAAGACTTCTAGGATCTATAAATAGTGATGGTGATGATCGGGTAAGATCAATGCCCTATTGATTCGTGATATCCTTGATACGGTAGAAAAGTCGCTTTCCAAGGGCTGTAGGATCGGTAAAGGTTGAGAGCTCGGAGGTCGCAACGAATTCATCGTCAATATCTAGCCAAAGAGGCGAGTCGGCAGAAAGGAGTTCGGGGGAACGGTCAATACGGTATCTCCGGCCGACTATAGAATTGAAGGTAATGATCACGGAATTATTGCTTGGATTCCTCGTGATGCTCGTGATCGCGAATTCCTTTTCACCCGGCAGGAAGTCAGGACCAGCGGCTAAGTTAACCGTAATATCATCCTCGGTCAGAGTGCCTTCCCAAATTCGAAATTCATTGACGCTGCCGAAGTGGCCGGGATCACCCCAAGCGGTTGAACCGATCGATTCCGTATTAGTGACGATATTACTCACTGGGTTGGTTGGCAGTTCGCTGATCTCTTTGGTGCCGTCGATCCAAAGATTAGTTGTGCCGTCGGGTTCAACACTGACAACGAGGTGGTGTTCTTCATCGAGAGAAAGGCGATCACCAGTGCCAAAAGGGATTGATGAAATTTCTTTGGCGCCGTTTCTATCGAGGCCGGGAGCTTGATCATTACCCCCTCGCTCGTTAGTCCAAGCAATTTCCTGTCCTGCATTACTAGTACCGAAGGTAAAGAGCTTCCCCCAAATCCCCGTGCCAGAGTCTGTATACCAAGTTTCAATCGTAAAACCGCTACCGCTGAAGTTGGAACCGAGGTCGACCGGGGAGGTAAACCCCATGCTAGATGCGGTAGGGCCGGTGCCGATCCCGTCGAGTTGTAGTTGGTTGTCAGATACGGACGCCGTTTCACGAAGGACTCCAGTATTCCCACCGACTGAATCGGTAAGTTCTTCCCCAGTATTAAAGGACCATCGGTGAGCTAAAGTCGGAGTAGCTGAACTCGGGTCATTGGCATCGTTGGGGTCAGAGTTGTTCTTGATTTCAACATTATCGAAATAAAAGTCGCCATCGGAATCCTTACTAAGTGGGTTAGTAAGATGAACTAAGATTTCATCACCATCGGTGAGTGAGTCGTTATCTGAGTCTTTCAACAGAGGGTCTGTCTTTTCTTTATTTATTTCACGACCATCGTTTAAGTTATCCTCGTCTGTGTCTGCTTTGTTTGGGTTAAGATTAAGGTTGAAGGTAAATTCTTCTAGGTTCGTGAGATTGTCTGAGTCGGGGTCATCGTTGGCGCCTTGGGAGAGATTATTCTCACCGAACCATTTTTCTTCCCAGGTGTCGGGGAGTCCATCGCCATCAGAATCGGAGACGACAAAGAGTTCCTCGGGGCCGGCTTCGACGCTAGCGGCGACTTCGATAGAGGTGAGTTCGCCTTCATAGATACGAAATTCATTGATGGACCCGGTCATTCCTGGGTCACCCCAGCTAGTGGCACCAATGGCTTCGAAGTCAGTGCTAACGTTGGCGAGGTCGTTAGTGTCTAGGTTGATGAGTTTTTGGACGCCGTCTATCCAGGTGTTGAGATTACCGTCAGGTGAGACAGTTATTACGAGGTGGTGCTCTTCGTTTTGATTGACTTGTTCTCCAAAGAGCTTTGCCCCATCGCGGTCGACTCCGGTTTGTTGTCCATTCCCTCGGGTATGTGTGAAGGCGAGTTCTTGCCCAGCGGCGTTATTGCCAAATTGGAAGAGCTTACCCCAGGTGCCGGTACCGGTATCGGTATACCACGTTTCGATAGTTACGCCGGTCGCCCCGAAGTTTCCGCCAATATCGACGGAGTTGGTGAAGGTCATTCGGTTGGCATCGATAGACGAGCCGAGACCTGTGAGAGTTAATTGTCCCGAGGAAATGGTCGCTCCGCCTTCGAGAATACCGGTGTTGCCGCCGACCGAGTCAGTCGTATCAGTATCGAAGGAATAGCGGTGGGAAAGAGTGGCACCTTGCGTAGGCAAAAAAGGCGCTAGGAAAAGGATAAAACTAAAGAGTTGGATGATGTTTTTCATAGAATGAGAACAAACTTTTTTTGGAGTTAATTGAGTTGTTGAAAAATAAGAATAAGTTTCCCCAATTCGAGATTCAACGATAAAAGATACTTTCGAATAAGGTAAAAAACTGATTTAGCCTGTAAATTAATGGCTGGGGCTAATTTGCGCCAACATGAAAGATTTCGTGTAAAAGGCCCGCTCCAAGAAGGAGGCGGGCCTTGTAAAAAATTAAAGGTAATATCCTTCCTTTAGGCCCGTCGACGACGTAAGACGAGAAGTCCCCCAGCAAGGGTAAGCAGAAGACCACTAGGTTCCGGCACCAAATTATTAGGTCCAGATGCAAAGTTAGTTCCAACTTCGGCCGCACTGAGTTCGCCAGACCAGATTCGGAATTCGTCGACCGAGCCGTTCATACCAGGATCACCCCAACTTGTGGCGCCGATCGCTTCGAAGGTAGTATTGATACTGGAGAGATCGTTGGTGTCGACATCAGTGAGTTTTTGGTTTCCGTCGATCCAAGTGTTAAGATTGCCGTCTGGGGATACGGTGATCGCAAGATGGTGTTGAGCGTTTTGTGAGATTTGTTCTCCAAAGAGTTTTGCTCCATCGCGATCGACGCCGGTTTGTTGTCCATTTCCTCGAGTAAAGGTAAAGGCAAGTTCTTGTCCTGCGGCATTATTGCCAAATTGGAAAAGCTTACCCCAAGTGCCGGTTCCGCCGTCGGTGTACCACGATTCGATGGTCACGCCAGTTGTCCCGAAGTTTCCACCAATATCAACGGGATTGGTAAACGTCATTCGGTTGGCCGCGGTGCTAGCACCAAGACCTGTTAGACTCAGTTTCCCGGACGAGACAGTTGATCCGCCTTCTAAAACACCGGTGTTGCCACCGACTGAGTCTGTCGTATCAGTATCGAAAGAATATCGATGTGCTAGTGTAGCGCCATTGGCGAGCCCGACTACGAACGCAGAGGTTAGAATGAAAGTTGTTTTCATAATTTATTTCAGTTTGCTTTATTAACCTTTGAAGGATATTCCAACTCGCACTGGAATGTAAATCCAAAGTTTAGATAGTTTTGTGCCGTATATGGAAGGTTTTGAGATTTTGGAGGACTCAAATTTGTTATCCTAATGTTACCAAAGTGCTACTAATAATCGAACAGCTTTAAGGCCTTGTTTTAAAAAATGAGTTTTTGAGTAGTTTTGGATCCCTTAGAAGATTAGGTATGTGTAGCCCGGAAGGTTTTTTTAAAGATTAGCCTGTGGCCGTTTTTATTTGGTCATTTTTTTTGGCAAAGTAAGTTCACACTTCGCGAGATAGTAAATTTAAAGTTAAGAGGTTTTTAGTTATGAGGATTTTTCGGCTATCTTGGGCGGCAAGTATCGCGGTTATTGTTTCGTGTGGTGAGAGGAGTGGACCAGAGGGCGAACAAGAGACAAGGGATCAGCAGATTTCGGCTGAAGAGGCTTATGCTAAGATGGTGAAGACGGAGGAAGTGATAGCGGAGTTGGTTGGGCCCGTGAATCGGTTAAAGCGGGCCGTGGCAAATCTGAAAGTTGGCTGGAATGACAAGCTTTTTATCAAGGGAGCTAGGTTTAAGGCGATTGCCGATTTGAAATTTTCACAAGGGGATTTCCCCGGGGTTGAAATGGGTGAGTTTTCTCTTGGGAAAGAAGAGCTGGAACTGAGAGGAGAGCGCGAAATTTGGAAGGCCTTATTTGAAAGGGTGTGGAGATTAGAAAAAATTAGTTTTGGAACTTTGGAGGGAGCTTTTGGTAAAGCGGGAGATTTTCATACGAAGCTAAAGGTGACTTTGCGCGGTACAACCGCTGAAGGAAAGCTGGGGGCATGGAATGGGAAATTGGGGATTTGGTGGGTCAAGAGAGAGGGAGAGTGGCTAATCCGTCTAATTGAAAATCTGGAGTTGAAAGAGATGGTTTGTGAAAAACCGTTTTTTTCAGATGTTTTAGATCGAGTTCTAAGGTCACCCGAGGATTTGGAGAGAGCGCAGCATTCGGTCCATGACCAGTATGTTCGAGATGTGTTTTTTACAGGTGGAACAAAATTTTCATACCCGCGACACTATTGGAACTATATCGCAACTTGGGATTCGTTGGATCAGCACACTTCGGTATCAGTTGTAGATATCGATGAGGATGGGTGGGATGATTTTTATGTGACGGCCAGGTGGGGTCGCAACCAGCTATGGAGAAATCGAGGTGATGGGACCTTTGAGGAAGTTGCGCAAAAAGTAGGCTTGGACCTGGATGGAGTGTGTAACTGTTCTCTGTTTGCGGATTTTGATAATGACGGAGACAAAGACGTCTTCATCGGGAGAAGTTTGGAGCGAGGGCGGTTTTTCATAAATGTAGGTGGAGTGTTTGTTGATCGAACGGAGGAGAATGTAATTGGAGGAATGCCTTATTGGACTTCAGCAATATCATCAGCCGACGTGAATGGAGATGGATTGTTGGATCTATATTTGGCGACATATCGATTACCGATTTCTCGGCCTCGAAATATTTTAGCGACCGAATTTTTGACGCCGGAGGAACAAGTCGAATGGAAACGGAGGAGGGGGCAGGACCATCCGGTTTTTCGTTTGACCGGGCCGCCGAATGTTCTGCTGATCAATCAGGGGAATGGGAGGTTTTCAAGATCACTAAAAGCTGGAGGAGCAGACTTATGGTTGTCGAGTTTCCAGGGCACGTGGTCAGACTATGACAATGATGGCGATCCGGATTTATTTGTGGCTAATGATTATGCGCCAGATTATGTTTTCCGAAATGAGGAAGGACGGTTGGTAGATGTTACGAACGAAGTGGCCGGAAATGAATTACAGGGTTTTGGAATGGGGGTATCCTTGGGAGACTATGACAATGATGGGTTTCTCGATCCTTACTTCACTTACATGTATTCCAAGGCTGGGAGTCGAATTACCAAAATGTTCGATGGTTTAGAGAACCGAATGTATGAGGGGGTCAAAGGAAATAAGTTGCTGCGGAATACGGGGGCCAAATTCCAACCCGTAAATTGTGAGGTATCTCAGGCCGGATGGTCGTGGGGTGGGCAGTTTGCTGACTTCGATAATGATGGGTTTTTAGATCTTTATGTTGCGAATGGTCTCTATACGCCGCCTTCAGGGACTGAAACTGAAGTTGACTTGTGAAGTAGTTTATGGCGCGCGGTCGTGCGTTCGGATAGTAATCTCAGTAAACAGTTTTCCGAAGAGGGAGTTGATGTAAGGCAGTATGGAGTGATGCCGGGGGTAATTGACACAAGTAAGAAGATTGATGGTAATCCAGTCCTGAGGAGTCACTCATTTAGTGGAAAAGAAAGTAACAGTGTTTTCTGGAATCAAGGGGGGGAGGCATTCAAGGATATTTCGGGGGTGACTGGCTTAGACAGTTTAGCGGATGGGAGAGCATTTGCGTTTTTTGATTTTGACCGGGACGGACGGAACGACGTCATTTTGACAAATACGAACGAGCCACAGCTGCAGTTGTTTAGAAATGAAATAGAAGAACTAGGCAACGCGATCCGGGTAAAGTTGATTGGAGGTAATTTAATGGCTCAGGCGTCTGAGGAATGGAGTTCTAGAGATGGAATTGGAGCCCATGTGTTAGTCGAGATTGGCGGAAAGACCCTGCGTCGTGAACTGCGGGCAGGCGATGGTTTTGCAGCGCAAAATAGTGAGACCTTACTAATTGGTATTGGAAATGCGGCCCACGCGGATAAGGTGACGGTGCTTTGGCCTTCAGGAAAAAAGAGCGAAGTAGGAATGGTGAAAGCGGGGGATTTGGTAACGATTGATGAAAGAGTTGATGAGGTCGAAGTTCTTAAAATTGCGAGATCGGTTATTCCCGAAAGAGTTGTTTCGCCAAAGCTGGATCGTTTAGATTTAGCAGTCGAAGAGGAGTTAAATGTTGTGGTGACCTTGGCAACCTGGTGTCCAGTTTGCCAAGGGGAAATAGAGCATTTAAAGTGGCTTTCGAAGAAGGTGGAGGGGCTGGGGCTCTATGCCTTCCCGATAGATGAAAAGGAGGGTGAGGAAGAGTGGCGAAAGTTTGAGGTGGCCTTTAAACCACCGTATAAGATTTTACGTGAAGTAAATAAGAGGGGTGAAGTGGAAGCTCTTATGGAGAAGAATTTCGGTGAAACCCCGTTACCTTCGAGTTTTATTTTGGACAAAGAAGGAAGAATTTTGAAGGCGATGAAAGGCACTCCAACGTTATCGGATTTAAGGTCATTTACTCGGTAATCGAAATGACCGTTTCCGAGCCGGTTGGTTTATAATTCGTAATTTTTCCTGACGGCCAATGGACAGTGAGTTTCTCAAGACTGTCCTTGGGTGGGACAGTAATAAAGACCGATGGCGAATTTTGTGAAGATAGGCCTTGCCCCAGAGTTTTTTGAAAAGCGCGTTTGGTTTTTGAAGTGTGGGCAATAATAATGGAGCCAGCGGCATCGTGGTTACTTTTTGTGCCGGTGAGATTGAGGCGCACGAGACGACCTTTTTCGTTATTGCCGATTTCGGAGAATCGATTGCGGAAAATACGGAGGCGTGGGGATGAGGTGCTAGCAAGGGCAATATCGAGCCAGCCATCGTTGTCGTAGTCGAAGAGCGCGAAAGAGCGAGAATCTTCGCTGGCATCAATTCCACTGATGAGGGAGTGGTCCTTGAAGCTACCGTTCTGAGAGATGAGGAGGCGGTTACGCTCATTTCCGCTTAGCGAGTTGCTACGGTATGCGGGACCCGATGGGGAAGTTTGTTTGACGCGGAGTTGAAAATTTAGAAGCGGTGATTGCCAGGCACTAGATTGACGAAACATTTCCGATTGTGTTGGATCAGTGAGCACGACCGTGCTCCAGAAGCAACTTCACAAATCTAGATTAGTCGCAACTGTTTTTGGGGCTGAGTAATAGCCGCAGGGAACATAAAGATCGAGATGGCTATCGTTATTAAAGTCTGCGAATTGGCCCCCAAATGACCAACCGGTACGTGTTTCATCAGCATTGGGGGCGGCGACTTGCCGAAAAATTCCGTTGTCGTTCTTATAAAGGAAGTTACCCCGAGCGGACACTTTAATACGAGGGTCGACTTCTCCAACTAGCTTGATGATACGATTACCGGCTTTGGAATACATGTTGGACACGAAAAGGTCGAGATCGCCATCATGATCGTAGTCACCGAGCGAAGTGCCCATCCCAAAGGCCATTTTTCCATCAGGAAAAGTTTCTTTAAAGGCTTCCGTGAAGATTGGATTAGGGGAGCCTTTTGGGGTGTCATTTCGGAGGTAAGAATCGGGCGAAAAATCGTTGCAGACGTAGAGATCGTCATCGCCATCATTGTCAAAATCTGCCCACGTAGGTTGATAGCTTTTTCGCCAAAGCTTGATCACGTTTCCGCCCGCTCGTTCGAGTCGACCATTTCCGCGGTTCATTAGAAGGATATTTGCGGCACCTCTATCATCGAAATAAGGGTGTGAGCTTTGGGAGAGTTTATTGAGATGCGCTTTATCGGCAGGTGGGAGGTAATAGTCCATCCACGAGGGGTTGACGTCAGTGCCGGGAGTGTAGGTGGAGAGATAGACATCGAGAAGGCCGTCACGATTGACATCAGTGGCACAGGCAGACACGACGAAAAATTGCTTACCGAGGTCGGAGAGGCGTGAGGTGACATTTTCAAAGCGGCCTCCGCTGTTCTGATAATACAGCGTCGGTTCAAGCGAGCGACAAACAAGAGCATCAGGGTCGCCATCGTTATCAAAGTCGGCAAATAGGATGAAATTAACACAGTAGCCAGGAGTGAGTCCAGATTCGAGAGTTGTGTCTCTAAATGTTCCGTTACCAAGATTGCGAAAGAGTTGTGGCTCGAGGTATCGGGCTGTGATCAAGAGATCATCGTGTCCGTCAGAGTCGTAATCGACAACGCTGACAGAGGGATACTGGAGGGCGCTTTCCATGTCTGGGATACCCGCGTATTCCCGTTTTGGAAGGATCAATTTTTTTTCAGCGAGGGCCTGTTCTGTAATTTCGTAATGTTTAGAGCGCTGAGCTTCGTCACGGGAGTAGGAGGAGGGAATAGCCTGTTTAGTGACATCCTGAAAAAGGGCTTGCTCAGAAGCCAAAGATTGGAAGTCGAGTTGGGACCATTTGATGAGTGATGGGGATTCTTTGGGAGAAAACCAGGTGAGATTTTGTTTGGCTTGGATTCCAATAAGAGAGCCATCTTCGTTTTTGAGGAGTCCTTCAAACTTAGTTTTTGTGATGAAGTTTTTTTCTTCATAGCTTCCTGAGAGAATACCAAAAGACGCATTGAGCCAGGTATAATTTGGAGAGAGGTATGGGCGCCAGGCAGGTGGGATGCGTTCAGCAGGGACGTTTTTTGAGCGGAGATCTTGAGCGAGATTTTTGAGATGAGGAGTGAGCTTGAGGACCATTTCCTCGGTTTGAACTAGGCGCGTTGCGATTTCGTCTGGCGAGGCTCCAGTCTGATCCTGTAAAGGAGGGTTTGGGCTTTCTTGGGTTTCTTTGCATGAAGCAAGAATAATGCAAAGGAAGAGTAATGGTTTCATCGGAGGCTGTGATTTTTACGGAAGGCTCCTGGGGTAAATCCAGTTGCTGCTTTAAAAGTTTTAGCGAAATGTTGGCGGCTGCTGAACCCAGAAAGTTGGGCTACATAATCAATTGTGTATTCCGGGTTGCCGAGAAGGCGCTTCGCAATACTTATCCTAGTCTCGACGATCGTAGCGTGGATAGAACGCCCCGTGAATTGACGGAAACGTCTTTGGAGTTCGCGTTTCGATAAAGAAACGTTTTCGACAACATCATCGACTCCGATAAGGCTACCAGCATTACGGTTGATGTAACGGGCTGCTAGGGCAACTGCGGGGTCATTAATTGCGAGTTCGCTGGAAGAGCCTCGCACAACGAGTTTGGTTGGAGGAATAAAGATGGGGTCATCTTTGGGGGCTTTACCTTCAAGAAGCTGGTTGAGAAGACGAGCGGCTCGATAACCGATCTCATAATGAGAGGCATCGATACTGGAAAGAGTGGGATTACAGATGTTGCAGCTAACGGAATCGTTATTCACACCAACGAAGGCAATATTTTCAGGGATGGTAATGCCAATTTGTTTGGCAGTTTCGATGAGGATGGGAGCAATGTGGTCACAAGAGACAAAAATCCCAATGGGGAGGGGAAGAGAGCGGAGCCAGGAGAGCGTCAATTTTTTATAAATGTCGTTCTTTGAAAAATGTAATTTTGGGACGTAGAAGGTGGATGTTTTAAAACCAAGTTTTCTAGTGGCGTTCTTAAAGTGATCTCCCCTGAGGTCGGACCAACGAGTGTTTTCGATACCGCAGAATCCAAAATTGGTGAAGCCCTGTTCCCGAAGATGTTTGAGAGCGAGCTGAGCGATGCCGGCATCGTCGGTATGAACGAGGGGAATCGAACTGTCGGAGTGATCGCCTAAGATATCGACAACGGGAATTCCTTTTTCAACAAGGGCTTTAGCCCGAGAAAGAGAGTGGGTATCGTAGAGCCGGGTGATGACCCCATCGACCGGCATATTTGGATCAAGAGGCTCAATATGAGACGGACCAGAGTTGTCTCCGTGGAGAGACCAGCTCCCGGCGTTGTGGTGAACATCCCAGCGATTAATCTCGCTTACAAACTTTGAGATGCCCAGTAGCATGTCTCGTCCTGGTGCGATCGCAGTTTCGATTTCGAGTAGAATCCGCTTACGATGTTGTGATTTCACGCTAAAATTAAGGGGGTCATTGGTAGATTCTATCTAACAAGTAAATCAAGAAAAATGGAGAAGATCAAAAGTAAAGGGGAGGGGAAAAGACTTTTTTTGGAAGCTATTGCGCCAGGAATTAAGGTCTTGGGTTGAAAAAAATGCACTCAGGGTAAGGGAATCAGACGACACTTTCTCTGACAATAGAATTGAAGCGAGATCGAATGGCTCACGCTCTTGGCGCTTCCTAAAGTGTGCCTAGCGGCCAGCGCATAAAAAGGAAATCGCCAAGAGTGAAATTAAAAAATGGTCGAAGAGTATGTCTGAGTTGTTACACTTTCTCGTTAGCTCACAAGAATCCATGAAGCCAGAAAACCATCCACTCTCTGTTGACCGCCGTTCTTTTCTTCGTCAATCGTCTGTCGCCGCGGCAGGACTGGGATTCGGAGCAATTCCTATTATCGGGGCTGAAAAAGAGAAAAAGAAACCAGAGGCAGAGACTTTGGTGAAGACCTTTTATGATTCTCTCAGCGAGGAGCAAAAGAAGGCGATGTGTTTTCCTTATGATCATAAGCTTCGCTTGAAGATTGAAAATAACTGGCTGATTACCAAGATGCTCGTTGAGCATTACACCAAAGATCAACAGGCGATGATCAAGGAGATCTTCATGGGGATTCATAGTGAGGAGTATGCTGAAAAAGTTTACGATCAGGTGGAATGGGATAGTGGGCTTGATGGTTTCGAGGGCGGGTCATCGGTGGCAATCTTTGGGACGCCAGGGACTGGAAAATTTGAGTTTGTTTTGACTGGGCGTCACTGCACGCGTCGTTGTGATGGTGACTCGAATGAAGGAACTGCTTTTGGCGGACCTTTGTTTTACGGGCATGCGGCCGATAGTTTTAACGAGAAGCCGGATCATAAGGATAATGCCTATTGGTATCAGGCTGTTCGGGCAAATGAGGTTTATCAAATGCTTGATGGCAAGCAGCGTCAATCAGCGCTCTGTGGAAAGAGTCGCGGTGAAAAAGGCCGGGCTACCGTGAAGTTGACTGGAAAGAAAAAGGGACTCGATGGGATTCGCGTTGGCGATATGAGCGGGGACCAGAAAGGGCACGTTCGTAAAGTGCTTGGCGATCTCATGGCACCTTTCCGCGAAAAGGATTCCAAGGAAGCGCTAAAGTTGGTCGAAGCCGGAGGCTTGGACAATATTCATATGGCTTTCTACAAAGAGGAAAATATCGGGGAGGATGAGATTTGGGATGTTTGGCAGTTGGAGGGACCTAACATGGTTTGTTATTTCCGCGGCAAACCGCATGTTCATGCCTGGATGCACATCAAGAAGCCGGTATGATCCGGGAGTTGTTCTTGGCCGGGCTTTTGGCAGCTCATTCGGTCTCCGGCCATGAACTAACTGGGCACACCATATTAATTCGTCCGATTATATTGACTAACGATGCGGGCGATGATGCGGCCAAGGCCAACTTGCCGGAGGAGTTGATTGATTTGCCATTTCGCCGATGGGATCTTGATTTTCAAATTCTTGAGCCAGTCAAATGGTCGCGGCGCGAATTTAGGGATGGTGAGATTGATGTCGACGTGATCGTGAAGGCGGCGATGGAAGAGGGTGTTTTTCGGCAGCCGCGGCGAATTGCAAATATGTTTTTCGCACGCAAGATCAATGGGAGGGAGGCTCCAAATGGTCTTGGACAGGAGCCCGGATGGGTCACTTTCACTGCTCAGGGTGATGATCCTCCGCTTGGACAAGATGCCTTTGTGGTGGTGCACGAGGTGACCCACAATTTGGGACTGTCTCATACTGTGGATGATGCCGAGGTGCCGTCGGATATTCCTAATGTGATGGGTGAAGGTGATTTTTTGGATCGCATCCGGGAAGATGGAATCACAAGGCATCAAGCTGCGACTATTTTAAAAAGCCCCTTGGTTCGCGAGACAGTAAAGTGCCTTGAGGTAGAGGAGGGACGGCGAGCTTATCTCGGGGAGAGTTTTGAAGCTTATTACATGGAACTCAATCGGCGCGAAGTTGAGGCGATGACCGGGAAAGTGGTGGGGAAAGCTCTGAAAGGTGAGGCTTTGGAAAAAGAAGCGAGAAAGAGGTTCGAAAATGCTGTGATGGATTTTACTCGGGAAGAGAGAGAAGTTGTTCTCTGGATGGTCGGGGAATATCGCAAGCTATTGGTGGAAGATTTTCCGCTTCTAGCCAACCAACCATGGCAGGTGGTTAAGGTGAAGGGCGATCATTGTGGAGGGTTTTGCCATACTCGTGGCTTGTCTGTGGTGATTGCTGAGGGTGCGCTTAATCGCATGGTGAACGACTATCGCCGGCACGGCAAAAGTAAGACGGCGCTTGCGGGAGCAGGAACGATTATTGTTCACGAACAAATCCATGTGCTTCAGCGGTGTTTCCCTCGAAAGTTTTCGGGTCTTTATACTGGGGCTTACGGATTCATCGATGGAAGGGTGGAGCAAGATGAGTGGGTGGCGCGTAACGAAATCCAGAATCCCGATGGACTGGAAGGAAATCGTTGGGTGGTGGATTACGAGGGTAATCATTATTGGTTAAAGACAATTCTTGATGAGAAGGATGATCCGGCAAGGATGCCAGCTTCCTTCCGAGAGGCGATCATGCCTCTCCAAAAAACGGGTAAAACCTACCGGGTAATTTGGAAAAAAGGAGAAAAGAAACCTGAGGTTGTTGATCCAAATCTTATGAGAGACTGGAAAAAGCAGTTCCCAATCCATACCGGACACGATCACCCAAATGAGATCTTCGCCTATCTTTTTCAAGCCGAGTTGACCCGAAAAATTATGGAAGAGGAACCCTCTGATGACATGATGACCAAGAAGACGATGGAGTGGGCCCGGAAGGAATTGAGGTGATCTGGCCGGCCTCTATTTTACGATCATGACGCCTTTCATGATGGTCCAGTGCCCGGGGTAAGAGCAGAGAAAAGGATATTCCCCAGGCGTTTTGGGAGCCATAAAGCGAAGGGTTTGAACCGTATCTTTCTTAAGGAGTTTTGTTGTGTGGAGGATGCGTTTATCGTTTGGAATGAAGCCCTTCTTGGCGGCCTCGGGGTCGGTAGCCATACGATTGGCCGCCTCACCGATTTCTTGGACGGAGCTATCTTGGTCGAGGATGAGCAGGTTGTGCTCGGTGACGTCGGGGTTTGAGAAGTGAAGACGAACTGGTTTTCCTGCTTTCACAGTAAACTTATCTTTGGTGAAGAGAAGTCGCTCGGGGATACAGGAAATCTCAATGGTTTGAAGGCCTTTTTGTGCGTCAAAAGAAGCTTCATTAGCATTTTTCGTGTTAGGTTTAAGCCTGTTTGATTTTTTGAAATCTGCGAGAGCTTTGGTGATAGTAGAAGCGTGTTGCGAATCTTGCCAGTGAGGTTTTAGAGCCGAGGAATTGAGAGTGGTGCTGATTGCGTAGGCAAGGTGGGTGTCTGCTTCTTGTTCTAATATCGGGGCAAGGGTATTTACGACTGAGGATGGGGTGATTGAAGAATCCGTCCGGTGGCTGTGTGAAGGGACTAGATAGGAAGCACAGAGGACAGCTTCGCGGCGGACATGTTGGGAAGGATGGGAAATTCCGTAATTCAGAAGGTTGAGTGATTTCGAGGGTGGAAGCTTGGGAGCCCAGAAACGGAGAGGCCCGAAGGCGGAAGCGGCTACGAGGTGGTTGTCGGAGCGTATGAGTTTTTCCAAAAGCTCTAAGTTGGGCTGGTCGAAGGCTTGATGAAGCCAGAGAGATTCGAGAAGGTGTAAGGGGATCTTTTGTTTTTTTGTCCAAGCTAAAAGCGGGCTGAGTATTTCTTTAGAAGTCTTACTTCGGAGCTCGCGCTTGGCCCAGTAACGGGTTCGGTAGTGAGGGGATTTAAGATGGTCGAGAAGTTCGGTGATGGAGGCTGTTGCGATTTTTGGCGCCGAATCAAGTTTGGCTTTTTTAGGAATAATGCGCCAAATACGGCCAGCTTTGCGGTCGCGGCGGGGATCGCGAAGAGAGTATTGGGCGTGGCCTTTGACAGGATTATACCAATCGCAGACATAGGCCGCGCCGCGTGGTCCGAAGCGAAAATCGACTGGGATGAAGGAGAGGTTGGTGGAGAAGATGAGGTCAAATTGATATTTTTCGGAAAAGTGAGCGGGTTCTTCATTCCAGTGGTGGAACTCGACGCGGTTGGTTGGTTTGTAGCGAACCTTGATGAAGCCACCTTGCATTTCCTTGGGCCAGAAGTCGTGAGAGACGAAGTCTTGTCCACAGACTCCGGAGTAGGCTTGCATCCCTCTGGCGCCCGGATGCTGGCTAGGATAATCGGGATTAGTGGCGTGGAAGGTGGAGGCGAAGACGGGGTGAGACGCGACGTGGTTTCCGTATGGGTCGAAGGTCACCCCCCAGGGGTTCGTATTTGGGTAGGCTCCGAATGCGGTGAGCTTTTTTGTGGAAGGGTGGTAGAGGAACCAAGAGGAGTTTTTGGCGCGGATCGGGCCGTAAGCGGTTTCGGTTTGGGAGTTGTGGAAGATGGATTCGCGGAAAAGAAGGTCTCCACCGGGAGTCCAGGTGAAATCGTGGAGGGCGTGGTGCGAATCCTCACAACCGAAGCCGGTAAAGACGATTTCACGGTGGTCCATTTTACCGTCGCCATCGGTATCAGTGAGATGGGTGAGGTGGGGTTCTTCGGAGCAGAAAACACCACCATTCCCATCAAGGACAAAAGAGAGGGGGATGTGAAGATCATCGGCCCAGGTGGTGCATTTGTCGGCCTTACCATCCTGGTTGGTGTCCTCAAGAATGATAATTTTATCACAAGGTTTTTGGCCAGGGTAAACGTGAGGATAGGTGACGGAGGTGGAGACCCAAAGGCGGCCGTGTTTGTCCCAGCGCATTTGGATGGGGCAGGCCATTTCAGGGAAGTCTTCCTCGGAAGCAAAGCAATTGACTTCGAAACGTGGATCGATTTTGAAGGCCTTTAGTTCATCGGCTGGGGAAAGGAACTTGTTTGCTCCGCGGGACAGGAGGACGTCGTCGAGTTTTGGGAGATTGGAGTCGTCTGGATTAACGAGTTTACCGGTGGCGACGGTTTTGTGAATGGCAGTGTCGCGATTGGCGACCATGAGATCAAAGTTCCGCATGGCGGGAAGAAAGTCGAGGTAGCCATAAGATTTATTGCGACCCCCGGTGTAGTAGAAGGTGTTGAGAGGTCGGTAGCGGTAGTGAAATTGGGTGGCTTTGTCGACGACGAGTTGGCGGAGATCTTCGTTGAGAGCGGTGGGGTCTTTTTCGAAGAGAGCCTTGAAGGCGATGTTTGCGAATTGGTGGTGCCCATGAATATTATTTTGATGCCCATCAATCGTTCGTTGATTGAGTTTACTGGCGGTGATTTTTGTCTTAGTGCCATTGAAGACGTTGCAGAAACCGATGGAGTGTTTTTTCGCTCCTTCGGCGAGAGCTTGGGTGTAAAGTGCGAGATTTTCGTTGTTTCGATCGCCGGCATTAACTGCGGCGATGTTCTCACTGGCTGTGGGAGAAAGAAGGATAATTTGAGCGGCAGTCTTTCCGTTGTATGCTTGAGTTTTGAGATGGGACAGGAATTGATCAAGGCGTTTCCTGAAGCCAGGGAGGCCTTCTTTTCCGCCGAAGGATTCATTGTAGCCGTAGCTGGCAATGATGAGGTCGCTTTTGAAGTAGTGGAGATGTTGGTCAAGGTCGCCGAAGTTATCTGGCCGGGGCATGAGATCGACTTCATCAGCTGGCCAGGCAAGGTTACGAATTGTAAGTTTATGCTTTGGATAGTGCTGGTGGAGGAGAGTTTCGAGGTGGCCGAAGCGGCGTTCGGCATCAAGGAGAAGGTTACCGATGAGAGCGATACGGGAGCCGGGGGGGATTTTTAGGGGAAGCTTGGTTTTAACTGGTTGGATCTTGTTGGGGCGCGGCGAGGTTTTGCGATTGATATAGTATTTGGCGAGGTTTGGATCCTTAGAAGGCGTTTTACGGGCAGTCTTTGAATTTTTTGCGTCTCTTGCTTTGGTTGCGTTTTTTTCACGGCGTTCATTGGTGGAAGACAAAGTGCCTTTTCCAGGTCCGGACTTGCCATCGTATGAGATCTGAGCAAGTGCAGAAATTGAGGGAAAAAGAGCTAGGACGAAGAAGAGCTTCATGAGAGGTGGACGTTAGAGATTGGATAAAAAATGACAAGTTGAGGTTGTCTGATTGACGGGGGATAGTTGGGGAACGCATATTGGAACGATGAAATATCAAGTGATTCTCATCCTAGTAATGATGGGAGTAAATTTCGGGCGCCAGGCGAAGGAAGGAGACAAGGATGTCAATTATGACGAGGCTAAGGTTCCAACTTATGATTTGCCCGAGTTATTAGTGACGGTAGAGGGGAAGCGAATTACGACTGCGGAGGAGTGGTATGCTTTAAGAAGACCTCAGATCATGTCACTTTTCAGTAATCTGGTTTATGGACGGGTTCCAGAGCCTTCAACACCGATGAAGCTTACTTTTCGGGAGGTGAAGAAAAACGAGAATTTCATGAGCGGGAAGGCAACGCGGAAGGATGTTGAAATTCAAATTAAAACGGAGAAGGGAGCGAAAACGATGAGGATTTTGCTCTTCGTTCCGAATGGGGTGACGAAGCCGGTGCCGGCGATCATGAAACACAGCTTTAACAATACACGGTCGGGTGATTTTGACGTGGGATTTCTTAAGAGAGATCGGCTGAAAAATGGCTGGCCACTGGGAAAGATTCTGGATGCGGGTTTTGCTTTTTGCGCCGTTTATCACGAAGATTTAGTGAAGCATAATGAGGTCGAATTCAGGGATAGTATTCATCGGTTATTTTATCCCGAAGGGCAGAGTTTTCCGAAGGCTCATGAGTGGGGGGTGCTTTCGGCTTGTGCTTGGGGAGGGATGCGTGCTTTAGATTATTTGGAGACCGATATTGATGTCGATGCGAAACGGGTAGCGATCATGGGGCACTCCAAGATGGGGAAAACGGCGTTATGGACGGCAGCCCAGGATGAACGATTCGCAATGGCGATTTCGGCCCAATCGGGGTGCGCTGGGGCCGCCTTATGGAGGAGGAGATCAGGCGAGACCTTGAAGAAAATGGTGACGCGCTTTCCTTATTGGCTGTGTCGTAATGCCCAGAAATTCGTCGAGCAGGAAGATGACCTTCCGGTGGACCAGCATATGTTGTTGGCATGTATCGCACCGCGCCCGGTCTATGTGCACAGTGGGGTAAAAGACACGTGGGCTGATGGCCGGGGAGAATATTTATCGGCCTATCATGCGAGTGAGGTCTATCGCTTACTTGGTAAGAAAGGCATGGAAAGTGAGAAGTCGCCAGAGGTTGGGAAAGCGGTGATGGATGGCGAGGTAGGATATCACATTCGTAATGGCGGACATTCGATTGAACAGGGGGACTGGGAAAAGTTCATCCAGTTTGCTTCCAAACATCTAAGGAAGGATAATTGATCCAATGGAGAATCAGCTATTACCGGGCAGTCGGTCCGGAGCTATTTCCTTTTTTAAAGAGCTTACCCTTTGATAGCTTGATAAATAATGGGTTTTAGGAGGTGCTCGAGATTCCAGTTGTAGGGAATGGTCTGTTCCATGGTGACGACCAAGAGTTTGTCTTTGGGTGAGATCCAGTAGTGGGTAGATGCCTTGCCGCCCCAGCCGTATTCGCCAACTACTGAGTCTTTGGCCCAGCGTTTGTCAGGGGCGATGCGAACGGAAAACCCGAGGCCAAATCCGGTGCCATGGCGTTGTTCACTGAGAGAGATTGAAGCTATTTTGTCCGGGAGTTGATTAGTGGTCATGAGCTTGACGGTTTCTGCTGTGAGGTATTGCTTTCCCTGAAATTTCCCGCCATTCGCAATCATCTGAAGAAAGCGCGCGTAGTCGTTGATCGTAGAGACGAGCCCACCACCGCCAGACAAGTTCGCGGGTTTTTTGAGAAATGGGGAAGTCTTTCCAGGTTCCGAGGTTGTGAGGAAAATACCTTTGGTCTGGTAGACGTCGGCGAGGCGTTGAGCTTTTTCAGCAGGAACGTAAAAACCAGTGTCAGACATGCCGAGAGGAGTGAAGAATTTTTGTTGGAGAAATGCGTCGAAGGTTTGGCCAGAAGCAACTTCGATGACTCGGCCGAGGATATCGGTATTGATGCCGTAGTTCCACTTCGTTCCTGGTTGGAAAAGGAGGGGAACTCCGCAAATAGAACGAGACATTTCGGCAAGTGTTTTGTCACGATCAAGCGGCTGAAAACGTCGGTAGGAGCGATCCACAGGGTGCCCGCCCCAGCCATAAGAGAAGCCACCGGTATGGCGGAGAAGGTCGCGAATAGTGGGCAGCGGATCCGCAGGGGTAGGATCTCCCCTTCTTTGCCAAACGTTTAGGAGTGAAAATTCCGGAAGAAACCTTGTGATGGGGTCATCGAGGTTGAGTTTTTTTTCTTCATAAAGCATGAGGGCAGCCGCCGAGGTGATGGCTTTGGTCATTGAGTAGATACGGAAGATTGTATCTTTCTTCATCGGAACTTTGGAGGCCCGATTGGCATATCCAAACTGATTTTGGTAAACGATTTTCCCGTCGCGTAGTATCAAAACGGATCCGCCGACGAGTTTCTTTTTCTCGATAAGGGTTTCGACCTCTGGACCAATTTTCGCAAGGATCTCCGGTGACATCCCGACTTTTCCAGGAGCGCTGACGGGGAGAAGCTCTATCCCTGTTTCCTTTGCAGCAACGGAAAGGCAAAGAAAAAGGATGGGGAGAATAATGATTTTGACCATTGTCATTAGATTTTGGATTGGCTCTTCATTCTTCGATCGGAGACGTTAAAGCTACAAGAATTTTTGTGCTAAATACTCCCAAGAGCGCTGTAAACCTAGTCCTTTTTTAAAAAGGAGTCATTTTGATTTGCAGATCCTGCGTAAATGATCTGCGGGGACTAGTTATAGAAGGGCTTCCTAAATATCGTCGTTTGAGCTTAATTTGAAGCGACTTTGCTGAAAGAATATCGACTATGAAACTTCGAGGTTTTGTTTCCGGGATTTTGTGTAGTGTTTTTTTTCTATGTATTGGAGCTCATGCGATGATTTTGAGTTCGCCTTTAGATTATCAGGTTTTTCAGCGGAGCAACAAAAGCTCAGGATCTTTTGTAATAGCAGGGCAACTTAGCGAACCGGCGCTCGAGTCTACGAAAATTCAGGTGAAGCTTGGTCCTCGTCAACCGGCCCAAAGTGATAAGCGCGTCTTGACCTTGGGAGTTGTCCAGAAAGGTGAATCTCACTTTAACTTTAAGGTGCGGCATTTTTCAGGTGGCTGGCATCGACTGGATGTTCGGGCCGTAGCAGGTGAAAAAATTGTGG
>DIHU01000240.1 GCA_002420315.1 Akkermansiaceae bacterium UBA5688
CCCCTCGAAGAGCTCATAGGGTGGCTTGAAAAACGCAGCTTCGACGAACATCCCCAAATTTTCCAGCGGGGACAATTTGCCCGTCGTGGCGGAATTCTCGACTTTTTCCCAACCCAACTTTCCCACCCAATTCGCATCGAGTTCTTTGGAGATGAAATTGAATCGATTCGCGAATTTAGCGTCGAAACTCAAACCACTAGGAGAAAACTCGAGTCCGTCGAGATTAGAAAAGAAAGCGAGATGGTTGGCGACCTACTCTCAAGTTGGCTTAACTCAGATGATCTCATCATCGCACTCGATGAAGATGATCGGGAAATTGCGGAGATCTTGATCAGTGATGGGCCCAACGAACACTGGAGTGCCGACCTTCACCCTTCACCCGCAGCCGGTTTTGAAGCAGGAGATTTTGTAGTCGCCGAGTCAAGCCGCGCTCTTTTTTTAGAACAACTTAACGAGTGGAGTCGTGAAGGATGGCAGATTGGGCTAGTCGCCCCAAGCAAAGCTGAACGATATCGATTTCTGGAAATCTTAGAGTGTAATGAGACTGATTTTATATTTGTAGAAGGCCGCCTTACCAAGGGATTTGTTGCGCCAAATCAAAAACTTGTCGTACTTTCGACTCTCGAAATTTTTGGGCGCCAGCATCTTCCCGGAACCCGAGGAAAAGAGAAACTCTCACATCAACGAAATGCAGCTGCTATCGCAGGAGTTCACGAACTCAATGAAGGCGACTTCGTCGTTCACGCCGATTACGGCATTGGCGAATTTATCGGACTTATTAACGGCGAGGAAGGACAAGAAGAACTTGGGATCGAGTATCAGGACGGCGCCACCCTGCATGTCCCAATCGATCAAAGCCATCTGGTAGCGCGCTATGTCGGGATAGGCGGCGGCAAACCAAGAGCGAACAAACTAGGAGATAAAAAGTGGAAGAAAGCTCGCATCCGAGCCGAAGCCGCGGTGATGGATTACGCAGCACAATTACTGCGACTCCAAGCTGAAAGAGATGCCAAAACAGGTCACGGACATTCTCCCGATGGTCAATGGATGCAAGAATTTGAAGCATCGTTTCCCTTCATAGAGACCCCGGACCAACAGCAAGCTATTGAAGATACCAAAATTGATATGGAATCACCTCGTCCTATGGATCGTCTAATCTGTGGCGATGTAGGTTTCGGAAAAACAGAAGTAGCCATTAGAGCAGCTTTCAAAGCCGTCACTGGAGGTACTCAAGTTGCGATTCTAGCCCCAACAACCGTATTGGCGCAGCAACACTGGCGGACTTTTAAGGCCCGAATGAGCGATTACCCAATCGAAATTAAATTACTAACTCGCTTGCAATCTCCTGCTGAAATAAGGGATACCGTTGAAGGATTAAGAGACGGTAAAGTAGATATCGTCATCGGGACGCATCGCCTTCTCTCCACCGGAATTGATTACCAAAAAATAGGGCTTCTTGTCGTTGACGAAGAACAACGCTTTGGGGTTCGCCACAAGGAGATCCTAAAAGAACGTTTTCGACTTATCGACGTTCTTACCCTTTCGGCCACGCCCATTCCCCGAACCCTTTATCTTTCTTTGATGGGAGCAAGGGATATGTCAACAATCGACACCCCTCCTCCAAATCGGCTACCAGTTCAAACTTCAATTTGCGCTTACGACGAGAGATTGATTCGCAATGCCATTCGGCGAGAATTAACGAGGGGTGGACAGGTGTTTTTTCTTCATAACCGGGTCGCCACGATCGCAGGGATGAAAGAGCGAATTCAATCTCTTGTCCCGGAAGCCAAAGTCGTCATCGGCCATGGGCAGATGGATCGTGAGAATTTGGAACTTGTCATGCATCAATTCGTAGAGGGTAAAGCTGACGTCTTACTGGCTACAACAATCATCGAAAGTGGCATCGATATTCCAAACGCCAATACCATCCTAATCGACCGAGCTGATCGGTTTGGCCTTGCAGATTTGTATCAGCTTCGGGGACGGGTTGGACGCGCCGGCCGACGGGCCTACGCCTTACTTTTGCTTCCAGCCGACCTCATCGCAGGAGGAGATGCTCGGAAACGACTCAGCGCGATCAAACAATACACGGAACTGGGATCAGGATTCAAAATAGCGATGCGGGACCTAGAAATCCGGGGTGCCGGCAGCCTCCTTGGAACTAAGCAATCGGGCCATATCACCGCGGTCGGCTTTGAACTTTATTGTCAACTCCTTCAACAATCGGTCGAGCACTTACAGGGGAAAAAGACGATCAAGAGGGCTGACACCCAAGTGAGAATCGACTTCATAGTCTACTCTGAAAGTGCTTGGACAGGCCAAGTCACAGAGGCGCCCGCTTTTTTCCCAAGATCCTTTGGTCCAGACCCTGAAATGAGAGTCGCGGCATATCGACAACTTGCGTCTGCTCGGACGGAAAAGGAAATTAAGGCAATCGAAAAAGACTGGCGCGACCGATTTGGAAGGTTTCCCGAACCCGTCAAGAATCTCATTACGACGAATCGTCTCCGCGTCGTCGCTTCATCTAAGGGTGTTCAAATGGTTGAAATCAGCAAGGACAAGCTCATGCTCCAGCGAAATGGCGACTATATACTTCCCCCGGGTGGTAAGTTTCCCCGCTTGAGTTCGCAACACACCAAGGATAAGCTCTTCCAAGCCGTAGAGCTTCTCCAAACCTTATAGAATTTAGAATCCCCCATGTTTTCAAGCTTCACAAAAGCAATCACCTTTGGAATCGCCACGGTTTTACCTGCATTTGCGCAAGCCCCTCCTGACGGTTCCCCAAATGGGAAAATCCGATCCTCGCAAGGACCTCAACTTGTCAACAAGATCGCAGCTAAAGTAAACGGAGACGTAATTACTCTCAACGAACTGATGATCAAAGTAGCTCCTAGCCAATCGGTTCTTATGTCAAGATACCCAAGGCGGGGCGCAACATTCCAAAGACAATTAGAAGAGCTGAAGACCGGTATTTTGGACGAACTAATCGATCGGGCAATTATCTTCACTGAGTTCAAAGACCGTGTCCGCTCTTTCCCTGACTATCAGATTGAAAATGAAGTTAAAAGAGTCGTACAGAATGTCTATAACGGAGATGAAGAGCTTTTCAAAAAATACCTAAAAGCCACGAATCTAACCCGAGACCAATTTAAAGAACAACAGCGCAAGGAACTCTTAGTCCAAATAGTAAGGGCTCAACAATTCGGAGATGTAGCCGTCCCAAAGGAGAACGAACTTCGTGAAGAATACGGTCGCTGGAGTATCACCAATCGGGATCGGGCAAAAGATCTTGGCACATATCGCCGTATTTACCTCCACAAAAGCCGTGGAGGCGGTCCTTTCTCCCAACTCAAACTTGCCGAAGATATTGTTAAAAAACTTAAAAACGGCGAGGATTTTAATGATTTAGCCAAGCGATATTCAAATGGATCCCATGCCGAACAAGGTGGCGTATGGAAAGATATTCCAAGAACCGATTTAGCTATGGAATTTGGAACTCTTCTTTTTGAAACCAGCGGATCAGAGATCATGGGCCCCTTGGAAGATCAGATCGGGTTTAATATTGTTCAGGTCATGGAGCGAAAACTCGGGCCAGCAAAAGCTTTCACAGAGGCCCGTGAAGAGATCCAACGCCGAGTGATATCGGACAAAAAGAAGTCCAATTACCAAAAATGGATGAAGAAAATGCGTGCTCGCGCAGTGATTAAAAAAATGCTCTAACTACCCATGCAAACAGCGGTTTACGCAGGTAGTTTTGATCCACCGACCAACGGGCACCTCTGGATGATTAGCCAAGGACTCGCTCTCTTTGATCGCCTCGTAGTCGCAATCGGCCAGAATCCTTCAAAAGACTACGTTTTTGCTACCGAAGAAAGAATCGACCTTCTCCGCTCTTCTATTCCCTCTTGTGAGAGGCTTACCATAACCCATTTCGATAATCGCTATCTGGTGGATTATGCCAAGGAAGTCGGTGCGGAGTTTATTCTTAGGGGGATTCGCTCTCCAGGAGATTATGAATACGAGCGTGTCATGCGACATATCAATAGTGACATGGCTCCTGATATTAACACCGTTTTCCTGATGCCACCACGCGAGATGGCTGAGCTCTCATCAAGCATGGTGATGGGGATGGTCGGCCCAGAAGGCTGGGGAAAAACGGTGCGCCGCTATGTCCCCTCTGCGGTTTTTGACGCGCTAGCAACTAAGCATTCACAATAAGTGCCATGCCCACCATAGCTATTGCTCTAGGGGCTTTGATCCTCTACCTCGTCGCCTATCATACTTACGGAAGATGGCTGGGTCAGAAAATTTTTCGTCTGAGCACCGAGGCAAAAGTGCCTTCGATCGAGTTGGAAGATGGGTCCGATTACGTCCCAACCGAAAAAGGGATCGTTTTCGGTCATCATTTCACTTCTATCGCAGGAACTGGGCCAATCGTTGGTCCTGCACTTGCCGTAATCTGGGGTTGGGTCCCAGCCTTGTTGTGGGTGATCTTTGGCTCAATCTTGATTGGTGCGGTTCACGACTTTGGTGCCTTAGTCGTTTCCCTAAGAAGCAAAGGACAAACTGTTGGGGACATAGCTGGGCGAGTCATCACTAAGCGCACGCGCATCTTGTTTTTAACCGTCCTTTTTTTAGCCTTAACAATCGTGTTGGCGATCTTTGGCCTTGTCATCGCAAGCGTCTTTAAGAATTACCCCCAAGCAATCTTCCCCTGTTTAATTCAGATCCCACTTGCGGTAATCATCGGCCTCACAATTCACCGAAAAGGTTCCAACATCCTAATTCCGTCGCTCGTTTCGTTGGTCCTCATGTATCTCAGCGTGGCCTTCGGTGATGCTGGTTTTTTAGGGGATTTTAACCAGTTTCTTGGAGGTGATCCTTCCGATCCAAACAGCAGCGGACTGTCAGTCATCAGCTGGGTTATGCTCTTACTTGGCTATTCTTATATCGCTTCGGTTCTTCCCGTTTGGACCCTTCTCCAACCACGCGACTATATTAATAGCCTTCAACTTCTATCGGCTCTGGGACTGGTTGTTCTTGGGCTTATTGCAGCCTGCTTTCTTGGAGGTGCCGCGCCAACTCCAGGAGCTGAACGCCCAACATTAGAAATTGTCGCACCAGCTTTCAATTTCTCCCCCGAAGGTGCACCTTCGATTTTCCCTTTCCTATTCATTACAATTGCCTGTGGCGCAATCTCAGGTTTCCACTGCCTGGTTTCTTCAGGAACATCTTCCAAGCAATTGAAGTGCGAGAGTGACGCCCAATTTGTCGGATACGGCTCCATGTTGACGGAAGGATTTCTAGCCGTCCTCGTGATTCTTGCATGCATTTCGGGACTTGGGCTTGGAACTGGCAATGGGGAAGACTTCATATCAGGATCAGCAGCTTTTGAAGCCCGCTATGCTTCGTGGGATGCCGCAAAAGGACTGGGAGCAAAAGTTGGAGCATTTGTCGAAGGAAGTGCCAATTTCCTCAAATCACTCGGACTACCTGCCAAATTCTCAATTGCTTTAATGGGCGTCTTTGTGGCTTCATTTGCAGCCACCACCCTTGATACTGCTTGCCGCTTGCAACGATATGTCGTGCAAGAACTCGCTGTAACCTTGGCGCCACGCCACCGCGTCGACGGTAAACGGAACGGAGACTTTGTGAATGGGAACCCTCTCTTTTGGCTTACTAATCGTCATGCTTCTACCCTCTTCGCTATTACTATCGCTTTCTTCATTGCGCAACTTCCTGGGGGAGAAGGTAAGGCAGCTGGAACCGGAGGGCTTCTCCTTTGGCCACTTTTTGGAGCCGTTAACCAACTTTTGGCCGGACTCGCGTTTCTTGTGATTACGTTCTGGTTAAGACGCCGGGGCCTCCCCTATTTTCTGGCTCTTATTCCAGGAATCTTGATGCTTATTCTTCCCGCTATTGCGATGTCTTTAAATCTGAGGGACTTTGCCGATAAGAATAGCTGGCTATTATTTGGCTTTGGTTTCACTACCATCATCATCGAAGTTTGGATGATTGTGGAGGCGATCTCAGTCTGGAAAAAATCAAAAGGAATTCTTGAGATTGAAGAAAATCGGCCAGAGGCGACAGGAAATGAAGGAGGCAGATCGTGCTAGGAAGATTATGGATCTAGGATCCATATCTCATCCCGAAAACAGCTTCTAGTTTCAGCGAAAAACGGCCCATCGCCAGGGCGAAGGACCGTCTTGAATTAAAGCCTCACTCAAATCTCGTCTTAGCCGAAGATCGAAGTGATCGGATTGCCGAGCTCGGCTTCCGCACCACCAAGTCGGAACGGGCGCCCACTTGGAGAGCTAACAACTTGGGCGTGGTCGATGCCTAAGGCATGGCCAATCGTGGCATTGAAATCTTGGATTGAGACGGGGTCCTTGGCAACGCGGGCTCCTCCTTTATCGGATTCACCATACTTCTGGCCACCAGCGATACCGCCTCCAGCCATGACTGCAGAGAAACAGGCTGGGTGGTGATCACGTCCTGAATTGTGCTCTTCGACGATTCGTGGAGTCCGACCGAACTCGGTAGCAATAACAACGAGGGTCGATTCTAGGAGCCCACGCTTGTCAAGATCGGTAACAAGAGTTGAGAAAGCCTTATCGAGCGTCTTAGCCCGGTTTTCAACATTCGTAAAATTGTCGTAGTGCGTGTCCCACCCCCCATGTGAAACCTCAACGAAGCGAACACCGGATTCAACGAGGCGACGAGCAAGGAGACATCCTTGACCGAAACGGTCCTTACCATACGCGTTCTGGACACTCGCTGGCTCCTTGTTAATATCAAAAGCCTCAAGATCCTTACTCTGCATCAACTTTACAGCCTCTTCGTAGAGGCTATCGTATGCCTTAACCGCTGGAGTTTGATAACTTTCTTCAAAGGTCTTATTGAGTGCATCGGCAATAGCAAGACGCTTCTTGAAGTCTTCTTCACTGACGGAACCTGCGCGACTTGAGTTTTTCAATCCCTCATCTGGACGTCCGAGAGGGACACCGCCAAATTGCGCACCAAAGAACCCAGGGGAAGAGACAGCAGGACTTGTATTGGCTGTCACGAAACCTGGAAGAGTTGTATTCTTTCGACCCTTTTGGCGAACAACCCATGCTCCTATGGCAGGATGGACGATGGTTCCCCGAGGTGAGTAACTCCGATGAAGGAGATATTGCCCCTGACTATGAGCGCCCTGCTTAGAGGTCATAGAGTTGATGACACACATCTTGTTGCCGATCTTGGCAGTCTCAGGAAGATACTGGGAAATCTGAAAATCACCTGAAGTATCTATTGATTCAACCGGTCCCTGCACCTCTTTGTTTCTGGGTTTGGTATCAAAGGTATCAAGATGACTCATACCACCTCCCATATTAAGGAAGATGACGTGTTCGGCTTTTGCGCCACCAACGTGCTTCTGGCCGAAGGCCGAGCTAGCGAGACCTGACCCGAGCATTGGCGCGAGGCTCACCCCGAGGTAGCTACGAGCAGCGTTAACCATAAACTGGCGACGGCCAAGCTCATCTGCTTTATTGAAAGAACTAGTATCCATTGTTTTATTTGGGTTCGATATTGAGTGCTCGCTATTGCTACTGGACAAACATAAATTCGTGGGTTTGAACAAGAGCCGCCACCAAGTTTTGATAACTCTCTTTGCTCCCATCAATGACGTCACGCATGAGCATGTTCATCTCTGACTGACTGGGCGGTCGGCCCAAAATAGCATAGTAGATATAGCGGGTTTTATCAGCTTCCGTAGTTCCCCTCTTAAGAGCACCGTAAACTGAGGCACCACTATTGGCGACCACCATCTTTTCAACGTGACCATTCATTATCTCTAAAATTTGAGCAACATTGGCCTCTTTGGTTGATGATTCGATTAATTCTCGGTCGGACTGGCCAAACTCCCGTAGGAAATGACCCGCTGGTGCTGGCGCAGAAAGCTCTGACGCGCGGGCAATGCCCTTAGCTGGCCCGGGCCGTGATCTGGCGGCCATCATCATCATGTCTTTGGAGGCCGAAGAGCTTCCCCCACCCGACTTGATTGTTTCGAGGAGAGCCTCGGCATAGTCGCGATAGATTTTGGGATCATCAATCGCCATGACCTCCTTTGCAAGATCCGACATCGTCTTCTCCCCCACAAGAATAGGCTTATTGTTGTAGTAAATATTATTACTAAACTTTCGTTTAGCTAATTTATCCGGTTTCTCAGCAACGAGTGTCACGAGCGAATCCCAGATCTGCTCGGCACTCATTCGCTCAAGCTGCCGGCCATTGAATGCCTGAGGAACACCTGCATCAAAGGCCTTAGGATTTGCTGCAAACTGAAATGTCTTGGTCAGGAAGAGGACGTTTTGAAAGGCCCTTAGGTCATAATCGAGATCAACCATCAAACGGGTGAGGTAGCTTGTCAACGAGGGCGAAGCCGTCTTCTCAGGCTTCACATAAACATCCACCGGGTAGGTCAACGGACTTCCCATGACACGCTCCCACATCCGATTTACCGCAATATAGTCAAAATTAGGATTATCCTTAGTCATCCAATCAGAAAATTCAACACGGGACTTTCCACTGTCGCGACGATCAGATGACCGTATTTTTTTACCAAAGTGCGTCCGCCCGCCAATCATTTCACCTGGATCACCATCCTTATATTGGTAATCACTTGGGAGCTTGATACGTCCAGCTCCCTGATCGGCAATCGTTCCATAGTGGATATTATCACGGAGCCAGTAAAAAAGACGTCCGATATCAGAGCGGCGAAAATCTTCGTCATTATAGCTCCTCATTGCCCTGTTCCAGACACCATCGTTGATTTCACGTTGACCATGAGTGAATGCCGCTAGCTCATAGAAGTCTATACGCTCCCACTTATTCGTGGGGCTGTCGTGACACTGAGCACACTCTAGACGCTCGCCGGTGAAAATCTGCATGGTGAGCGCGAGATTGTCTAGAGGCATCCCCTTATCCCTGATGTAATAACCAACGGCACCATTACCATCTTCCCAAGCGATTCCCTTAGCTGAAACCAGACTGTGCGCAAACTGATCCCAAGGGGTATTTTTTGCAACCGACTGTTGAACGAAGTGCATGTATGGAGCAGCATAAGACTCGGCGCCATCTCGGTTATTATCCTGAGCACGAAGGAGGTCAAAAACGTAATTCTGCATGTGGCTGCGATAGCCATCGCTCTTAAGGAGATACTGGGTGAGCATCTCGCGCTTCGCAGGATCTTCGATCTCTAGAAAGCTCGATGCTTCCTCAAGAGTTGGGATCCTTCCAGCCGCGACAAGAAAACTGCGTCGAAGAAAAGTTGGATCGTCTACAACCTTGGGGACAGACAACCTCTTACGGCGAAAAATCTCAGCGACATACTTGTCAACGTTGTAGGCCGCTTTTTTTAGCGCAGCAGGCGTTTTTAGGTCTTGGGCCGATTGAGCCGCCAGCGGAGTTGCAATACCACCGAAAAGGAGAGCGCAAAGAATTCTATTGTTCATGATCATTCTAACGGATTAGTGGCTTTCGAACTTCTCTAACAATAGAGCCTGACACCGGGCACTGTCAAATCAGGAAATTCTTAGACATAGTGGGCGAAACTTACCGATTATTAAGGCGAAAACCCACGCTGGATCCCCTCAAAATACCAAACCCAGACTTGAGCCCCCCCGAAAATCCACACCAATGCGCCAAAAGCAAGAAATGGCCCGTAAGGTAGAGGTTTTCCAAATCCCACCCGCGCCACTAAAGCAGCAATAATTGCGGACAGACAGCTTGCAAATATTACAAAAACCGCCGCAGGCCATCCCAGAAAAGCACCAATCATCCCCAAAAGATGAGGATCACCCATTCCCATTGCCTCTCTGGGGATCGTCACATTAGTTGCCTTCCCATCCAAAGATTTTAAATCTGAAATTTTCCAAGTCTCTCGCCCGATCTTAAGATTATCTCGATGGATCCTTACCACTTTGGCCGGCTGAGGCCTGCCGTCCAACTTGAATCCATGTCCTTGAACAACGATATGATCCGCAGATCGGTAGAACAATTCATCCCAGCTATGTGCCTCTCTACCGATCACAAAATGAAGCTGCTCATTGTCCTCGTAACCTTCTTGCAACCTCCAGGGTAGGGCTTCCTTAAAATTCATTTTTAAGCGACCAAAGATGAGCTTTCCAAGCAAAACGACCGCCCATAGCGACCCAAATCCAATAACCCAACCAATCGCAGACACCTTCAAACCAACCCAACCGCTGTCTCGAATCCAATCAAGTTCTAATCCAGGAAGATCCAGCAACTTAGGAACCAGCAAACTTCCACCCAGGGCTATTACTGTCCCAGCAGTCGTCCAAGAAGTTGGAATGAGTTGGTGTTCAGCATCAATAAAGGTCACCGTCACCAAGATGGTGAAAAGGACGATTGCGAGAATAGCGCTGATCATTGGCAAAAATCGCCAAGCCCCTAGATACAGCACCCCAGTAAGAACTTCGACCAAAAGATACCTGACCGCAATTGGTGCCTGACAGTTTCGGCATCGCCCACGTTGAATCAACCAAGTAACAACCGGCAAATTTTGCCAAGCCGGAAGGCTGGTTTGGCAATGCGGGCAAAACGATCGCTTCGGATCATTCACCGAAAGGCCTCGGGGCAGCCGATAAATAACCACGTTCAGAAACGATCCCACGCAGAGACCAATGAAAAGAATCCCCCATCCCATGATCGTGCTATGCCAAATCTCCGTCACTTGCCTACGCTAGGCCTATAATCGCTCACGATCAAGCTCATGACCACGGCTAAAAAAATTTCAAAATACAACCTGTTGCAAGGCCCAATTCTGAGTCATTCTTTTCTTAAACAACAGCGATGAAGGATCCTCCTAGCATTTTTAACGATGTCCTTGGCCCCGTGATGCGCGGGCCAAGTAGTTCGCACAGCGCCGCCGCAAACCGGATCGGCCGACTGATGCGGGCCCTTGCTGGCGAAAAAATTTCTACCCTCGTAGTCCGATACGACCCCAACGGATCACTCGTCACTACGCATAAAGAACAAGGTAGCGACCTCGGACTCTATAGCGGCATCCTTGGCTGGACACCAGACGACCACCGCCTTCCAACTTATGAGCAAGCGCTGAAAACGAAGGTATTAAAATCGACCTCCATTACGAAAGCTATAGCGCCCCTCACCCCAACTTTTATCGTCTAGAAGCGCATGGCGCATCGGGAACGATTTATCATTTCGACGTCATTTCGACAGGAGGCGGAATGATCAAAACTATCGCCATCGATGGTATTCCCTTCGCCTCAGCCGGTGATTATCATCACGTTATCATCTGGGTGAAGGAAGTGCCAGAACTTCGACCCGATCTTGTCGCGGAGATCGTCTCGATACACAAATCGGAAGAAGGCGAGCATCTCATCAACCTCAGTCTCCGTGAAGAGCCCGGTCAGGCAACTCTTCAGACGCTAGCAAAACAGCTCGCCGCCAACCGTATCCGACACCTCCCTCCAGTCCTACCTGTCCTCGCCCGTAATGAAATTAAAGTTCCTTTCCTTCGGGCCAGCGAAATGCTCAAAGCCGCAAACACCGAAGAGAGCTCTCTTTGGAAAATGGCCCTGCGTTACGAATCGGAACGTGGCGGCATTCCAGAGGGACAAGTGATGGATGAAATGGATCACATCCGTGGTATCATGGAATCCGCCATTAAGACCGGTCTCAGAGGCACCTCTTACGAGGATCGTATTCTCCCCTCTCAGTCGCCGAATTTTCAGATTGCAGAAAAGGAAGGTCGTCTCATTCAAGCTGAAATCCCAAATGCCATCATCCGCTCGGTCACCGCAATTATGGAGGTTAAATCCTCGATGGGCGTGATCGTAGCTGCGCCTACCGCAGGCTCTTGCGGAGCCATGCCTGGCGCAGTTCTGGCTGTTGCCAATGCCCTTGGGAAATCAAACGAAGAAAAATGCAGGGCTCTTTTACTTGCTGGATTAATTGGAGTTTTCATCACCCTTGACGCCACATTTGCGACTGAGGAGGGAGGATGTATGGCTGAATGTGGATCGGGTTCAGCAATGGCCGCAGCCGCTATCACCTGGATGGGCGGGGGAACTAACGATCAACAAATGGCCGCAGCTTCACTTGCCCTGCAAAACTCTTTCGGCATGATATGCGACCCCATCGCCAACCGCGTCGAAGCTCCTTGTCTTGGCAAAAATGTAATGGCCGCAACTAATGCCTTATCCTGTACGAATATGGCCTTAGCCGGATACAATCATCTTATTCGGTTCGACGAAGTTGTGATTGCCATGAACAAGGTCGCTCATCAAATCCCTCGTGAACTTCGATGCACTAACTTGGGCGGACTGTCGATTACCCCGACCGCAAATAGAATTGCTGCGAAATTGGCAGGGAAAGCAAGCTGTGAATGTGGAGATGAAGTAGGCCGCTAAATCGATAGTCTTCTAAACGATTCGACACGATAAAAGGTGACCTATATCTAAACCCCGAGACCATTTGAGACCAATTTTAGGAAACTCTCAAAATGCTGAACGAGATGCCTCTCTTTCCCACGTTATTGGTAAAATGCTTTGAGCATCCAATAGCAAAAAGGGCCAGTCACAGCCACGTAAAGCCAGAGGGGGAAAGTCTTCTTTGCCAGTTTACGATGCTTCACGAAATCCCTCGTCCAAGAATGAACGAAGGTCATCAAAATCATAGGAAAGCTCACAGCCGCGGCAATGATGTGAGTGATTAAGACGCCGAGATAGAGAATTCTAAGGTTTCCAAACTTAGCAAGCTCACCTTTGCTTAGTTGACCGTCTCCATCTGCATCACCAAATTTGGTTTCGAAAGTGGTGAAATGATAAACCACATAGAACACAAGGAAGATTGACGACAAAATCAGCGCAACCGTCATCAATCGCTGATGGATCCTATGCTTCTTCTTGAGGATTGCTAAAACTCCACCCAACAAACACGCTGCTACGAGGGTATTTATGAGCGCGATTACTCCAGGAAGCGATTTAATAAAATTGTGGGCGACCTCATATTCGGGTGGAACGTCCAGCTTATATGGAGACCTCATAAGCGCGACAAGCAACAAGACCACCGCACTTACAATCCAAACAACTACCCTTAGCTTGCGTGCCTTTTCGACTTGGATTGGGTGCTCAAGGATACTCGCTTCACTCATAGCTTCTTTATAACTCTTTTGACTCGGCAACCTTCCTAAGTCCAGCTAACGCATCTTTAATTTCCCCACGTAATTGATCCAGCGGAAGTCCTTCATCCCATTTATAAACCAAGGTGTCCCCCCGATAAAGCTGATATCCCATGTCGTGAGCCCAACGTCCTTTCTGGGCCACATGGATAGGGTCAGTTCGCTCTTTGATCGTCGTGAAAAACATCTCTTTTGTCATGAAGTCCCATAACTCTTCACGCTCGGCTCGGAGAAACCACCAGTTGCTTTTCTCAAGCTTTAAACCGTCGCGAACGCTTGAAAGAAGTTCTTCTGTATCATTTTCGGGATCAACCGAAAAACAGGTCACGATAAACTCATCCTCGTCCTTAAAATCCTGGTAGATTTCAACAAGAGATGACGAGTTCCGTTTGGCACACATAGGACAGGTCGCATAGAATTGAGCAGCCAGCCACACTTTGTCCTTTAGATCAGAAATCTTCACCTTCGCGCCATCCTGCCGTTGAAGTTCAAAGTCAGACTTTAGAACAACTAAGTCACCTACCTCTTCCTTGCCAACGCCAGTCGCAGGAAGCTCGTTGTTTTTATCCACTTTTTTCAACCCAAGCAAGAGGAAGGACATTCCAAGCACGAGGGCACAGATGAGAGCGACACCCAAATAAATTAGAGTTATTTTTTTTCTATCGGTCATTCCTGTCCTTTTTCATTCGGGTTTTCGTAAAGATATTTAATCGAATCGATCAGGATCTCTTGTAACTTCGGAGTTGTCATTAAGGGGGGCGTAAGATCCTTTTCCGGCGAATCCCTTTTTGCTTCTTCGTACTTCCGTTCCATCTCGGCAACCGTTTCAAAATCCCAGCCTTCAGTCAGTCCGGGGATTCCCCGAATGAACATGTTTTGGTCCAGAAGAACGAGGCGGGTGTCATAATCGAAAACCCCATTCGTTTCCGTTGGAATCCGGTTGAACCTCATTTTGGTTTTAGTAAAGGACCGCAGTGATGTTTTAGCATCCTCATCAGCCACCACCCTCAAAACTTCGGGTTCCTCTCCATACTCCGCGAGAACATCGGCCATCTCTTCGGGATTGGAGTTAGATCCATCTAGGACAAAGACAAGAACCTTAGGCTTTTGAGGCGTCACTTTAAACTCATCCATTACAGCCCGAAGAGCATCCAAGGAAGGTTGGGAACCAGGATTTGGGGTTTTGGGAAGGGTCAGCACTAAGGTCACATTTCCCTTGAGATCTTGGAGGTTTCGCGACTTACCATCCGCTGTCAGAAGCTCTACCTCAGGCTCGGTAACCCGCGTTTCAAAGCTGGGCCGCCGACTATCCGAGGTGTTTTCCTGATATCGCCGGTAGGAAAAGCTTAGGACGACGCCGCTCACGATCATAAAGATCACAAGTTTGACCGCGGTAGCGCGTAACTTCTTGGGGTCCCGATCGGCGGGCTCTAATTGACTAACGTCCACTTCGGTCGGAAGCTAGCCTAAGTCCATGTAAAGGCAAGACCGACCAACGCGAGAGGAAGGTAAAGTAAAGTGCCAAGAAAGGCCTTTCGCATGGGAGCCCGCTCACCTGTGGCCCCGTAATTGAGAATCGGAGCCATAAGATAAATCACCAAAGCGGTATGAGCGACCGCAACCCACCAAGGGAACAACCCCGTGGCAGCCCCTAAAATCACAAGCAAAATCAGACAAACCGAGAAGACGATAAACAGCTTTGAGGTCTTATACCCCGAAGCATCACCATTTGACCACATTTGGTATCCTGCGTTCTCATATTCCTCGCGGCAAAGCCAGCTGATCGCAACGAAATGAGGCAATTGCCAAAGAAATAGGAGCCAAAAAAGAAACCACCCACCCCAAGCAATCCACTCACCCCCGGCGCCTACCCAACCGATTAGAGGAGGAATCGCACCCGGAATCGCGCCAACCAAGGTATTACTAGAATGCCACTTTTTCATCGGGGTGTAGACAAAAACATAAACCGCAATTGTGAAAGCTGCCAAAACGGCAGCCTCCAAGTTCACCTTTGCTGCCAGATGAATTACTCCAAAAGCCGCCAGCCCCCAACCAATACCAAAAGCTTTTATCACACTCATCCGTCTCGAAGGGAGCGGACGATCCGAGGTCCGCTTCATCTGGGCGTCGTCTTCAATCTCCATCAATTGATTAAAGGCTGCCGAGCCAAAAGCTGAAGCTGCTGTCCCAATCAAGGTATGTAGGAGAAGCCACCACTTATCGGCCATCCCCCCTGCCCCTTTAGCGGCCAGAAAAAAGCCGAAAAGAGTCGTAATAACAACAAAAGCATTGAGACGCAACTTCGTAAGAACTTGCAAATCCTTGGCGAGACTTGGCGTCTCGGGCTTAGCATCGATGGCTGACAACACCTGTAGTCTGACCTCGTCTAGTAATTCCCGCAATCCCGAGTGTGCGAGAATTACCATTTTTCCTTTTCGCAAGCCCTTCCATTCACAAGACTACCCTACACATGAGCGAAAAAGACCAATATCAGCGCGAATTGGATGTCATCGAAGAGGTCAAAGACAAAGGCCCTACCGGAAAATTCTTTGGCTATGCCAAAATCTCCGGCCCCGGCTGGCTCCAAGGCGCCATCACGCTCGGCGGAGGGTCATTGGCCGGAGCCCTCTATCTCGGCGTCCTCTCGGGATACGGATTCTTATGGGTCCAACCCCTCGCGATGATCTGTGGAATCATCATGCTCTCCGCCATCGCCTATGTGACACTCTCAACCGGAGAAAGGCCGCTCCGAGCCATCAACATGCACCTTCACCCCCTTCTGGGTTGGTCATGGGTCATTGCCACCATCATGGCAAATATCGTCTGGACCATGCCTCAGTTTGCTCTGGGAACCGCTGCCATTCAGCAAAATCTGTTTTCTGATGCCATTGGAAAGTGGCCCATTATTGTAATCTTCCTAGCGGTGGGACTTTACGTGAACTACCTCTACCAGTCCGAAGGAAGCGGAGCAAAGCTCTTCGATAAGATCATCAAAGTCATGGTGGCTATTATCGTCCTCTCGTTCTTCGCCGTTGTGATCAGCCTCGGCTCGACTCTTCCCTGGGGCAAGATCTTCGCAGGATATCTTCCCAATTTTTCCCTACTGAGTAGTCCGGCGGAGTCCTACAAGCCACTCATTGCAGCCTCATCCAACCCCGAATGGTGGGAAAACCTCCTTCTTTCGAAACAAAAAGACGTCCTCTTTACCGCCTTCGGAACCGCCGTTGGCATCAACATGACTTTCCTTCTTCCTTATACTCTACTTAAAAAGAAATGGGGACCCAAACATCGCGGACTTTCCATCACTGATCTATCGATCGGACTTTTTGTCCCCTTCTTCATCGCCACTTCCTGCGTCGTTATAGCCGCAGCCTCTTCCTTTCACGGTAGCACCGAAGGACTCGGAGAAGGTGCCGGTGAAAAAACCCTTCTCAGCGTTCCCGCCATCGAAAAATCCCTTTCAGAATTCGAGGGAGACGACGAAGCCAAGTCCGCGTTCACCAAAACCTCCCTTAACGCTCTGCCTGAGGCAGACCGCAAGCTCGCGGCCATGATGGAAAAGCGCGACACCAAATCCCTCGCCGTCACTCTCGCTCCATTCACCGGGAAAGTTGTGGCTCAGAAAATTTTCGGAATTGGTGTTCTTGGAATGGCGCTTTCCACTATTATCATTTTAATGCTCATCAACGGGCTTGCTTTTCAAGAGCTCTTCGGAAAAGGAAAGTCTACAAGTGATGCCCCACCCGCAAAGCCCAATCTAATATCACCCTACTTTCTTGGATGTGCGATTTCCGGGCTCGCGGGCTGCATGTTCCCCTTCCTCTGGACCGGCGATTCCCTTGCCGCTCTTGCTGTCCCGACTTCCGTGATCGGCGGAGCTCTTTTGCCCATCGCCTACTTCACCTTCCTCCTCATGATGAACTCCAAAAAGATTCTGGGAGACAAGCGTCCGGAGGGCACGACCCGTATCATTTGGAATGTTCTCATGATTTTTGCCACCTCCATGGCTACCATCGGCTCCTACACCGCCGTCAGCCACAAGGCCGCCTTTGGAGTTCCTGTCGGCATGATCGGAATGGCGTTCCTAGTCCTTCTTGCAGTGGTTGGCACTGTTTCCTTTTTCATCAAAGAGAGGGAGCAAGAATCCTAGATTGATTACAGTGAAGAACAATCCTTCCAAATCCCTGGAAGGAAGCCAGAGTGCCATCGATATTGGACGATAATTTGAAAATGGTCGGGTTTCAAAAAACTAAACCTTCTCCGCTCTTATCCCTTTCCTACAAAACTTACAAATCACCACTGCAAAAAAGCCCCATGAGAATTCGTCACCCACTTTTAGTGCAGATCGAATTCAACATAAAATTCATTTGCTGGGTTTTTCGTTGGCCGAAATACCGGTTGCCCGCTTCATTCAAAGTATGTCTGAAGGTTATCAAATACCACGTTCCGCCCGCGACGAACTCGACGGGATCGTTTACCTTCCGCGCCTTTGCGATAAAATCCGAAAACATCACGCCGGAATTCTTCATCCTGAATTCCATGCCAACCTTGGCCTCGGCATGGATCTTTGGACC
>DIHU01000210.1:0-3382 GCA_002420315.1 Akkermansiaceae bacterium UBA5688
TACTCGATCATCCCGTTGGTGTCAGGATGGTTGACGTCAAAACGATAAAGTTCGCCATCGGTCGGCAGGTCAATTCCAGATTGGCGCTGAGTATCAAAGATCACCCGAGTGGCGTCGATGACAGCTTGCTCGGAAGGGAGGGCACTCAGCCAATCGGGCACGGGGTATGAGCCAACGGTCGTGGTGAGAATACGAGGAGAATTTGGAATGGTTGGAATACTCATGTCATCAGCCAAGGCCGTCACACCTCTTTTGGCCAGAAAGATAAAGTTGCAATTCAGGCAATTTTGTTCTCTTCCGGGAAATAGAAATTTCCACTCCGGTCGACGCTAAAATGCCTCAAGAATTGAGAAAACAACTTATTTCTTACGTCCACGGGCCCTCTCGGACTTGGCCTTGAACTCGGGAGCCGCTTTCTTTGGTAACCAGTTGGAGAGATCCTCAAGAGTGTTCCGGTGTTCTGGATCATTTGCGAGATTGTGGAATTCATCCGAATCTGTCCGATGGTCATAAAGTTCCTTCGCGCCGTCTTCATAGGAAATCAAACGCCAATCCCGGGAACGGATTGAATGATTCCCAAAGTAGGAAGAAGTTATCGCCGGCTTTTCCCGCGGTGTCGCTGCGTCACGGAGTTGAGGCAAAAGAGAAACTCCTTCGAGATGCGAACTGGCAGGCAAATCGCAAAGCTTGACCAAGGTGGGATAGATATCGAGCAAGCTGGCTGGCTCCCGACAGGCCTCACCTGGCTTAATCCCCGGTCCCACAAAAAGCAGCGGGACCTTCGTTGACTCCTCCCACAGTGTGCGCTTAGCCCAATGCTGTTTTTCACCGAGATGGAAACCATGATCGCTCCACAGAACAATCAAAGTGTTCCCGGCATATGGGCTAGACTTTAAAGATTCTAGAACAATGCCGACACAATGGTCGACGAAACTAACGGAGGCCAAATAAGCGTGGGTCAGGCTTCGCTGCTTTCCAGCCTCTATCACTTCAGCATGAGTTGGAGCCAGCGCATAGTCGTTAATTCCAAGAAAGTTTTCCGGCAAGTCGTTTAGATCCAATATTGGAATCTGCGGAAGCCTCAAAGTTTTTAGGTCGTAAAGCTCAAACCACTTGGGAGGAACGAAGAGTGGAACGTGGGGTCGAAAAAATCCGACCGACATGAAAAAGGGTTTCTCAAAATCTTCCTGGAGCGCTTCAGCTGCTTTCTCTGCCAGTTGGACGTCGGCCATTTCGGCATCCTTCTCCGGATAGGCACCCCAATCCCAAGCTGCGCTCCAGTCAGCTGGACGACTCATAGGCTTCTTAGTTCTGGGACTCCTTTTCCGCCCAAGGGACCGATCAATCGCACCAGCCAACCGACCATTAAAGTCCTGATGCAAAACCTTTCCGCCAGCCAGAGTGAGATACCCATGCTCCTTAAAATATTGCTGGATCGTGGGGATCTCTTTTAAGGCAGGTAATTGTTGGTAAGAGGGTCCGATTTCATAACTCCCATGGGTTGTCGCCGCCACTCCCGACATCACGCTGACTCGCGAACAGGAACAAACAGGAACAGCACAATGGGCATTGGTGAAATTGCGACCCCGTTTCGCAAGCGCATCCATGTGAGGAGTGCGTGCCCCGGGATGGCCTCCAAGGAATCCAGTCCAGTCATTGAGATCATCGATGCAAATCATCAGGACATTGGGAGCTGCTCTGGCAGAAATGGCATCCTTCTCATTCTGCTTGGATTTCCCTGCCATCGCTTTGTGCGCTGGGGAAGCCGCCTCGTCGATCTGTCCCGTCACCCCATTAAGCCCAACTTGGGACCAAGCTATGAGATTGAGGACAGCATATACTGACAGAAAAAAAACAATGCGCTTCATGAACAAGTTCTTACAAAATGACCACTACACTCTCGTTGGAAAGTAGGAAAAGCCATCATTGAGATCACTGGATCATTTGCCCTTTAGCAATTTCATCATGGCCTCCCCCATCGCCAGACCAACATCCATGTAGGTCTGTGAATTTCCATTATAATGGCTGTTGGACGCCCCCCCCTGGCTGAGTGGATGAGTATAAACGGTGCCGACATTGCCTTTGAACCCGGGATACTTTTTAGCTGTCCCATCGACCGCAAGTTGGGCATCTAGGATGAGCCTTTCATTCACATCGTCGCTGTCTTTTGCAGTTTGTCCAAGAGTCGCAACAACGAACTTGGCATTCGGAGCTTTGAATTCGCTTCGTAATGTTGTGATAAGATGGACGAGATTCTCCTCATATTTTTTGGCATGCGCCAAATTGTAGCGATCTTTGTCACCTTGCCACCAGGCAAAGCCCGCAATCTCGTAGCCCCGACCTTTCCAATGAGGAAACTGCGTATCGAAATTATCAAGAACCTCATGGGCTGCGGAAAAACAATCATCGTACTGCTTCCCCGCATACCAATCAATCGGCTTTGGCTCCGCCCCTTTATTCCAACTCAAGGGCGACTCCTTATAGCCAGCGTAAATCTTCCCTTCGAATTCATATTGTTTGCTTCCTGGAGGAAGAAAGTCCCATCCAAGAGAACGGTTCCCCTGCGAAGTTTTCAAAACAAGTACCGGCTCATCAATGGCTTCCCCAACGGAATGCCCAAATCCCAATTCTGGCCCGATTCTTCCTCCTTGGACTCCCATCCACCGACTACCAGTCGCTGTAACAACTCCTCGATAGTAGACATCATCACGGGCCGTCCACTGCCCCTTATTGTTCATCAGGTAAGGATACTTTCCTCCAAATTTCACAAGCGTCTTCAGCGAACCAGGCACATCAAGACGGGCCGTCCAACCCAAACCATTGGCATCTTTCGTAAAGTAGATGATTTTAAAAGGGACCTTTTGTCCTCCCTCCAATTTAATCTCGGCCCGTATAGCCTCGCCACCTGGGTCCTGGCGGTGCACTTCCTTTCCACCTACCTCCATGAGGCAATTTGAAGACCCCCCATAGCCGGGCCGGAATTCGTAGATTCCAGATTCCTTTATCTGGACAAACCCACGCGTTACTTGGACTCCACCACCTGGATAAGGCGTAGGATTTGTGCCCCCAAAAAATTCTAGCTTAAGTGTCTTGATCGGTCGTAAAGCGTCATAATCAGCCTTGGGGTTATATGTGCCCTCATATACCGAGACGACTGGGTCTATGATCTCACTCCCCCATCGAGTTCCGCCTCCATCCACTTTTCCCGCACCCACCATGTTCGATTGACCGGAAAGGATGAAGACTTTGACGGGCTTTTCTTGGGCATGGGCGGATAAAACGGTAGCAAAAAGAAGCAGGGATTTTTTGAGGAGGAGATTTACTTTCATGGCCAGTCTGGAACAACTCTCCACCGACATGGAAACAATAAAAGAACTAATCT
>DIHU01000210.1:3757-5190 GCA_002420315.1 Akkermansiaceae bacterium UBA5688
ACCTATATTCTCATTAATTCCCGAAACTCAAAAATCCTTCATCTTAAAACCACATTTTTTCGTTTAAAACCTAATCAACAAGGGGTCCATCTCACCCAGCGAAATCTTTGCTAAAATTCTTGTCATAATCGGCGGAGGGTCCCCGTAATCCTTTGCCATGATTAAAAAAGATTTCATCATCCGGACCCTCTTATCCGTATCCCTTTTGACTTCCAGCTTTGCCCAAGGCAGCCGCGTCTCCCTCTTCAACGGAAAGAACCTAGACGGCTGGACGGTCCTCAAATGCGAAGCCGAAGTGAAGGACGGCAATATGTTCATTAAAAGTGGAAACGGTTTGGTGCAGTCCGCAAAGAAATACCAAAACTTCGTGCTCGAATACGAATGGAAAGCTCTAAGCGAAGACAAATGGGACAGCGGCATTTACTTTCGTTACACTTCCATTCCCAACAACCGCGCCTGGCCTAAACGCTATCAGGCGAATCTTTTAAAAGGCAAAGAAGGCGATGTGGGTGGCATTAAAGGTGCCTCCAGCAAAGGCCTGCTCAAAGATCGCGAGTGGAACAAATTCAAGCTCACCGTAAACGGCGCGAAGATCTCTCTTATGATCAACGATAAAGAAGCATGGAAAGGAGAGGGTCTTGAAAACCTAGGAGCAGGATTTATCGCTGTGCAGGCTGAAGTTCCTGGAGGTGGACAACACTTATTCCGTAATATTTTCATTACCGAGCTTGAGGCCTCCACAAAATAAATTCTCCTCCTGACAATTAGCTCACTCCCAAAAGGCCTCCACGGGTCGCATTGATCAGACGATTGAGGACGAGTTAATTGATTTTAAGAATTTTAACTACCTCTTCGGCGAGCTTTATAGAGCCCTCTCGAGTGAAGTGAACATCCGCCTTTTTTTGGATCTTTCCTGCATTAGTTTTAGCGAACGAGTAGAGATCGTGAATCTCAACTTCCATCTCTCTCATCACCTTCGCCGCGACTTTGTTATACTCGGCTGAATGCCCAGCTACACGGCCTCGCGCCCCACTTGGCACAGGAGTCGTATTACGCCAAATCAGACGAGCTCCAGTTTTTTCCAAACGCTTTACCAACTCACGTAAATTTTTTTCGTAAGCCTTTGGGGCAACCTGCTGTTTACTAGTTTTGGCCTTCGGGTCGGCAAGATTTTCACCGTTTGGCCCCATATATTTGAGATCATGGAGACCCCAATTGAAATGAATGATATCCCACTTCTTGTCTTTCCCGCCAATTGACAACCAGTTGTTCAAGCTCTTGAGGCCATGAATAGTTGCAGCACAATTCACAGGTGGGCGGTGAACATTCGCTTTACCATACAACAAATTTCGAACGGGAAGAGTGTATCCGATGGAAATCGAATCGCCAATTAAGAGGACTCTTGGCAGTCCCTTAACATCTTCAATCTGTTT
>DIHU01000076.1 GCA_002420315.1 Akkermansiaceae bacterium UBA5688
GTGACATCCTCAAATTTAAAGTCCCCAAGATTTCGATAGAGCCTCCCTCCATCAGTCATTCTTGAGAGAAAAAGGTCAGTCTTCCCGTCACGGTCAAAATCCCCCAGACAAACACCTCCTCCCGTAAAAGAGCCACTAATTTCCGCCGCCCACTTTGCAGGAGGCTTCCATTCACGTGTGAAATCAATTCCTGTTCTTTCTGCATTCAAGCGGTCGAACATGGTCACGCCCTCAGATGAATTAGGCCTATTAAGTTTATGTCCCTCGATGGCTTTCACAGGAGGGGAAAGGGTCACCAAAGCCAAAACGGGAATAATTTTCATTACTAATCTACTTAAGAAGCTACTTGAATGATGCCACCTGACTCAAGAGGCTATTGGCCCTCCCATGAAATTGCTTGCTCAAACTTTCATTGCACTGCTCCTTATCGCGGCCCACCAGAGCCAAGCTGAGCTCGTCGCTCACTGGCCACTTGATGGGAACGCGCAAGATCTTCTTGGGAATCACAATGGCTCTGAATCCGGCGTGATCTTTGGCGCTGAGGGGGCTACCAACCACACTGGCACCGCAGCCGAATTTAATGGTTCCAGCTCGACCATTACGGTGCCTTTTGATTCCGCAATGAATCCAAAGAGCTTCACCCTTTCTATGTGGGTCAATGCCGATAGTACGAGCGGCTTTGCGTCCCCAGTTACCAGCCGCGACGACACTCCGACATCGGTTCACGGTTACCTTGTATATAATGACAGCAGAGGAAATTGGAACTTCTGGACCGGAACAGGTGGCCCTTCCGGAGCCTGGAATCAAATGTCCGGAGGAAAAGTCGAGATCGGCTCATGGACCCATATCGCCGTCAGCTTTGATGATAACAGCCAAACAAAAAAACTCTATGTCAACGGCTCGCTTGCAGGTTCCAATTCAGCTCCTAACTTATACAGTAAAAATGGCCCTCAATCGGAAAACCTACACATCGGATCAGGTGCCGACAGTGGTGGAGCATTTTTCTTCGATGGCCTGATCGATGATGTTGCTCTTTGGGATCATACTTTAAGTTCAGTAGAAATCAAAGACCTCATGACGAATGGCGTCCCCGGCGGACCGCCTTCCATCACGACATTCGAGGCCAGTCCTCCATTCATTGATTCCGGGCAAAATGTCACTCTTTCTTGGGATATTCAAAACGCCACCTCAGTAAGCATTTCGCCCAATGTTGGGAGCGTCGCCGAGAAGCGCGGGAACATTGTGGTGACTCCAGCTGAAACCACCACCTACACCATCACTGCAATCGGAGAATCATCTCCCGCAGCGACATCCCAAATCACGGTCGGAGTGGATGTCGAATCTTTAGATCCCATCATCACCGAATTTCTCGCAGACAATAAAACCGGTCTCATCGCACCCGATGGCAATCGCTCTGACTGGATTGAACTCCATAATCCAAATCCTTTTGCCATAGAAATCGGAGGTTGGCATCTCAGCGACGACTCTACCCAACTCGAGAAGTTTACTTTTCCTTCCGGCCAAATTTCAGCAGGCGGTTACAAGATCTTCTTTGCTGACAGCAGCCTTGAAGCACTCAATTTCAAACTCTCCAAAACCGGCGATTATCTCGCGCTATCGGATCCAAACGGGAATTTAATCTCGGAGTTTTCTCCCGCTTATCCTGCCCAATTCGATGATGTTTCTTTTGGCCTCAGCAGCTCAGGGACCCTCACTTATCTTGAACCAACCCCAGGCGCAGCCAACGGTTCCTCGCGAAGAGAAATTGGCCCCAAGGTTAAAGGGCTGACTCGAAATCCATTACCACCCACTCCTGGGGAAGACCTCGTCATCAGCGCAAATATCACTCCACGAATTGGCGCCATTGCCAGCTCCAAGCTGTTCTATCGCGTTGGATTTGGAACCGAACGACAACTCACGATGACGAAGGGTGCAGACCACCAATATAGCACAACCATTCCCGCGAGTGCCTATGAGGCTGGAGAATTGGTCCGTTGGTATCTTATCGCAACAACAACTTCCGGAGAATCGACCCGCGAACCACCCTTCCCCGATCTCACCGAATCAGCTCAATACTTTGGAACTGTGATCAGCGATCCTAGCATCTCGGTTGACCAACCGGTCATGCATTGGTTTGTCAAAAATATAGGAGCAGCAGACACGCGTGGAGGGACCCGAGGGTCGCTCTATTTCGAGGACCAATTTTATGACAACATTTTCTGCCGTATCCGCGGACAAAGCACCGCAAACTGGCCGAAGCACAAATATAAGTTCGACTTCTACCGCGGTGATCATTTCCGGTGGAAACCAGAGGCCAAACGAGTTGAGGAAATTAATGTCAATTCCCACTATCGCGATTCCTATGTCCGCGAGAATACGATCTTCGCCTTCCTCAATGAGGCAGGAGCGATGGCTCCTGAAACGCGATATCTCTGGATCAAGCGCAACGGATCCAACATGGGGCTTTTTAGTTTTGTAGAGCAAGTCGATGAGGAATTTCTTGAACGCCGTGGTATCGACCCAACTGGCTCAATGTATAAGGCGATTAATGTTCCGGCTACCCTTTCACCCACCGTAAACTCCAGTCTCTACCGTAAAGTCCTGCGAAAAAACGAACCGTACACGGACCTTCGCGAGTTGACTTCAGGGATTAATATTTCCAACCCTAATCGTTTCGAATTTGTGGCCGACGCGGTGAATCTGCCCAACTACATTAATGTGATGGCGGCCATGTGTGTTCCTTTCAACCACGACCAACTGACCAAGAACTACTACGTTTATCATGACTTAGATCGCGGCGAGTGGTTTCGCATTGCTTGGGATGGCGATCAAGGGCTTCCCACTGGCCGGACAAATGGTAACGAGAACTGGTCAAGCCCACTTTATGGCGACGCCTTGCACACCCAGGAACTAGTGGGCGGAAACCCCAACCCGATCTGGCAAAACCACCTCCACGCGGCCATCCTCGACAATCCGGTGACTCGCGAAATGTATATGCGCCGAGTCAGAACGCTGATGGATGAATACCTCGCTATCCCCGAAGCCGGACCCTCAACCACCATTCTCGCGCAAGGAGCAAGCCTTCGCTACTTGGCTCCAATCGATGCCTCCCTCGAATCAAGCTGGTATCTCCCCGGATTCGATGACTCCGATTGGCTCTCTGGCACCGCCGGACTCGGTTACGAAAACAATCCCGGCGACTACTTGGGCCTGATCGAAACTCGGGTTAAACCTTCCGAAAGCCTCCCGAATGGCACTTCCGTTTACCAACGCTTCCACTTCAACGTGGCTGATTCTCCTTCCTCAGATCTCGTCTTAAGAATGCGCTATGACGATGGCTTCGTGGCCTATCTCAATGGTAAAGAAATTGCGCGTGACAACATCAACGGAACAGTTCGTTACAACTCCACTGCTTCATCACATCCAGATAGCCAGGCCGTCAACTTTGTCGAATTCCCTCTTCCTGGAGTATCACTGATCCCTGGCGAAAACGTTCTCGCCATCCAGATCATTAATCAGTCATCGGGAAGCAGTGACCTTCTCTGCGAACCAGAACTGGTCGACCGCCCGGGTGCCAATGGTGGATACTTTGAGGGCCTCTTAGAAGGGTTTCGGAATACTATACAACGTGACGTCGTAGTGGACCAAGCGCTCTGGTCAGGTGCCGGGATCACTAATTTTAATAACGGTTACAATGGCGTTCTCAACACCTCTCTTCCGAATCGCCGTAACGCTCTCTTTGAAACCTACGGACCGAGTGGTTCTGGCCTGATTCCGCAAGAGCAGTCAGCCGGACTCGTGATAAACTTTGGCAATATCGAGTCGAATCCAGAGTCTGGAAACCAGGATGAAGAATTTATTGAACTGAAAAATCCAAATAATGAAGCAGTTGATTTATCTGGCTGGACTATCAGTGGTGGTGTCGAATTAAGCCTCCCTCCCGGCACCGTCATCCCTTCCAATAGTAGCCTATACCTCTCACCCGACGTTCATGATTTCCGCCTCCGTCTAGCGAGCCCAACCGGCAGGGAAGGGCACTATGTCATCGGAAACTATGACGGTCACCTTTCCAACTTTACCGAGATTCTGAGCTTATCTGATTCTGACGGTTCGCTGATCTCGGAAGTAATTACTGAAGACCAGCCAAGCGATGCTCAACGCTTTTTGGTCATCTCTGAGATTATGTATCATCCAGAGGAAGGAGCAGGCGAAGAATTCATTGAAATCATGAATATTAGCAAGAGCACCACTCTAAATCTTGGAGGAATTTCATTCACGGATGGTATCAATTACACCATTCCCGCTGGCACGCTCCTTGCTCCCGGGAATCGTATGGTCATTAGCGCCTCCGATTTTAAAAATGGGACAGCTCTTAGCAACGGAGGCGAACTCCTTAAGCTTGAAGATGCCTCCCGCGGCACTATTTCGGAATTTCGTTACGATGACGAGACCCCGTGGCCGATCTCGCCAGATGGCGGCGGGACAAGTCTGATTCTCAAAAATCCAACGCTTAAGCCAGACCCATCAATCGCCTCGAATTGGCGGCCCAGTTTGACCAGTGGAGGAAATCCCGGAAACACCGACGCCATCACCTTCCGTGGCCAAGCTAATGGCGACTCAAATGGAAATGGGATACCAGACCTGATTGACTACGCCCTTGGCAACGGAGAGATAACGCAAATGACTGGCGACACTTTTACATATCTCAAACGTTTGGGAGCAGACGATGTCACTTTTCTTATCGAAGCCTCCACCGACCTTATACACTGGAACGACGGGTCAGCTCTGCTCATCGAGCAAAGTAGGACCCATCAGGGGGATGGAACCGAGCTCATTAAATCAAAATTATCCCCAGCCGTTTCGGGCACCCACTGGTTTTTTCGAATCCGTGTGACTCTGAACTTGCTTCAAAATTAAAAAGTTGATACTTTTGAATTTACAACAAATTCGATTGTCACTCCCTACTCTCATGAAAAAACTTTCTAAAATCCTCATCGTCTGCATCACGTTGGGGAGTTGCCACGCTGAGCTTGTCGCCCATTACCCTTTGGACACCGATGCTTTGGATGCTAGTGGCAACGGCTACGATGGTTCCGTCGTCGGTGGAACTGTTAATTTTGGCCAACCAGGAGCAAACGGGAACACTGGAAGTTCAGCTGCTTTCCCTGACAATGGCCATATTGACGTGCCTTTTGATTCTGCCCTCAATCCAGCAAGCTACACCGTGACACTCTGGGCCAATGCCTCATCCACAAGTGGCTTTGCTTCCCCTATCACCAGCCGCGATGATAATCCCAGCAGCGTCCATGGATTTATCATATATAATGATAACAACGGCAATTGGAACAACTGGACTGGCACTGGAGGGCCATCGGGAGCATGGGACCAACTTTCAGGTGGCCCTATCTCCATCGATACATGGACTCACCTTGCCCTGAGCTATGATGCCGCAACCAACACCAAATCATTCTATGTGGACGGCAGCCTTGCTGGTAGCAAAGACGCTGGGGCTCTCTACTCACCCAATGGCACCGTCGAATCAGAAATCCTACACATTGGGTCAGGTGCCGACAGTGGTGAGACCTTCTACTTCAGCGGCAACATCGACGATGTCTCCATTTGGAACACCGCTCTCGATGAGGCAGCCATTCTGAACATCAAAGACAACGGTGTCGCAGGCGGCCGTGCCGATCCCGCGCTGTCCACTCCCAATGCCGTTACGATAGACCTTGATGGCACGATTCAGAGTCTAGATTTACCCATCAAGAACGCTGGACAAACCCAGTCGCTCAACATTTCGGCCGCCACTTTTGGTGACGATGCCAATTTCTCCGTCAGCACCCTTCCTGGGGGCATTGCACCAGGTCAAACCGGTAATATCACGATCGCTTTCAATCCCCTCGGAGCAAACGGGGAGTTTTCCGCCGATCTTCAAATCACTAGCGACGACTCGTTTTCACCAGCCCGTATCATTAGCATCAGCGGGGTCATCCATGATCCCATGCTCGTGAGCGACCAGACTCTCAACCTCGGCGAAACTGCCAATGGCTCCCTCACAATCACTAACAGCGGGGCAACCCGCGGGCTCAATATTTCAGACTACAACATCACGGGCCCCGATGCCGAAAAATTCAAAGTAACCGGACCAGCTTCCCTCACTGCTGGAGGTGGAACCGGGAACGTCGAATTGAGCTTCGATAGCCAGGGAGGAGAAGGGACCTTTACCGCTTCTCTCGAGATTGTGAGCAATGACCCCCTTCTACCCAACGCGGTCGTAGCCCTATCTGCACAGGTCCCAATTGGAGATGTTCTTGTTGCATGGTGGCCCTTAGATATCGATGGAACCGATGCCAGCGGTAATGGCTTTGACGGAACAATTGAGGGCTCAGTTACACCTGCTGAAGGGGCGAACGCCACTACTGGAGGATCACTGACATTTGATGGAGGATCCCGCATTGACGTCCCCTTTGACCAGTATCTTAACCCGAATGACTTTACCGTCACGATGTGGGCGAACGCATCAACAACTGGAGGATTCGCCTCACCCATCACGAGTCGCGACGATGTCAATGGAGGAGTGTCGACCCACGGATTTATCATTTATAACGACAACGGAGGTAGCTGGAACTTCTGGACAGGCGACGGGGATCGCGGGTGGGATACACTTCCTGCAGGCCCCGTATTGACGGATACTTGGACACATCTCGCGATTAGCTACGACAGTCTTACCGAGACGAAAAGCTTCTATGTCGATGGCGTTCTCGCGGCCTCTGATACCGCAGCCAACCAATATTCTCCCAATGGGACTGTGGAAATGGAAAATCTCCATATTGGTTCAGGTCAAGACAATGGACTCAACTTTTTCTTTGACGGCAAAATCGATGATGTCGGCCTCTTCCGCGCCGCGCTCTCTGAACAGGATATCAATACTATCATAACGAATGGGGTGGGCGGCTTTACCGGAGCTGCTAGAGACCTCGTGATCACTGCTTTGAACCTCGGCCCTGGCGATGGACAAGTTACGATCACCTTCGACTCGGTAAGTAATGCCACCTATATCGTGGAACGCTCTACCGATCTAATAATTTGGAACGAACTCACCGACAACCTTAACAGCGATGGAGAAACCACAACGTTTACGGACCTCTCTCTTCCCGCCGGAACTGCGAAGGCTTTCTATCGGGTCCGCCCTCTCTAAAATCTTCTTGCATCCTGATCCTTAGTTCAATAGCCTTACAAAAGACCTTAATAACTGTATGAAATTTAGTCCAATCCTTTCCTCCCTATCCGCACTCCTACCGTTCGCCGCATCAGGGGCTCTTGTCGCCCACTACCCTCTGGACACCGATGCTTCGGATGCGAGTGGCAATGGCTACGATGGTTCCGTCGTTGGCGGATCTGTCAACTTTGGTCAGGCCGGAGCAAACGGAAACACCGGAACCTCGGCAGCTTTCCCCAATAATGGACATATTGACGTGCCTTTTAATTCTGCCCTCAATCCAGCAAGCTACACCGTGACACTCTGGGCCAATGCCTCGTCTACAAATGGCTTCGCCTCTCCCATCACCAGCCGCGATGATAATCCCAGTAACGTCCACGGATTTATTGTGTATAATGATAACCGCGGAAATTGGAATAACTGGACGGGCAATGGTGTAGGAGTAGGAACATGGGACCAACTTTCAGGTGGCCCTGTCTCGACCGATACATGGACTCACCTTGCCCTCAGCTATGATGCAGCAACCAATACCAAATCATTCTATGTGGACGGTAGCCTTGCTGGTAGCAAGAACACTGGACTTCTCTACTCACCCAATGGCACCGTCGAATCAGAAAATCTACATATTGGATCGGGTGCCGACAGTGGTGGGGCCTTCTTCTTCAGCGGCAATATCGACGATGTCTCCATTTGGAATACCGCTCTCGATGAGGCGGCCATTCTAAACATCAAGGACAACGGGGTGGCCTCAGCCATCCCCGAGCCCACCTCGCTCGGTCTCCTCGCTCTTGGTTGCCTCGGTCTCGTAAGACGCCGACGCAGTTAGACACTCAACCCCGCAAAATTTCCAAGCCCCGCCGGTGATCCACCGCGGGGCTTTTTCATGCTTAAAAACCAGGCGGATGTCTCATGATATGCCCTTTTCCTGGACGAGACCCTGTTTGCCAACGTGGCCCTTTGCGACCACCACCCCAACCTGTGTCGATCCTAAGACCCGCCACAGTCAAAAACACATGACCATTTCTCACATAAAGCGTAATCCATTTCCCCGGGCCAGATTCCCCGTAGTTCAAAAATCCCCTCGAAGACATGTGCCCACTCATAAGGCCTGCTTCCCTTAAGACATAAGAAACCGCACCAGAACAATCATAACCTCTATCATTTAAAACTGCATGACCTCCACCCCACTTATACGGTTTTTTTTGAAGACGATTGCCCGCTGCAATTGCACGGTGGACAGCCGCGGGAGCTCTCCGAGGAGCGTAAGCAATGCCATTCTGCAAAAGTGCTGTTTTGCCATATTGGAATTGATAGGACACAAAATCCCTGGCTCCTAATGGCCCACCGCACGAAATTAGAGAACAAGACAGAGGCACCGAAAAAAGCAAGGCAGCCAAAATTCTCATCGCCAAGACACTGAGCGGAATCATATTCGATTTCAAAAGTTATTTAGGACTGAAAGGATGCCAACCTGTTCAGTTGTAATTTCTTTGGGTCCCACTAACCTCCCTCCGTCGATACTCCTCTCAACCTTTAAAGCCCATGGCCAATATCCACACCCATCGCTGGCAGATTTCCCGTCGCCAAACCCTCCGCGGATTTGGCGCGACCCTCGCTCTCCCATTCCTCGAAGCAATGCGTCCGCTTTACGGACAAAAGGCCTCTTCAGGTGATCCCGTCCGCATGGCCTGCCTCTTCATGCCCAATGGGGTCCGACCCGACAAATGGACTCCCAGTGGTAGTGGAAAAAACTTCGAACTTTCTCCTATCCTAAGCCCGCTTGAAGCGGTCAAAGAACACCTTACGGTCATTAGTGGGCTAACCAATAAGCCTTCCCACAAAGGTGATGGACACTACTTCAAAACCGCCGGCTGGCTCACCTGCTCCACCATCGCCAGTACCACCGGATCGGATGTCTCGGCAAATGGGATCTCGATCGACCAAATTGCTGCTGAAGCAATCGGCCGAAATACCAAGCTTCCTTCTATGGAACTGGGCACCGAACCCATCACTTCCGGGATCGACCGCAACGTGAACCTCACTCGCCTGTATGGATCGCACATTTCCTGGAAGAAGCCTGACGTCCCTCTTCCTTGCGAAATCAACCCTCAAAGCGCCTTTGATCGGCTCTTCCGTAACACGGACAAAAGCGGTAAGAGCAAATCTGAAGACCGCTCTGTCATCGACATCGTTCTCGACGACGCCAATTCTCTAAAGAAGACTCTCGGCACCGAGGACAAACACAAGCTCGAGCAATACCTTGAAAGCGTTCGCGAAGTCGAACGCCGTATTGAAAACGAGGCCAAACAAATTGGTGCCGGACAAAATATCAGTGCAGCAGCAGCCAAGCAACTTAACGAGCTAAATAGGCGAATTGGCACCGCCATGGGGGGAGACAAAAAGGGCCTAGGATCGGTCCAGCGAATCGACCACACCGAGCATGCACGTCTAATGTTAGACCTTATCGCCCTGGCCTTCTGGACCGATTCCACCCGCGTTTCCACCTTCATGTTTGGCAACGCCGTTTCCGGAAAGAACTTCTCTTTCCTCGACGGCGTTAGCGGCGGGCACCACTCCATCTCCCACCATAAAGGTGACGAAAAACAACTAGATCAATACCAGAGAATCAATACCTGGCACTCCGCGCAACTTGCCTACCTTCTTCAGAAAATGAAGAGCTTGCCTGAAGGCAACTCCACTGTCCTCGACAACTCCATGGTCCTCTTTGGCTCTGGCATCCGCGATGGGAACGCCCACGCCACTCGCGACATCCCTGTTGTTCTAGCAGGTGGTGCTAACGGACAACTCAAAACTGGCCGCCACCTCAAAGCTGATGACAATGCCCCACTCGCGAGCGTTTACGTGGGAATGATGAAACGTATGGGCGTGTCTGCCAAGAAAATTGGCAACGCTGACAGCGAGCTTCGAGGGCTCTAAGAAAAGGGGACGAACGACAACCCGGAAGCTTTCCAAAGTGAAAGCAAACGAGCCGACAACGATCACTCGCTAGCTATCTTGCCCGTCGTAGTTTATTGATCTCGGCCTGCATCTTTGAAACCGTCTTCTCGGTTTCCCCAAGCGGTTGTGGCTTCACCACCTTCTCCCGAGTGTAACCGACATGCTTCATCCACTGCTTTCCGCGGAAGCTACGAAGTTGATCGACCTTTTTAAAAAATGGATCTTTTAGAATCACCTCGACATCTTCGCTTGCTGTCTCGACACCAAGACCTTTCAGGATCGAAGTCGCCATAAACAAGTGTCCTTCTTTCCCCGGATGCACCCGGTCCCCTGAAAACACTTCCTTGCGAATATCACGTGCCTTCCGCATCGCAGAGTGCAGATCAATTACCTGAACACCTTCCTCTTTGATCGTCATTTCCCACGCCGCATAAGACGTCATGACCGAGTCGTAATTGAACTGACCTACCTTCGTCGCAGCATCATAAATAGGAGGAGTTACGATGTAGATTTTTTCTACTCCCGCCTTCTTACTCTTCTCGATGAGCCGTTTCACTCCTGATTTAAAGGCATTAAATCGCTCTTCATCGAGTGGTTTGTATATTCCGCAATTAATACCGTAACATGCGAAAACAATTTCGGGTTTTACTTTAGCCAATACACGATCAAGTCGCTCGAATAAAGACGGACGAGGAAAACGGCCACCGGCATGCCCCTCTTCACTCAGTCCCGAAACAGTCTCGCTACCAAGGCCAAGCGGATAGATATCAAAATCTTTCTCCGGATGAAAACGCTGAAGATAGTAAGAAGTGAAGCTTACATAAGTTCCAGCCTGCGTGATACTATCGCCTAGAAACACCGTCTTTTTCCCAGCGATGGACTCAATCGCGGTAGAGGCATGAAGGAAGGGAGCCAGAAGAACGAAAAGGCACAACGATTTCATGGTAGAATGGAATACACAAAAAGGACCGCGATTCAAGCAACCCTCTTCATTTTCCAAGTAGAACTGGCTCTGAAGTCTGCGACTCCTGATTTAGGTAGGTCGGCGTCGAGTGCATCGAAAAAAACTTGTCGGTCAGAGCCATCATCCTGATCGGGTGCCCAGGAAATGGCGTGGAATCCGGGGGACGAGGAATGTTTTGGCCAATCGTTTTATCCTCAGGCTGCGTATCGTCGATAGACACCGGCGTCCCCACACTCACCAATCGGAAAAACTTTGGTGCAACATTTTTGTGCATCCGCAAGCATCCTCCAGATGCCGGAAAAGGCTTCATCCACCCTGTATGAAACCCATAGGCTGATTTAAACTCACACCAATAAGGCATCGGAGTCCCCTTAAAACCCCATCCCGCTGGCTTATTCCGCAGATAACACCCCCGCACGATGTCTCCCTTGATCCGGTAACCATGCGTATTCGCCCGATAATCGCGAGTTTTCGCTCTAATTCGGAAACTTCCAGTTGGTGTCTTCGCTGAATCTCTTCCAACCGTTACTGGCATTACCAAGAGAGGGGTTCCGCCTTCCATGACGTAGGCCATACGATTGGACACCGAAACTTTGACACGAACATTCGACCGAGCCTTTGGAAGAGTTGCAGGCAAATCGTAATTTTCATAAGCCTGCATAGCCAAAGCGAGGGCCTTTTCGCCATCATCCCTCAGGTTGGAGCACGAACTACAAAAAGTTAAAATCGAGAAGGCTGCAACGAGAACCCAGAAGATCGATTGGTTTTTTAAAAGCTTAGGCATATTGAGAGGAGCCAACTAGGTATGAACTCTTATCGAGATAGAGATAAAGTGAAGGCGCTCAAGGAGCAAGACGTTCCCCCTAAAACTATCGTAAATCGATAGATCGACCTAAGAAAAATTGCCCAGAACTAGGCTGATTCTGTGCAAGCCCCAAAGCAAAAAACAATTTCATTAAAAAGACCGCTGTTTCCCACCTCATTTAAAGAAACTGGCTACAAGACCAAAACTATTTGAGCCGTCTCAAATAGAATATACGACGGAAAACTGCAAGATAGGACCCAATTTTAATAGGACAAAGCATCACACTAGATTTTTTCTTTTTATGATTAAAAATTTAAGCTAAGCCGTTAATATCTCAACTAAGCAAACTTGATGCCTGATTCCTTTGCCCTCATCGTCCCATTCGCGCCGCTGGCTGCCGCTTTGCTAACCTCTTTTCCGACTCAAGAAGTCGGAGGCTCGAAGAACTATCGATTTGGGCTCTGGGCCCACGTCGTTGCATTTGGTTTCGCGATTGCTCTGCTTTTGCAGCTCGCATCTTCTGAAGGCGCTCACATCCGTTTAGGATGGGACTCAAATTGGACTTTCCTGCCCTTTATCGGGGTCACTGTTGACCGTTTAGCTTCGATTATGATGGTCATCATCTCCGGTTTTGGTGTCCTTCTGTATCGTTACTCACTCCGCTACCTCCAGCAAGATCAGGGGCAGGGACGTTATATGACCCTTCTGACGCTGACCGTCTCGTCGCTTCTTTTTATGGTCATGTGCTCAGACCTAGTGATGCTCTTTGTGTTCTGGCAGTTCCTGAGCTGGGCTCTCAGCCTCCTCGTTCATAACTATGTGCACGTCCCGACTGCGCATAGCTCTTTCCGGACCTTCATTATGCACCGGGCTGGCGACGTAGCCTTTCTTGGGGGTATTGTGCTAGCTTATCAGCTCTATGGAACAGTCCAATTTTCGGAGCTTTTCGAACGCGCCAAGGCCGACCCGGGTGTTGTGTCGCTGTTGGGCACCGGCCTGACTCTCAGTGGGGCGACGGCCGTGACGCTTTTGATTTTCGTGGGTGCCATGAGCAAATCAGCTCAGTTCCCCCTTCACATGTGGCTGCCAGATTCACTCTTTGCACCAACGCCAATCCATGCGCTCCTTCATGCTGGCATTATCAATGCAGGTGGCTTTCTTCTGACGCGCTTAGCCCCACTCTACACGCTGAGCACGCCAACCCTTCATGTCGTTTTCGCCGTTGGACTTATAACTGCAATTCTAGGTTCTTCCATGATGCTTGTTCAAAACGACATCAAAAAAAGCCTCGGTTATTCAACGATAGGGCAGATGGGTTATATGATCATGGAATGCGGACTAGGAGCATACTCCCTCGCTGTTTTCCACCTCGCAGCTCATGGCCTCTTCAAAGCTACAGTTTTCTTAAATTGTGGAAATGTCATCCACGAGGCACGGCAGCATCCAGCACACCCTGGGCAGCACTTAAAAGGGTCTCCTGCGAGCCTTAAAATTTGGGTGGCAGGTATCTTTACTTCACTAGTTTTTCCTTTAGCAATCGTAGTCGGCGCCCACCACATTTTGCATATCCCCATTCAAGAATCACAGGGGTTACTGATTTTCCTTTTCTTTACATGGGTCACAGCATCTCAGGCATTACTCACCCTCTACCGGGTTCGTGGTTCGACCAAAGCCCACAGCGTGCTACTTCTCACCGTAGTCCTTGTCTCTGTTGCCTATCTTTTTGCTGCTGAGCAATTCACGCACTTCCTTTACCCTGACCCCGACCTCGTAAAGGCCTTTTACGAGGCTGGGGAAATTCCCGTCGGCCTTTTCGCAACCGTTGTCGCAGGATTCGCACTGATT
>DIHU01000256.1 GCA_002420315.1 Akkermansiaceae bacterium UBA5688
TTTTATCTACTCGTCCTCTCCTTATACCGGCAATCGATCTGGTGGCGCGCTGAAAACAGCTAACTGGTACTCGAAGTATAAATCTCCTGGCACTAAATATAAGGGTGACAGTAGGCAGGCAGGCAACGGCGATCCGGGTCTTATCGATCTTGAGAAGCAAGATTATCACCTCAAACCAGATAGCCCATTACGTGGTAAAGCAATCAACTTAAGCGAGTTCTATAAAACGGACTTCGGCGGTAGTCCATTGCCTAAGACCGGTAACTGGGATATCGGTGCGATTCAATATAAGACGACCAAACCCATCAAAGGATTGCAGCCCAGCGTGCGTCCCTTATCCGTAACAAAGTGATCCTAGAGCGCCTTGGATGTATAAATGAGGCCGGCATGATTAAGCTCATAAAAGGCAACGCGCCGACCAACACGAAGAAGAACTTGCGGACCCCTTGTATAATCCAGTGGGAGATTTTTTAGTCCCTAATATGGGTGTGACTCAGATTGGATTATTATCCTTTGGTCCAAATGCGACTTCAAACCCTCCCATCAAAAGAAAATTGCTAGCGAACATGGCGTTTGGGCTATGGGGAGGGAGACAGGGGCTTTGGATCTTGTTAGCTAGCTTTTATTATTCGCCGCCTCCAACACCAACGTGACTACAAGGACCAGCAAGAGTAGCTAACGTCGCTACCAAAGCTATGAGAAGAGGAAAGCCCAAAGCCATAATTTGTAGTAAAAATCCAACTATGATTAGTATAATTAATACAAGCCCTATCAACAATCGTTCTTTCTGGGTTTTTTTGAAAAGACATAAAGAAAAAGAACACGCGAACAGAAGACAGCCAGATATAGGAATAATCAATAGTGCCTCGTAATTTTTTAATAAATCAAGGGAAAGAAAATAAATTCCCCCAGTCCAAATTATCAATCCAATTATTTGTAATTTAGAATGTTTTTTGTTTTCAAATACTTTCATTAACATTGAAAAAAATTCGTCTACTCTTTCTCATTCGAAGCCTTAACATTATTATTTACCATGTTTAAAATAAAATTACAATCAATTGCCACCCCCCTTTCTCTCCCTCTGATCCTCTTCCCGCCATCTAAAGCTCCCCACACTACCGGAGGAAAACCTTACGGGCGCTCGATGTATTACAGTGAAAGATTTTCGGGTCCCTAAAATAGATGCTACTCGATTAGGTTTGTTATCCTTTCGTCTAAGTACGACTCCAACCCTTTCCCGCCAAAAGCAATTTCCTAGCGGTCACCCTTTGCGCCTGACCTAACCTACCTCTCCCTCAGCAGAGCACTGTCACGCCAAGCTCGCATCCAATCTCACCAATCCTGCATTGCCAGCCGTCTCTAAGACCCTTATGAGTAGGACACCATCGTCTGCGACAAGGAATCCAAAACAACATAAACTATGAAATTTTCATTTACGATTATTACAAGCACGTTCCTCATCTTTGCTCTTCTGCCCTCACTCGGAGAAGTTGACGAGGATCTTGATCGACGCAGTAACGCAGAGATTGCCGTGTTTCTTGAAGAGCATTTTCCGGAAGCTCTGGACGATATCAATGAAGCCTCGGAATCAGAGGATGAGGAATACGAACACGAACTGAGGCAAGCCGCCAGAGAGCTAGTTGGTGAATTCTACCTCCTATTCGAGGACATCGGTCGCGAGGCTGCAGAGGCCTTTATGTCCATTCATCGCAACGAACTGATTGCTGACAGAATCGTCGGGGAACTCCGTGATGGGGAAGAGGAAGGAGAGGAAGCCCTTCACCTGGAACTCAAGGAAGCGATCGCGAATCATCTCGAAGGAATTCTTGACCTCGAGAGAATGAAACTAGCTTGTGAACTAGCAGAGCTTGAGGAGCGGGAACGAGAACTAGAGGAGCGGGAACGAGAGCTTGACGAGCTCGACCAAAATCGTGACGAGGCAATCCTAGAGCAAATTGAAGACCGTCTAAGGGAAGGGCACGAATAAGACTCAGAGTTTACCCTCTGAAGGAGACTACAAAACCAAATTTCGGCCCACAATCTACCAGAGTTACTAGGCCATTGAGTTCTCAACTGATAACCGGACTTGGGATGTTATTGAAGACGAAATCGTTGGCGATAGAGGAGCTATCGAACGCCTCTATTCCAAACAGGATTGCCCGACGGGATTCTTTAGGGTAAAGCGGAAGGATCGATAAAAGAAGTAATAACAATATCTCTCCCGCCAAAAGAAAATTGCTAGCAGTCAGCCTAATGAGAAACCCTATGAAGATTGTGAAACTACTCGCGTCTATCGCCTACCTGCTGCCAGTCGCCTCCACCTTTGCCGAGGATCAGTGGTCACAGTTTCGCGGCCCCGGCGGGAACGGTTATAGCCAGTCGACCGCGCTGCCCCTCGAGTGGGACGATAGAAGCATTGTGTGGAAGACTCCGATCCACGATCGCGGTTGGTCTTCCCCCGTCATCTGGAACGATCAAGTCTGGATGACCACCGCCACAAAAGAGGGCCACAAATTTTTTGCGGTGTGCGTGGACAGAAAGACCGGTAAGGTTGTTCACGACCTTCTGGTATTTGAAGTGGAATCGCCGATGGCGATAGCTCCTGAAAACACCTACGCGACACCCACCCCGGTAATTGAGGAAGGGCGAGTCTACGTTCACTATGGGACCTACGGAACGGCCTGTCTGGACACACAGTCGGGAGAAATTCTGTGGTCGAGACGCGATCTTAATTGCGATCACGAATTTGGGGCCGGCCCGGCAAGTTCCCCATTTCTGGTTGGCGATGTCCTTGTGTTCCACGTCGACGGTCGCGATGTTCAATATATCATCGCCCTCCAAGCGGCAACCGGCAAGAACGCCTGGAAGACGGAGCGCTCGGCCAACTTCGACAAGGTCCCAGTCCACCAGCGAAAAGCCTACAGCATGCCCGCTCTCGTTCCGCGCGGAGATAAGCAACAGATGATCAGCGTGGGCGCTAAAAGTCTCTACTCATACGACCCGAGCAACGGCGAGGAATTGTGGAAAGTGCACCACCGCGGATGGTCGATTTTCCCGAGGCCCGTGTATGGAAACGGACTGATCTTTGCCACGATCGATCGCGATCGGCCCGAACTCTGGGCCATTCGACCCGACGGCTCCGGTGATGTGAGCGACACTCATGTCGTCTGGAAGAAGACGCGCCGAATGCCTCAGCGGGCCTCGCCGCTGCTAGTTGGAAAATTGCTCTTCGTGATGGATCGAAACGGCTACCTATCCTGCCTCGAGGCAAGCAGCGGCGAGGAACTCTGGCAGCAAGGCCTCAAGGGGAGGTTTTCTGCCTCGCCAGTCTATGCAAACAATTGCATTTATTTATTCAATGAGGAGGGCGTTTGTACGGTGATCAGATCTGCAAGTGAATTCGAGATCTTGGCGACTAATATCCTCGGGGATGGGGAGCAATTGATGGCCAGTCCGGCCATGGATGGCGACGCGTTCTACATTCGAACAGCGAAGCATTTGTATCGGATTGAGTAACCCGCCGAATCAGCAGATTGAGGCCGTCTTCCTTGCCTCGAACTGCGAGTTTCCTTACCTTAGTCGCCAGAAACTTTGTCTTGTTCGCTTTCGCATAGAGTTCTTGTTTTTGATTTGGTGATTGAGCTAACTTGTAGGGTTTAAATTTGTATTTCTTTCCAAGCTATTCAGTCATCCAGAAACCCAATCCACCACCTCACCGGAGGAAGAACTTGGGGACGGCCCTATATAACGCAGTGGGAGATTTTTTGGCCCTCCGCTCCGGTCTAAATGCAACTCCAACCCTTTCCCACCAAAAGTAATTTCCAACTAGTTCTCGAGCCAGATAACGTTAGTTCCTTGAAATTAAACACTCCTCAGTCAATTGTATCCTGATGTTACGCACAAATAAGGTAATTTTTGCAGCCTCACTATGTTCTTTATTCATTAGCAATTCAGCTACGAGTGCCGAGATTAAGATAGACCGCCAAATACCTAAACTAGGTGATGCGGACTATCCCCGCCCGTCTCCCAGTGCCCGACATGATCAGAAAGTAAAGGCGGCCAAAGAAAGAAATTACGACGTGGTCCTCATTGGTGACTCGATCACTCATACACTCGGTGAACTGGGCGGCAAGTATGAGCCGATGAAGGAAGTCTGGAACAGACACTTCGCGCCTTTGAACGCTATCAATCTCGGACACAACGGTTATCGAACCGAACAGATTCTCTGGAACCTTCAGAACGGCGAAATAGACTTCAAGAAATCTCCCAAAGTGGTCATGCTCTTGATAGGGACCAATAACACCGACGATCGTAATTTTAAAACAGCTCACACCGCAGAACAGATCTTCAAAGGTACCAAAGCGATCGTAAAAACGATACGAAAACGTCATCCGGAAACAAAGATTCTGTTACTGAGGATCTTTCCTCGCGGTGGGGACGATGAGAAGGGTGTCAGTCCGCCAGCCTTTAATTCTTCGGCCAAATGTATCGAGACCTGTCGTCAAGCGGGAGAACTTACCCGTGGGCTGGCCGATGAGAAAAAAATCTTTTGGTTAGACATAAACCACGTCTTTCTGCAGCCAAATGGAAATATCAACACAGGACTGATGTGGGACTTACTTCACCC
>DIHU01000079.1:0-1164 GCA_002420315.1 Akkermansiaceae bacterium UBA5688
TTTTGCAACATCATCAGGATCAGCAATATTCTGCACTTCCGCAAGAGCTCCTTGAGCCTCAGCCGTATTTCCTTCCGCAAGAGCTTCCAATGCTTCTGCTAACTTCTCCTGCTTATTTTGCAATGCTTCTTGAGTGAGCGAGCCTTCAGCATTTTTAGCCAGTTCCTCAACTGCTTTTTGAGCGGCTTGAGCGGCTTGCGCGGGATTGTTCTTCTGGGCTTCCTCAGCTGCTTCGGTAGCTTCTTTAGCGGCCTTAGCCAAATCGTCGGCCCGGCCTTCATTATCACGCTTAGCTTCTGACATTTCTTGTCGGGCTTCATTAGCGGCCTTCAGTTGTTCTTCAGCCAAAGCCTTCGCAATCTCGCGGGGGTTAAACATCTCTTGAATATCTTTCAAAGCATCTTGGGCTTTCTCGGCATCTCCTTGAGCTAGCGAATCAAAGGCATCCGAAAGCTTCTCTTGCTTTTCCTTCAAGGCTTCTTGAGACGGTGATTGTTCAGAACTTTCTGCCAATACATCCGCAACCTTCTTTGCTAACTCTGCCGCTTTCTCGAGCTCCGATTGACGAGCTTTATTAGTAGCCTCTTGGGCCTCCTTAATAGCTTTATCGAGATCTCCAGCCCTATCATCTTCATTATCCCGGCGCGCCTCGGCTAGTTCTTGGCGAGCCTCAGTCAGAGCATTTTGCTGTTCCTGAGCGAGCGCATTTTTCAGCTGATCGGCATTCATTTTTTGAGGAGCTGGCTCAGCCTCCTCACTCAGCTTTGAAAGGCCTTCCTGGGCCTTCTTTAACTCTTCGGCCTCATTAGAAAGTTCCATTACCTGATCTGCTTGTGCCTTCATCGCAGCAGCTTTTGCCTCCGGTGATTGAGCTACCTCCTGCCGAATCTGCTCTTGCATCTGACGCTGCTCATTCTCCCAATCCTGATCGGGAGCTTGCTCAGCAGCCTCGCGAGCCAATTCCTCCTGCTTCTGCGCCATTTCTTGAAGCTTAGCCAGGTCATTAGTCTTAGGCTGATCTTTTTGAATATCCTGACGTAGCTCCCGAAGATCATTAATCGCCTCTTCACTTTCACGAAGAGCATTATCAACCTCGGATTTCCGAGCTTCAGGAGTATCTTGAAGAGGTGCATTTTCAACCGACCTCTTTGCCTCATCCAGCTT